>JAYSPR010000299.1:0-12409 GCA_043721975.1 Bacteriovoracaceae bacterium
GTTTTCAACTTCATCTACATACCCTTTGTTGGGTTATGTGCTTAAAAGTGTGTCCGTTTTAACAGGGGAAGATCATCTTGTCTTGTGGATATTTTTCAGGTTGGGTTAAAACAGTCACTGTTGAGCAAAGAATGAATTGAGTCTTAAGATTTTTGTTGATTATATATTGGAGAACTAAGTCTCCAGTGCCATTGGGCATATTATGATCACATATACAATAGTCATAGGCTTCAATTTCCAAGGCCTTAATGGCGTCATTGCCGGAAAAACAAATGTTAGTTTTTACATTGACTTGAATTATATTCAGAATCAAAAAATTAATGATATCTGCAATATCTACATCATCATCAACGATTAGAATGTTTATTGCTTTAATTATTTCCATATCTTGAAATTTATCACTATTTTTAAAAATATTGTAATATTATTAATTTAATTTAACTTATAGGCTTATAAGTTTCTGCAGTTTTCTGCCAGTTAAAAGTTTTTATGTCTTAAAATAAATTCCACACGTCGATTGATGTTAATCCCTTTATTTTCTTCTTCACTACTAGACTCCATCGCATTGGACTTCGCTACCGGAATGAGTTTATCTGGAATAACCCCAAAATCATTAATGAGAGATGTTCTGATGGCCATGGCCCGCTTAAAAGATAATTCCCAATTGGCCTGGTCAGTGGCCCCTTCACCTTTTTCGGTATGGCCAATAATAGAGACTGAGCCTTCATAGTCTTTAAAAACATCAGCTAATTTTTTTAAGTAATTTTTTCCTTCGTAAGAAATTTCTATTGATCCAAATTGGAAAACAATATTTCCGGGAATCGCGAATTTTAAGTAATCAGAGTTGTAATCAGCACTAAAAGCATTTCCATCAAAAAGTTCATCGACTAATTTTGATAAGACTTTATGTTCTTGAAGATAGACGGGACGAGGTCTCGCTGGTTCAACGATATCGGCCTCATCAAATCCACCTTCTTGGCCATTTAAAACGGAGTAAGAAGTATTGGGTGCACTTCCATTTTTACCGACCGAATCAGATCCACCTTTAAAAATAGTGGCCGTCGTAAAATAATCGGCGATAGCAGCTTTTGTGGCTTCATCTGCACCCATGAGCCACATAACCAGGAAGAAGGCCATCATCGCAGTCATGAAGTCGGCGAAGGCAACTTTCCAGGCACCACCGTGAGCTCCACCGTGGCCCTTATTAATTCTCTTGATGATAATAGGTGCTTTGTCGTCTGCCATAATGAAATTCCTTTTTCATTAAATGATTAACATAAGTTAGTTTAACTTTTATTTTTTCCCAGCGTTTGCCGTCGCTTCATCGACTTCTTTAAAAGTAGGACGAAATTCTGGGGCAATACTTCTTCTTCCAAATTCTGCACACACTTTAGCATTCACTCCTTTAGAAAAAGCGAGTAAACATATTTTAGCCGTAGTCATGAAACGCATTTCTTCTTTTAAGTTTGATTCAATTTTAGCACCTAAAGGCTGTAAATAACCATAAGAGGCAAGAATTCCTAAAAAGGTACCAACCAGGGCAGCCGCAACTGACATACCGATAACTTCCTTACCTTGAGTCAGTTTACCCATAGTAATAACAACCCCTAAAACGGCAGCTACGATACCCAGACCAGGCATGGCATCTGAGACTCTGTTAATTGATCCAACAAGAGTATGTTCTTCTTCCGTTACAACATCGATATCTGAGTTCATTAGATCTTCTAAATCATAAGGAGAAAGTGACGATGCAATTTGAACCTTCAGAGTGTCACAAATAAAATCGATGCAATGATGATTATGTAGCACTGTTGGGTAACGCTTAAAAATATCTGATGCTTCAGGATTTTCGACGTGAGGTTCGATTGAAATGGGATTGGCCGAGGCCATTTTAATAAGTTCAAACATACATTGAAGTAGTTCGATATAGGCGGCTTTATTAATACCGCTGCCTTTTAATGATTTTATACTATTAGCAATAATTCCTTTCACGACATAAGGGTTGGTGGCCATGACTAGAGATCCAATGGCCGCACCACCGATGATGAGAAGTTCCGTTGGCTGCCAGAGAACGGCTAGATTACCATGGTGAAGAACATAACCCATGATTACACAGACCGTAGTAACAACTGCACCTACTATAGTGAACATAAAATCCTCCAAATGATTTGCTATCTTATCGATAGTTCATTTGAGATCTTTAATTTTTATGGACTTATAGGTTGGTACGGTAAAAAGCGCGCTATGTGTAGTCTTTTGCTCGGAGATTGGCTTAGTTTTAGCGTCTTGTTTCAGTTAAAAGACAGCTATAATCTTGAGTGAGTGAGTTCGAATCTAATTCTCTAAACAAAGTGATTTGTCCGTATGTAGCCCCTTCAACCATTTTTGAATTAATATTGGCCGTGAGTCCTAAAGTTGCGTGAAGAGTCCCAGTACTAAAACTTTTAAAAGACCAAAGACCATTAATTTCATCATCCAAGTTGAGAGAATTCCAAATTTTTGAATAATTATTTATGAACATCAAGTCAGAACTAATTTCAATAACAATATTTTGGCTTTGCCCGACAGCAAAGATTTTTTGGTTTTTACTTGAAGCACATGTATAAACATATTCTGAGGCCATGATTGAGGCAGAAAAAGCTAATACAATAAATGATAAAACTAATTTTTTCATTTTGTCCCCAGCGAGTAATAAGATTACGGCCTATGACATATCACTCTTTTGGGTACTGAGGTAGAAAATAGATTAGTATGAGTAATGTTTATAGGGTTAGCTTAAAGTTAATCGTCCCACTCTAAGTCTTCATTAATAGTGACACCTGAGATGGTCTTTTCTTTTTCTTTTTTGATAAAAGGAAAAGAAAGTTGTGTCGTTCCGGAATAGTTTTCCTCAAAGGCTATTGAAATGGTTCTCGGAACAAATTCCATAAGCATTTTTAAGTATTCAGCATTTTTTATGGTGTCCATGACAGCAGTATCAGTTTCACCTTCAATATCAATTTCCATCATGGGTTTATTTGATGTGTTTTTGACAATTAGAGCGGCTTTTATTTTTTCTTTGGGAATTTCACTCGTCATGTTCCACGATCCCAAATGAAAATAATCCAAATAAAAAAATGATTTTTCATATTTTAATTTTCTAGGAATTAAAAGAGACTGCATAAATTTTCTAGTTGAAGGATCTTTAGATTTTTTAGCTAATTTTTCGGCCAAATAACCATCTTCCACTCGAATTATATAGGCGCCTGGGTTTCTCGTAGATTCAAAAAGAAGATATTGAAAACCAACAGAAAAAAGAGTGAAAAGTTTTTGTTGGGGCAGGTGAATGTGGAGAGCATCTGTCTCTATTAATGTTTTTACACCTTCGTAAAGATCTTGTTTGGTTAAATCACCACTCATAATTTGTTGTGCCTTATGTAAATACCAGTTTTGAATGCTAAATTTTTAAAAGAATAAAATTTTTAGAGATTTTTAGGGAGCTTGTCAATTTTTTTGATGCTTTGAGTTTATTATTTTATGGATTTTATTGAGGTCTAAAGCGGTAGAAGTTCATTTGTTCGTTGACTCATCTCTCTAAATTCCTTATGATTCGACTTTAATTTTTAATAAAAAACTTAAGCAATTTTTAGGGTAAACAACCTTTTTGGAGAATGAATTATGAAATTAATGGCAAGAACCAGAAACATTGGGATTTCTGCTCACATCGACTCAGGAAAAACAACGCTTACTGAACGTATTCTTTTTTACTGTGACAAAATTCACAAGATTGAAGAAGTTCGCGGTGGTGGTGCTGGGGCGACTATGGACCACATGGAACTTGAAAAAGAAAAAGGGATCACAATTACATCAGCTGCTACGACAGTTTACTGGAAAGGAATTGATGAAAAAGGTATCACATATGCAGAAGGCATCGATAAAGAATGTCGTATTAATATCATCGATACTCCGGGCCACGTTGACTTCACAGTTGAAGTTGAGCGTTCACTTAGAGTTTTAGATGGAGCTATTTTAGTTCTTTGTTCTGTTTCAGGTGTTCAGTCGCAGTCAATTACTGTTGATAGACAAATGAAGCGTTACTCTGTTCCTCGTATGGCCTTCTTAAACAAGATGGACCGTATGGGAGCGAATCCTCATAAGGGTGTTGCTGCTCTTAAAGAAAAACTTTTCCACAATGCTGTTTTAATGCAACTTCCAATTGGGGCAGAAGAAAACTTCAGAGGGGTCGTTGATCTTATCACGAAGGAAGCTTATTTCTTCGACGGAGAAAACGGAGAAAAAGTTAGAGTTGAAGCCATTCCAGCTGACATGGTAGACGAAGTTGAAGAGTTCAGAGAAAAACTACTTGATGCTGCTTCAGTATTCGATGACAGCATGGTTGAAAAAATTCTTGAAGGACAAGCTATTTCTGAAGAAGAAATTCATAATGCGATTAAAAAAGGAACTCAGTCTTTAAAATTGACTCCAGTATTTATGGGATCAGCTTTCAAGAACAAAGGGGTTCAACTTCTTCTTAACGCTGTTTCAAGATACCTTCCTTCTCCATTAGTTTGTAAAAAACCAATTGCTATCGATAACGATACTAAAGAAAAAATTGAACTTATTCCTGATAACACTAAGCCACTTGTTTGTATGGCCTTCAAGATTACTGACGAGCAGTTTGGTCAGTTGACTTATACGCGTATTTACCAAGGGACTTTAAATAAAGGTGACACGATCATTAACACACGTACGAAAAAAAGAGTGCGCGTAGGACGTATCGTTCGAATGAACGCTAACGATCGCGAAAACATTGAAACAGTTGGTTCAGGGGATATTATCGCTATCATCGGTATCGATTGTGCTTCAGGGGATACTTTCGTTGGCGACGATAAGTTAGATCATATTTCATGTGAAGGGATGCACATCGCTGCAGCCGTTATCGAGCTTTCAATTTCAGTTAAAGATAAAGATCAGCAAACTCGTCTTTCAAAAGGTCTTTCAAGATTTATGAAAGAAGATCCAACTTTCCACGTTTTCACTGATGAAGAATCAGCTGAAACGCGCATTGCAGGAATGGGAGAGCTTCACCTTGAGATTTACGTAGAAAGATTAAAGCGTGAATACAACTGTGACGTTCAAGTTGGTGCCCCTCAAGTTAACTATCGCGAGACGATTAGAAACGAAGCTAAGTTTGACTACCTTCATAAGAAGCAAACTGGTGGATCTGGACAGTTCGGTCAAGTTGTTGGGATGATCAAGCCTTTATTAGATGAGAAAAAAGAAGATGAAAAACAAATCTTCAAATTTTATAACGAAATCAGAGGGGGATCTATCCCTAACGAATTCATCGCATCTTGTGAAAAAGGATTCAACGACGTTATGGACAAAGGTCCACTCGCTGCATTCCCACTTATTAACGTTGAAGTTTACCTTCAAGACGGTCGTTACCACGATGTCGATTCATCTGACCTTGCCTTCCGTATTGCTTCTCGTATGGCCATGAGACAAGCTGTAAAAGCAGCTAATCCAGTCATCCTTGAGCCAATCATGAAAGTTGAAGTTGAGACTCCAGATGAGTATCAAGGGGGAGTTATCGGGGATCTTTCTTCAAGACGCGGTATCATCCAAGCTTCTGAATCAAACGACCAAGGTGAGGTTACAATCAACGCTTTGATTCCGTTATCAGAGATGTTTGGTTACTCAACTGTTCTTAGATCTATGTCAGCAGGTAAAGCGTCTTATACGATGGAATTCGCGAAATACGCTGAATGCCCAAATAACGTTGCAGAGAAAGTTATTGCTGAAAGAAAAGATAAGCTAGCTGCTCAAGCAGAATAGTTTTAATCACATTGATTTTACATAAAAGGGGGGTCTTAGGGCCTCCCTTTTTTTTGCCCAAAAGGCAGATCCTGCTATAGTAGAATAAAGATTGTAGATAAGGGAGCCGATAGGGATTTTAATGAGAAACACTTATTTTTTTGTCCTATTTATTTGCCTCATTCCTACACTTTTATTTGGAAAAGAATGCTTTGTGAATGTGACTTCACAAGATAATGGGGACTGTGTTCAGTGTGCGAAAGAGCCTGCGACTCCAGGTGATAAAGTGGCAGGTATGATTAAACCTTTTTTAAATCATGTGTCTGAATCAAAAGAACAAAAACAGAAAATTGATCGATTTAAGGGTTATCTTCTCTTTTTAAAAGATCCTCTTAATAAAAAATCATGTGAAAATTATCCTCAGGCATTATTAAAGTATACAACTGACTTTCAAAAAGAATTTGGAGATTGCCAAAAAGGGATCGATCTTTTTGAAAAGAAAAAATATATTTGTGAATGGGTGCTTAATACTTTTAACGACCAAATGGTCGACTCGATATTTGGCTACTGGACAACTAAAAATGCCAAAGGAGAATTAGTGAATATCAAAGGGAAGTCTATCGAACAGATTGATGGATTTGTTCGCGCGCAAGCAGCTTGGTGCAATCGGATGCAAAAATCTTATAAGTCGAAAATCTATATTTCCTGTGGTGATCTTAATCGTTGGGTGGGTGATTTAAACATTACCAAGACAGTGGGAGAGGCCATGAAGCGAGATATGGCCCAAAGTAATGAGCCACCCCCTCTTTCTCCTGAGGAGGAACAAAAGAGACTTTTTGATCAAGGTTGCAAATATTTTGATAAAAATCCTGGGACAAATTTCACTAAAGATCTCTATATGGCCTGCGTGACAAGATAGCTAAGTATTCATCTAATTATTAAATAAACAACATTCTATTAATCTAATTGATTCTCGCGAGTCTTTGCTTTATAAACCATTAACTTTTGAAGCAATGAGTAATTTAGCAGGAGATTCCAACGTGAAATCATTTTTACTAGCACTATTAGTAAGCGTTCTTTCAGTCAACACAACATTCGCAGGATCACCAACGGTTCGCTCCAGTGTGGAAACTCTAGCAAGTCTTGCTATGGGTTTTGAAGTGCAAACGATTGCAGGAAAGAATGCCACAGAGATGTTTGAAAATTTTTTGAAAGAGTCTTACGGTGAAGATCCAGACAGAAAGCTTATTTTTAAGGAAATTAGCGATATGGCCTTTGGTGATGAAGTTGATGAAGGCTTTACGTCGACTAAGTCAGCAAGCGGGATGGGAGAATTTGCTGAAGGCTTTCTCAAGGATAAAATTGAAGGTTTAGAGTATGAAGCGGAAGCAAACAAAGAAGAATTAAAAACTCTCAAGGCCCAAATTTTTGATCTTCAAGCGAAATGGCAACCTCTAATTAAGCGCCTTGAAAACCAAGGGGTGAAATTTGGTTATACTGGCAATGGACCTGGATATTGTGGAGTTTCGTTTATTGAATTGATCGTTATCGATGTTAAAGAACATAAGATCTATCAAGTTTATCTCTCTCGTAGCGAAGATTGTTAGGTCTATGAATAAAATTGGTAAAGATTACAAGGGAAAGCTAGCAGGGGTTGTTAGAAGCTATAGTAATCTTTACTTCTTTTTCATAATTCAACTTGCCTAATTCCTTAGATTTTATTTAAATGCCATTATTATGATTGAAACATCCCAACTCCAAACACTTATTGCTGTGGCCCAGGCCAAGAGTTTTTCTAAAGCCGCTGATGTCTTAGGGGTCACTCAATCGGCCATAAGCCAAAGTGTCAAAAATCTTGAATCAAAACTTGATGTAAAAATTTTTAAACGTTCTGGGAAAGCCGTTGTACTCACCCCAGAAGGTGAAAAACTTTTTACTCTCGCAACTAATTTCATTGAAAAAATGGATCAAACTCTTGAAGAACTTCGAGGGGATAAAAATGAAATGCAGGGTAAAGTTCGCATTGGAACTTTGACTGGTATTGGAAAAACATGGCTTGCTAAAGAAGTTGTCTGGCACGCTAAAGAGCATCCAGAACTTCAATTGTCAGTGCGAATGGGTCATCAAGAAGACCTCTTGTCGGATTTTGAGGCGAATAAGTTAGATATTCTGATACTTCCTGAAGATGACTTACCACTTCAAGGTGAGAGAGAATTTTTTTTAGAAGAAAAATCAACACTGGTTTTTCCTCACACACTTAAAGATGAATTTTTTAATAAAAAATTAACTCTGGAGAGTTTAGAGTCCATTCCAGTGGTTTTATTTGAACAAAATGATCATTTATTTATGAAATGGTGTAGGTCGAAATTTAAAAATCTCCCTAAAAAACTCAACGTTAGATTTTCAGTCAATTCTCACGGGCATATGCTCCAAGCAGTAAGTGAAGGGCTAGGCATTGCCGTTGTTCCAAATCACGTCTTAAATCGATCGTATTTTAAAGATAAAGTTCTGACGTTGGGGGACGAATTTGAAGTTCCTAGTGGAAAACTTTTTATTGTTTATCATAAAGAATCAGAGAATTTAGTCAGAATCAAAAATACTATTGATAGACTTTTATCTCATCGTGATACATTTAAGATATGACATTTCAAAATGAACTGCCTTCTGACTTAAAAAAAATTCTCAAAGAAATTGAATTAAATGGGTATCAATTGTGCCTCGTGGGTGGAGCTGTCCGCGATTTTTTATTGAATAAGACTTTAAGTCACGACCTCGATTTTGAGGTGAGACAAAAAAAAATTCCAGAGCTTCTTTTATTTTTAAAGCAAATGGGTTTAAAAGTAGAAGAACTTCCCTATGAAATTTTAAGAGTGAAGCATGGAGAGTTTGATCTTGAATTTTCTACTCCAAGAATAGAAACCCCCATGTCTGGAAATATGTCCCACCATCATTTTAAGGCCAGCCTCGATGATAAACTAGATTATAAAACTTCTTTTTCGAGACGAGATTTTACGATTAATGCTATTGGGCTTGAACTCAATTTCTTAAATGATTCAGAGCAAATTATCGATCCTTTTGGTGGATGTGATGATTTAAAAACTAGAGTACTTAGAGAAATCAGTCATTACTTTTTCTTTGATTCAGTTCGTTTTTTAAGACTCTTGCGATTTCATCTCACTTTAGATTTTAAGATATCCCCATCGATCACAGGCCACTTATCTAGTTTTGATCTCACTGAATTGCCTTTATATCACTTCAAAGAAGAACTTCGTAAGTCAAAGTGGGCGGGTAAATTCCTGGCCCTTTTTAAAATTTACTCCCTCGATAATCAATTAAATTTACCTGCCACCCTCAATTTTTTTAAAGAATTTGATTTTGATTTACAATGTAAGACGGACCTTGACCTTTTAGTTGATATTTTTTTGAAAGATAAAACCCAAGCAAGAATTGTCTCAGATTTTTTTTCATTGCCTGAAAAAACTTTAAAAAGTTTAGCATCGTTTGATGAATCTTATAAAAATATATCAAGTGTTAAAGATCTAGAGACTATAAAAAATATTACCTCTCTCTCTTTTTTAAATCTTCAGGATTTTAGCCTTCTTAAGGACTTAAAAAACTTAGATGATAAAAAAGAATGGTTAACTTATTATGCATCACATTTTCTACTCGATTTTACTGAGGCATCCAATATCACCATATCAAGTGATGTGTTAGAGAAGCTTCCTAAAGAAAAAAGATCATACTATCGTTATTATTTATTTTTAGAGAAGGTTGCTAAAGGTAAGAAGCATGCTTGAGATTTTAACTTTTGACAGCCTTGACAGCGAAAATAAAAAAAGTGCGTGTGAGTCTGTCAAAAACATTTTCTTTTTATCAAGTTCTATTAAAAGTTTCACTGATGAAATTAAAAAGGAAGCTTTTTTTAAACGCTGGTGTGGGGATTATTTAGAAAACTATTCTCAAAGTTTCTTTCTCTTGTTTGAAACGACTGAAGGCGCCAGAAAGCTCATGGGTTATTTAAGTGCTTGTGATAATTCACTGGAGTCTTTGAAAGTTTTAAATGTTCCTGGCCTACTTGTCTTTAAAGATTATTTTGAGCTGTATCCGGCCCATCTCCACATTAATTTTCATCCTGATGCTCGAGGTAAGGGGTGGGGAAGTCTACTGGTTAAGCACTACCTAGAGATCCTGCGAGAGAAGTCTATTAAAGGTGTTCACTTAATCACATCCTTAGATGCTCCCAATGTGAGTTTTTATCACCGGCTAGGCTTTAATAAAACGGAAACTCGTCTGTTTAATCAGAGTGAGCTTTATTTTATGGGTCAAGCGCTTGAGTGAATGGGGCAAGTATTTCCCTCTAGCAAACTAGATATTTTCCATTTAGGTAAAATGTGCTATACTAAAAGCGAGAGTTTCCTTTAAGGAATAGAAGGGGAACAAAAACAGGGAATGGTTTATGGTAGATTTACACTCAATTCTCGCCGATCATCGCTCCAAAATCAAAACGGATGACACTCATGAAACCTCTGGCAGAAGTCAAGAGCACAGGCCTTCAACGTCTGAAATTCCTGATATTTTTTTTGATAAAATCATTGTCGATTATAAGTTGAGTCGTATAGAGATTTTAGTACTCATGTATATTTATCGTAGAGTGTGGAGCTTTCCAAATCTTCATCGCTCTCATGGTATTTCTCAAATGATGTCTCATACCGAAATGGCAAAAAATTTAGGAGTGGGAATAGAAGATGTTTATTCTGCACTTCGTCGCCTCGAAGAATATGATTTTATTAAAACCATCAGAGCTGGCCAGTATTTTTCTCGCCGTTTTTTTACTAAAGAATTAGATGTTAATTTTGATCAATCCTACGACGATTTCGAAATTTAGTGATATAAAGGTCTCAAGTTTAGCCTTGAGGAAAAGCACTAATGAAATCTATTATGGAACATCCGAGTTTAATTAATCACCATGAAGCTCTTGCGACTCATAAACTTTATCAAAAAATAAAATCAATAGATGATTTAAAAATATTCATGGAATCACATGTTTTTGCAGTATGGGATTTTATGTCTCTTTTAAAGCGACTTCAAAAAGATATTACTTGCGTAACATTGCCATGGAAACCAAGTGCCTATCCAAAAAATGTCGTTCGAATGATTAATGAAATAGTTCTCGGAGAAGAAAGTGATAAGAATTTAAATGGAGAAGCCTGTGATCATTTTACACTCTATTTAAATGCTATGAATGATGTAGGTGCAAATCCGTTGCGTTTATTAAATTTAGTTGAAGATATGAGCTATAAAAGATGGTGCACTAAAGCTGAAGAGCAATTTGTTAATTTTAATATTGATTTGGCGATCAATGGAAAGACCCACGAAGTAGCTGCAGCTTTTTTCTTTGGAAGAGAAAAACTTATTCCTGACATGTTTACTTCAATTCTTGGCGACTTAAAAATAAATTTTAATGAAGATGCTAAAAAATCTTTTCCCAATCTTTGTTACTATCTTGAAAGACATATTGAAATTGATGGCGGAGAGCATTCTCATCTGGCCCATGATTGCTTGAAATCATTATGTGGCGATAATGAAACTAAATGGGAAGAAGCAAGACTCGCTGGAATAAAGTCATTAATGTTAAGGCGAGCACTTTGGGATGAAGTTGAGTTAAAGCTTCTGTCAAAATAATTTCGTGATAAATCATATTTTCTTACATCCAAATCTTTTTCAAATTTTCCATTAACATGAAATAGTTCGCTGTTTTATTTATTAGGAGGAAAAATGAAATCATTATCAATTATGTTGGGACTAGTTAGTTTATTAGTCTTAAACTCTGGCCCGGCATTTGCCAAATCATCTGACGCTTTCACTAAGCGCTTTCAAATTTTAAGAAATACTGATGGATCACTACTGGGGATTAAAGATCGTACATTACCAGTAAAGTTTTCTGTTAAGCCTTATATTGAAATGATTAAATCTCAATTAAAAGCTGAGCAAGCTCTGATCGGAACCTCAAACTTATCTGCTGGGCAGTATGCTTCAGAAGTGACAGCATTATTAGAAGCTGATCGCGATTTATTTGTTGAGCAAGGTTATACTAATGCTGAATACGATCAATATGTTCAAACGACTGTTGATTCACTTCAAAAATTAGCTGCTCTTAATGTTGATCAAGTTTTTAATAATCCAGTTTTTAATCAAGTCGTAAGTCAATTTGAAGGAAAAATGACTGATGCTATCATGATGCTAGATCCAACTATCTTAGCGAATGTAAAAGATCCTACATTTTTTTATAAAAGAAATGTGACTTATAAAGTTGTCACTTGGGCCCTTGATTTCGCTCGTAAAAGATTAAGTAACATTCCTATGTTAAACACTATGAGCTATGTAATTGTTCAAGTTGAAAAATTAATTACAGAAAGAAGAAATTTTCACCAAAATATGCTTATGCATTACCTAGAAAATTTTAATGAAAAAGATTTGGGATTAACTCACGATGAAGTCAACATGGTTTGGTCTTCAGTTTATGAATCGAGAATTCCTTGGTATGCATTTTGGGAATCTGACAATGCAAAATCAAATTGGATGAAGTATGGTGTGAATAATTTTTATTCAAACT
>JAYSPR010000300.1:0-2054 GCA_043721975.1 Bacteriovoracaceae bacterium
TCACCGTTGTCAGGTAGGCGCTGGCGTAGGCGCCCAGGGCCGAAACGAGTTTAGACTTGGGAACGAATGCTCAAATTATTTAGAGATCGCCTTTAAATTTAATCATATTAAAACTGATTCAAAAAAAGTTTTTACCCAATTTAGACTGTCAAATTCTCACGACGGTAAAGATGCCACAGAGTCTGCTTCTCAAAGCACAAACTTTGTTGAAGCCTTCGCTGAAATACAAGGTGTGAATGATCTTCCTTGGAATTTTTGGGTAGGTAAAAAGTTTTACCGCGACCAAGACGTTTATATAGACGACTATTATTATTTTGGCAGCATGAATGGAAATGGTGCGGGTGTAGGAAATATTGATCTCTTAGGTGGAAAACTCTCACTTGCTTATCTTCGCAAGGTCTCGGACACAAAAACGAATGTAGGAGTTCAAGGTCTCACCGTCTATGATGCTCGCTTAAAAGATATAAAATTAAGTGATTCACTCAAAGAGCATTTCTGGGTGGCTTTTGGACACTCACCCGAATCAACTAATTTATCGAGTGGAGTCAAATACCGTAAGTCGAATGGCTTTGTTCTTGGAACACTCTTTGATTTAAGTCTTGGAACTGCAGGATTCAACCATACAGCGATTATGTTTGGTCAAGGCCTCATGAGTAGTTTCAATCTTTATGGTGATACACTTACAGTTCCTGGTAGCACTCAAAGCAGTGAAAAACGTCTAAGATTTATTAACCATACTACTTTTGATATTAATGAAAAATGGGCTTTCCATTTATCAGTCAACCACGAAAGACTTATTGTTCACGACAATACAAAAGAGCAATGGATGGGATTAGGGATAAGACCTGTTTACCGAGTCACTCAAAATTTTCACCTTGTCACTGAAGCAGGAAGCAGCATTGTTCAAAACGGTGGCGCCAAGAAACTCACTCGTCTGACTTTTGCTCCTCAGCTAAGTATCAATGAAAATATTTGGGGAAGACCAGTTCTAAGAGCTTTTTACACTCACTCATTTTGGAGTGAAAACAACAAGACCAATATAGCCCAAAATGCTCCAACTTATGCCAAGAAAACAGCTGGTGGATCTTATGGTGTTCAAATGGAATCATTTTTCTAGGTAAATCTAATATGCTCGAATTAAAAAATATCACCAAAAGCTACGACGATAAAAAAACAATTATCCCAGCATTAAACTTAAAAATTAATGAAGGTGAGTTCGTGGTTTTTGTTGGTCCCTCAGGATGCGGAAAATCCACCCTCTTAAGAATGGTGGCAGGCCTTGAAAATCTCACGAGTGGTGAAATTCTCCTTAAAGAAAAAGATATTTCAAACTTTGAGCCCAGCGAAAGAAATGTTGCCATGGTTTTTCAAGACTACGCTCTCTATCCTCATATGACTGTATTTGATAATCTTGCTTTTGGTTTAAAAATTAAAAAAGTCAGCCCTGAAATTATTTTAGAAAAAGTAAATAAAGCCGCTGAGATTTTAGATTTAACTGAATACTTGCAAAGAAAACCTTCAGATCTATCAGGCGGACAACGCCAACGTGTGGCCATGGGACGAGCGATCGTTAAAGATGCCAAAATATTTTTATTTGATGAACCTCTCTCAAACTTAGATGCCAAACTTCGCCATAAGATGCGAGCTGAAATTAAAAAATTCCATCTCGATCAAAAAGGAACATCAATCTACGTGACTCATGATCAGCTTGAAGCAATGACCTTAGCGGATAAGCTCGTTGTCCTTAGAAATGGTGTTATCGAGCAAATTGGGTCTCCTCAAGATGTATTTAACAATCCAATTAATTCATTTGTGGGAGAATTTATTGGATCACCTGCGATGAATTTAATTAGTGTTTCCTTAGATTATATCAATGGAGATGTTTTTATTGAAGGTGATAAAAAAGCTTTTAGATTTAAATTGCCGACAAATAAAACGACATTCTTTACTGACAAAAAAATAAGTCCAAAGAAAGCTTTTGATCTTCCCCTGTTAAAACGGACACACTTTTAAGCACATAACCCAACAAAGGGTATGTAGATGAAGTTGAAAAC
>JAYSPR010000301.1:0-4533 GCA_043721975.1 Bacteriovoracaceae bacterium
GATTGCATTCTTCACTTGGTTATATGAGTCCGAAAGAGTATGCTGAACAAAACCGTTATGCTGCTTAAAAGGGACTCCGTTAAAGTAGGTAAAGATCACGACGATAGAAACTCATAATAAAAGTGGAATGATTCGCCCTGAGAATTATCTTCGAAAGGCTGATTTAAGCTCTGCTAAAAATGAAGATTTTCCAGCTCGGCACGATCTTTTTATTCATAATGATAAGAAAGTGGCAGCAAAATATAGGCCACTTGTGTACACGGGACTTGCTCAAGGTTTTACGGCCTCTAATTTAACTAAGAATGAATATCTCGCAGGTCCCTCGATTTTAAGTTATGGTGTGAGTTCTCAATTTCAGGTGAATACCAACCTCATTTCAACGATGTTTAAAGTTCTCAATGTTTCTTTAAAAAATACATTATTTAAAAATGATGATTACGAGCTCTCATTTGAAAATGGATTTCAATATTACGCAAAGAAATCGCGAGGCTCTTACCAGTTTACGGGCTATCTTGATATGATCACTAATGCGAATTTTAACTCTTTTATAAAACTAAGAGTTTTTACTCAAAAGCCTCAAGATGAATATCTTTATAATTCCGAAGAGTACTTAAGAAACCTTAATCTTGAATTGTCTCTGGCTTATGGATACTTATTTTCTAATTGGAACCGACTTATTTTTGGACCCAAGATTGATGTTAATAAAAAGAAAGTTGGTGGAGTCGTAGGATACTATATTGTCGATAAAGAATTTCATACGATGATCGGAGTCTCTTCAAATGATTTCTCTCAATTCGAAGTTGGAAGAGATGGCTATTTACTCAATTTAGATTTTTGGTGGAGATTTTAGATTTCGCTAAAAGTTGCAACGATTCGGTGATCTCCAGTGACAACGTCATTTTTTCTTACTAACTGAATTGTTTGTAGTCCAACTCTTCTTGCAGCATCTAATTCTTCTTTAATATCTGAAAGAAAAAGTACATCTTGGGGTGAACAATTAAGTAATTTTACAATATTTTCATAAGATTTTTCTTCTCTCTTGTTTCCAACTCCCGTATCGAAATGATGAGAAAAATATGGCCTTAAGTTTCCTTTAATAGAATATTGAAAAATTAAATACTGGGCCTTTATTGACCCAGAGGAATAGACTGCTAACGTGATACCAGCTTTTTTCCATTTTTCTAAATTAGGTAAAACATCATCATAAATATGACCTTTAATTTCACCTGAAGAATAACCTGTCTCCCATATTAAGCCTTGAAGATTTTTTAGTGCCGGATGTTTGCGATCACTTTTAATCCAGTCGAGAAGCTTTAAACCAGATTCTTCATTATTTATTGATAGTCCATTTTCTTCAAGAACAGTTTTTTTAACTTGATTGAGACAGTCTTCAATTTCGTCATTTTCATGATTTTGTTCCAAGAAAGATAAGAGCCTTTTTTGGGAATATGGAAATAGCTCGTCATGGACAAAGCTAATTGACGTTGTTGTTCCTTCAATATCAGTTAAAATAAATTTCATGGGTTATATTTCTGGTCAATACCAGAGTCTGTATAGTGAGGGACCCATCCTTCAATGTTTGAAAAAATTCGAATGGCCTTCACGAAATATTTGGGGTGAAGATCAAACCAGTGCCTGAAATTTTTTGGCACTGACATAAAATCTCCAGCAGTACATGTAACAGCGATGACTTCGTCATTATCGAGATGAAACCAGAAGATTCCTTCTCCATCAACAAAAAATCTGATTTCATCATCATTGTGGCGATGCTCTTTCATAAATTTTTGTCTAATGACCGCAAGATTTTCTGTTTTTGGATGGACATTAATAACGTCAGCTGTTTGAAAGCCGTGGTTGTCCATAAATGGCTTGAGTTCATGAGCGTAAGCTGCAAGAATTTCTTCTTGAGTTGAATCATCACTTAGTTTTGAACTGGCTTCCCACTTGTCTATCATAATTTGGTGAGAGGCAAGATAGCTTTTAATTTGATTAAAATCAGTAATTGTTTCATTTGTTTTAGAGAGTAATAACTTTGCCATAGATTTGCCTTTATTTTTTATTAGATTGTAAGTAGTACTTGAAAATATATTCAAAAACTTCCAGATGCCTTTTTGCTTCCTCTACACTTTTTCCCCAAACATAAATACCGTGGCCTCTGAGGAGCAAACCGTAATTATTTTTTTGAGACAAAATGGCAGGTTTCACTCTTTCTGCAAGCTCAGCAATATTCTGAGTATTATCAAAAATAGGAATATTAATTTCTAAATCGTGAGTCTTAACATTTCTAAAACCTTTAAGTAGTTCAAGGCCTTTAATTTGAGCGAATTCTAAGCCTGGAAATAAATCAGCAAATAAAAGTGAATCTAGCAAATGACTGTGTAAAACGCAGTTGGCATCAGTGATTTGATAAAGTGATAAATGAATATCTGTTTCATCAGATGATTTTCTATTGCTACTAAGAATACTTTCATGCATTTTTCGAGTTTGATAGTACAAAGGGAGAAAGTTATCTTCGGTAAAGGAACTCTTATCAATTCCAGATTCAGAAACCAAAGCAATCTCTGGAGAAGTTTTAGATCTCAATGAATAATTTCCGCTGGTCGCTGGGTTGTGACCTAGTCCATTCATGACTCTCACAAGGCCTGCGAGTTTCTTCATTTCTTCATAATCTTGAGCACTGGTAATAAAAGACACTTAAAAACCCTTGGTTGGGAATAATTTATTGATTGTTATATAGACAATTTCACTTTTTTTGGCCATTAGTTTGTACTTTTGATAGTGTAAAAAGTGTTATTTTTTGAGTTAAAAATAAGGTGTGGCCATGAAAAGTTTAAATACAAAAGTTGAGCAGTTTAAAGAATCGATTTTTTCGACGATGACGAAACTTGCCCTGGAAAATAAGGCCATAAACCTTTCTCAGGGCTTTCCTGACTTTGATGGACCTAAATGGGTCATTGACCTTGCCTCTAAAGCTTTAAATGAAAACAAGAACCAATACGCTCCTTCAATGGGAATTTTACCTTTAAGAGAAGCCATTGCTTCAAATTATAAACGTTTTTACCAGATGAATGTTGATCCAATGAGTGAGGTCGTCGTAACAAATGGTGCAACAGAGGCCATTTTTTGTACTTGCTTAGCTCTTTTAAATCCTGGTGACGAAGTTATTGTCCTCGAACCTTTTTATGATTCTTATTTGGCAGCCATTGAACTATCTGGCGCTAAACTCGTACCAGTGACATTAAATGCTCCTGAATTTAGTTTTAATGTAGAAGAACTAAAAAAAGCCATTGGCCCTAAAACTAAGCTTCTCATTTTAAATAACCCCCACAATCCAAGTGGAAAAGTTTTCTCTGATGACGAAATAGAAACGATCGGAGCCCTCGCTACCCAGCACGACTTCTATCTTTTGTCAGACGAGGTTTATGAGTTTCTCACTTACTCAAAAGCTCATCGCCCAACGTCTACCTATAAGGGTTTAGCCGAGAGAACAATTACAATCTCATCAACAGGAAAAACTTTTGGTTTAACTGGATGGAAAATTGGTTGGGCCATTGCTCCGAAAAGATTAGTTCAAGCGATCCATAACGTTCATCAATTTAGCACTTTTTGTGTGGCCCATCCATTACAAGTGGCCATGGCCGAAGCTCTTTTAAAAATGGATGATTACTTAAAGGAATTCCAAGCTGACTATAAAAAGAAAAAAGATATTCTCGTGTCTGGTCTTATTGAATGTGGTTTTGATGTCATCAAACCTCAGGGAACTTATTTCATAATGGCGAGGCTTCCCGAAGGAGAAAATGATGTTGAATACTGCAAAAAGCTAATGATAGAAAAGAAAGTAGCGACTATTCCGACTTCAGCTTTTTATATAAAATCAGATGAAGGCTCGAGAATGATTCGTTTTTGTTTTGCAAAGAAAGATGAAACACTTAAGCAGGCAATCGCAAATTTAAAATAAAAATAAGCCTTCTATTCAGAAGGCTTCCCCACAACAAACTTACTCGAACGAACACGCTAGATCATTAGTTACTGCTTTTATACCTTGAAAATTAATTTCTAAACTTTTTTTATTAGAGACATTATTGTACTGAAGAAGAATTTCTGTATTTTTTAATTGTGCATCTAACGAGTGAACAATCAATTGAGATTTATGACTCACCTTAAAGTTTAAAATTTGACCAGCAGGTATTGTAAATTGCAAATCAGAAAGATTGTCTATGCTGAGGTGAAGGTCACCTTCTTTTAGAGTCGAGCCACTGATTTCTATATCAACTTGAGCATCTGGAGTATTGATATTGGCCACACAGGTGTAGGTGTCTGACGCCATTAAGTTCATCGATAAAGATAGTGCAAGTAAAGCAATCAATTTACTCATGGGCGTCTCCTAAGTGGTGAAGTTCGAAGAGCATACATTCACTTATAAAAAAATGTGATAATTTGTAAAGATTACCAGTAATAATAAAGCTCTAAATTATTTTACTTGAACTAAATCGTTACATGGCAATTTAGGTCTTAAGATAGGAGAGAATCCAG
>JAYSPR010000302.1:0-6966 GCA_043721975.1 Bacteriovoracaceae bacterium
CTCTTTTGTTCAATTTTCTTTGTTTTCAACTTCATCTACATACCCTTTGTTGGGTTATGTGCTTAAAAGTGTGTCCGTTTTAACAGGGGAAGATCAAAGGTGGATTAAAGAACTATCTAATAAACATTAAGAAAGTATTAAATCTTGCTCCAAGTGATGCTCAAATTGTTCCTGGACATGGACCATTAAGCAATAAAGTAGAACTACAAGCATATTATGAAATGATTCAAGATAGTGTGGCCATTGTAAGTAACGGTATAAATGCCGAAAAGACTTTAGAAGAAATACAAAAAAATGGTTTGCCATCAAAATGGGAAACTTATGGCCATGGTTACTTGACCACTGAAAAATGGATAGCACTGCTGCACAAAAATATCTTGAAATGCAGTTTATATCTCAGAAAACCTAGTTCCCACCCTATTGGTTCGTTTCCATAAGATCTAAGAAATACGAAATTATCCTCTATTCTTTGTCTAATTATTAGACGGTAAAAATGATGCCTTAAAAAAATACATGACAACACTTGGCCCTAAATTAATGAGATATACTTTCAAAAATCAACAGTTCTAAGGAGTCAGTATGAAGTTTTTCATTCTAAGTATTATTTCATTAATGTCAGTATCAGCTTTTGCTGAAAAAAGTTGTACTGAAATATCTGGCGTAGACTATGAACATAAAGTCGCTATTGCAAATGATATCAATTTAAATCAAAGATATGAGCCATCATCTTACTTCAGCTCTGAAGGCCAAAAACCAGGCACTGATTACCTCGTAGTTAAAAATGAGCTTATTACCTGTGAAATCGTAACGACAATGACTACAGATATGAAAATTGCGAAAGGAGACTATATCCTAGGACTGCACTCTTGTTCAAATCCAATTAACCTATCAACTCTAAAAGATGATGGTAGTGAACTTTCATACAACATCGAGGGACTAAGCAATGGGCAAATTGCTAGATTTTCATGTCATTCCTATAAGAAAGTTTTAACAATTGATTTGTTAAATCAACATTTAAAAGGTCTTTTAGAAATTTCGAAATAAAAAATCTAAGAACTCTGTCTCAAGAATTTAAAATTTTGAGACAGAGTACAAATTAAATTTTTCTATTTGTGAAAAATGACATGATAGAAATGCCTAGCGGTTCATGACTCATTCCAATTAATCACTTCTCCACTTCAAGTTATGGCAAGTTGTTTTCCTGAATAAATTTTTACCATTATGCCAATTTTCAAAATGATTACTGGCAATCGTGAAATCTCCCTCTTCTACCGGGCCTTATACCCGACTAATCATAAACAATTTTATTAAATTAGCTAATGCTTACTTATTGGGATAGCTTGAAAAATGATTAAAAATCTATACTCCTGAAAGACCTGTGCCCTTTTCTTTAATCCATGAATGCACATGTAATCGTTTCTGTGTCTATGAATCAAATACTTCTTTACTTCAACGTAAAAACCAAGAGTGAAAAATGGCAAAAAATGCAACCCGTGTTCAAAAAACATCAAAGCCTAAGATAAAGGCAAAAGTTAAAAAAACTAAAGCGACTTCTGAGCAAATGGGATCACTAGAAAAATTCCGCCGAATGGCAACAGTTATTCAGGATTCCAATGATGCAATCACTTTCCAGGATTTAGAGGGAAATATTTTGGCATGGAATCGTGGTGCTGAAATAATTTATGGTTACTCCCAGGCTGAAGCATTAAGCATGAACATTGTAGATACTGTTCCAAAAGAATATCAAGAAGAAGCACGAGGCTTCCTTGCCTCTTTAAAGCGTGGAGAGCTGCTTCCCAATTTAGAAACAAAACGAAAACATAAAGATGGCCGCATTATTGATGTTTGGCTTACAAATACTAAACTTACTGACGACAAAGGAAAATTAACAGGGATTGCTACCACTGAGCGTGATATTACGGTACAAACGAAAACTTTAGAAAGATTTCGTCGAATGGCGACAGTTATTCAGGATTCAAACGATGCGATCACTTTCCAGGATTTGGAAGGTAATATTTTGGCATGGAATAGAGGTGCTGAAATAATGTATGGCTATTCAGAAGTTGAAGCCCTTACCAAGAATATCGTAGATACCGTGCCAACTGAGTACCAAGAAGAAGTACGTGGATTTATCACGGCACTCAAAGGTGGCGAGTTGGTTCCTACGCTAGAGACAAAACGTAAAACGAAGGATGGTAGAATTGTCGATGTTTGGCTTACCAATACCAAGCTTACTGATGATAAAGGGAAATTAACTGGAGTTGCGACAACAGAGCGTGATATTTCAGAACAAATGGGATCACTGGAAAGGTTCCGTCGAATGGCGACAGTTATTCAGGATTCCAACGATGCAATCACTTTTCAGGATTTAGAAGGGAATATTTTAGCATGGAACCGTGGTGCTGAAAAAATTTACGGATACTCTGAGGCAGAAGCTCTGAAAATGAACATTGTAGATACTGTACCCATGGAGTATCAAGAAGAAGCACTTCAATTTATCGCTTCTTTGAAACGTGGGGAGTTACTTCCCAATCTGGAGACAAAACGAAAACATAAAGATGGCCGCATTATTGATGTTTGGCTGACAAACACTAAACTTACTGACGACAAGGGAATGCTGACGGGGATTGCTACAACCGAACGTGATATTACCGAAAGAAAACAATCTGAAGTTTCTTTGAAAGAAAAGTTTCGCGAGCTAGATTATTTGCGTGAAGGACAGATTGCACTTTCGGAAAGTATGCGAGGTGAGCAAATAATATCACGTCTCGGCCAGAGTATATTAAGCCATTTAGTTCCATTTACAAATGCTCAAGTAGGTGTTTTTTACTTGGTTTCAGGTAATAAAAAACTTCAACAAGTCAGTGGTTATGCTTTATCTGATCCTGAAGTGTCAGATAGAACTATTAGATTTGGAGAGGGACTGATAGGTCAAGTCGCTTTAGAAAAACGATCATTGCTAATTGATGACGTGCCTGCAAGCTATTTTAATAAAATACAATCACACCTTGGAGAACTGATTCCTCGGTCACTTTTAATCTGTCCTATTCTTTATGAAAATGAAGTGAATGGAGTTATTGAATTAGGTTCATTACATCCATTCACTGAACATCAAAGAGTTTTCTTAAGCCACGTTTCTGAGAATATTGGAATTGCAATTAATACATCTGATGTACGAAAAAAAGTTCAAGAACTCCTTGAGCAGTCCCAGACATTAAATGATAAACTTCAAACCCAACAAGAAGAGCTAAACAAGGCCCAAGTTTTGTTGGAAGAAAAGGCCAATGAGGTTCAAAGAGGAAGTCAGTATAAAACAGAGTTCCTTGCCAATATGTCTCACGAGTTAAGAACACCACTTAACAGTTCTTTGATTTTAGCAAAATTATTGATGGATAATGCTAAAGGAAATTTGAGTGAGGATCAAATCAAGTTTGCGAGTTCTATTTATTCCTCTGGAAATGATCTACTTAATCTTATCAATGACATCTTAGATCTTTCTAAGGTTGAAGCTGGAAAACTCGACATTAGAGTTGAAAGCGTATTTATTCCTAAGGTCATTGAAGGATTGAAGCAAACTTTTCAATCTTTAGCTCAGGAAAAAAACCTGCGCCTTGAGGTCATATCTGAAATCGATCTTCCACAATCATTCCTAACTGACCGGCAACGATTGGACCAAATTCTAAAAAACTTAATTTCAAATGCATTCAAATTCACACAAGATGGTGCTGTGCAAATTAGAATATTCCGCCATTCAAACGAAAGTATTGCTTTTGAAGTAAGTGATTCTGGAATTGGAATACCCAAAGAGCAGCAAGAGATTATCTTTGAAGCCTTTAGGCAAGCCGACGGTACGACTAATCGAAAGTTCGGAGGAACAGGACTCGGTCTTTCAATCTCCAGAGATCTCGCTAGGCTCTTGGGTGGTAGTATTAAAGTTGAAAGTGCTCCAGGTAAAGGGAGTTGCTTTACCTTAATTTTACCTGATTCATACAATGAATCATTAATGACGACTGCACCTGCCAAGGCTTACTCCGCTCAATCATCAACCCCAATTCCACAAGAGAGCGTAGCCAAGCAAAGACGCCTTGAAAAAGATTTATCTCATCGATTTGAAGATGATCGCACCGATCAAGCAAGAAATGGTAAAACTGTTCTCGTAATAGAAGACGAAGCTCAGTTTTCGAAAATTCTATTTGATCTTGCCCATGAGCTGAAATACAAGTGCCTAGTGGCGGAGGGGGCAGATGAAGGAGTTGAAATGGCCCTTGAATATAATCCTGATATTATTTTACTTGATATGAAATTGCCTGATCACCTCGGACTTGTTGTCCTTGATCGCCTAAAACAAAATCCCAAAACTCGGCATATACCCGTTCAGGTCATCTCAGTGGCCGACCACTCAGAAGCCGCTCTTCGTATGGGTGCAATAGGTTACATGTTCAAACCTGTTGCGCGTGATGAAATTAAAAATGCCTTTGAGAAATTAGACGCCAAGTTTTCTCAAAAAGTTAATCGTGTACTAATCGTTGAAGATGATGAAGCTCAAAGGGAAAAAATCTGCACCCTTCTAGCTGACGAAGGAATTGAATTTATCATGGTTGCCTCCGCAAAAGAGGCCCTGACTGAGCTTAAAAATAATGCCTTCGACTGCATGATTGTGGATATAAAAATTTCAGATATGCCTATTGATAAATTTTTAGAACAAATGGCCATTGAAGATATTTTTCCTGTCCCCCCAGTCATTGTATATACCAAAGCTCAAATTTCACGACAAGAAGAAGGTAAGCTGGGAAGCTTTTCAAAATCTGTCACTATTAAATACGCAATAACTCCTGAGAAACTTCTTAGTGAAGTAACACTCTTTCTTCATCGGGTCGAATCTAAAATGCCTCCTGAGCGCAGACAAATGCTCAAGGCAGCAAGGGTCAGTGATCAGCTTTTTAAAGGAAGAACAATTCTTCTCGTAGATGATGATATTAGAAATATTTTTGCCCTAACAAGTGCTCTTGAGCAAAAAGGTGCAAAAATTATTATTGGAAGAAATGGTTTTGAAGCCCTAGAAAAGCTTGAACAAGATCCAAAAATAGATTTGGTCCTTATGGATATTATGATGCCTGAAATGGATGGCCTTGAAGCAACGAGAAGAATCAGAAAGCAAAAAAGATTTGAGAAGCTACCTATTATTGCAGTTACAGCAAAGGCAATGAAGGACGATCAGAGAAATTGTCTTGAGGCAGGGGCAAACGACTATCTCGCCAAACCAGTTGACCTTGAAAAACTTCTCTCACTTATTCGGGTGTGGACCCCTAAATTTGAAAAAGGTTCAAATGGAAAACCTTGATCTGGATTTGAGAAAGAGCTAACTCTATTTTAATGGATGATAGGAAATATTATGTCTGAACTAGATAGCAAAGATAAATTTGAAATTCTGATCGTCGATGACGTGAAAGATAATCTATTCGCTCTCAATGCACTCTTGGAGCGAGATGATTTGAATATTTCTCAGGCACTCTCTGGAAATGAAGCTCTTGAACTAATGATGAAGCATGATTTTTGTCTAGCATTGATCGACATTCAAATGCCTGAGATGAGTGGTTTTGAACTCGCTGAATTCATGCGAGGAATCAGCCAAACAAGAAATATTCCTATCATCTTTGTAACTGCTACGGCGAATGATGAAAAATATGTCTTCAAGGGTTATGAAAGTGGCGCAGTGGATTTTCTCAGAAAACCCCTTGATCCACATGCTGTAAAAAGCAAGGTTGATGTATTCGTTGAACTTCACAGACAAAAAAAAGAACTAAGTAAACAAGTAGAAGAGCTCAGGATAACAAAGAAAAAACTAGAGCAAGCTGTTAATGCTAGAGAGGAGTTCATGTCAATTGCTGGCCATGAATTAAAGACACCACTCACTTCAATGAAACTTCAGACCCAACTGAGACAACGAAATCTTGAAAAAGGAAGTGATTCTTCATTCACTAGTGAAAAATTAGGTAAAATGTTTGACTCTGACAATAAGCAACTGGGACGACTTAGTCGACTCATCGACGACATGCTTGATATTTCTCGTGTGAGCTCTGGAAAACTTTCCATTAATTTTGAGAGTTTTGACTTATGCCTCTTGATCCATGAGATAGTTGAAGTAAATCTTGAACTATTTAGAGTCGCGGGTATTGAAGTCAAAATTATTTCAACTAATCCTATAAACGGTCGCTGGGATAAGTTTAGAATTGAACAAGTCATTACCAATCTTCTCACAAATGCAGTCAAATACGGTGCTGGAAAACCCATTCAAATCAGCGTTCGCAAAGAACAAGAGCAAGCTGTAATTGTCATTGAGGACCATGGCATCGGTATTGCTGATGTAAATTTAAAACGAATTTTCCAACGATATGAACGGGTCACTGGGACAGACATTAGCGGATTAGGTCTTGGGCTTTACGTAGTCAGCCAAATAGTTGAGGCGCATAACGGATTGATCAATGTTAAAAGTCATCTCGGTGAAGGGTCGACGTTCACAATAAACCTACCGCTGTCTTTAAAAGATTTTTTAATTTAAAATAATTAATTACAAATTTTACTAAGAAGAATGAGACACCAAAAGCATAAAGGAGAAGAAGAATCATTGGATCAGCCCTTAATAAAAGAACTGATCTTAGTTGTAGCTCTCCTAAAATTAGATCCATCATACTCATTTATGACGGGAAAATGCGATTGGTAAACCGGAAGTTTTTTTACAGGTACCAGCTTCATTAGTAGAGGTGCACTTAATGATAAAATTACTAAGAACTGAGCGCATCTCAAAAACATTTTATGAGATGAGGCTAACTTAAATAACCTTTCAATTTTTTGAAAACCAAAAATAGAAAATAGGTGATGTATAAACATGGGACTTGTCACTCTTTGCACTTTTTAGAATTCCCTTACTCTCAAGGATTTTCATGACGGTGACCACTGACGTATAGG
>JAYSPR010000303.1:0-1999 GCA_043721975.1 Bacteriovoracaceae bacterium
GATTATGGTGATAAGTCGAAACTGAGAAAAGTGGCCTAGATTCAATAGGACATTATCGCTCAGAAATTAACCGGACATAATCGCCCAGAAACAACACGAACTTGTAAAAGTGTATTGATTATAGACAATAAATCATGCTACCAGTTTGGTAATAAACAATGAAGACTCAATAAATTTGATTAAAAGATAGGCAATTGTCTATTTTTTTGACAAAGATCGATTTTGTCTTATTGCAATAATAAGTCATTAGACAACATTGGCTCAGTAAAAACTTGGCTTAAAATTTGCTCATTATAAATAAATTTCTATTTCTGTGTAAGCAAGAAAATTAACCATGGAGTAAATTATGAAAAAATTGTCATGCCTCGTTTTATTACTTTTATCTTTAATGTCTCAATTCGCCCATGCCGGTGCCCTTACCTTAACCTTTGAAGAACTAGTCAATTTAGCAGGAAGAACTGGAAAAAATCTTGGGATTGAAAATCACCTTCAAAAAGGTTCATCTGAGTATTCTGCTTGGGCCTATTTTAATGGTGGAGCTGACATGATCGAAATTCAGGCAGTCAGGGGAACGACTAGAAGTTCTCGAAATGGAACTATACACCTTTTCATTATTCCAGATCAAACAAGCGCACAAGTTAGTTTGGCAAATTTATCAGCAGAGGCTCTTCAATTAATGGTAAAGGAAAAAGGAATTACTCAAAAAATAGAAGCTATGCCTAGACAAGCTGCTCATAGCTCGACTCCTGCTGGTGGAGTATGGAGTTCAGTTATCATTCCGATGGACGAAATGTCTTCAGATAATATCAAAAGAACAATGGATTCAATGTCAGAGCTAATCAACATTTATAAAAATGAAGGTAGAGCTGGTTTAAATCGTATAATTGATGAAAGTAAACATGTAGAACAAATTAAGTGGTAAAAATATAAGTTAATTCTGAGCCAATTGAATTTATCTCAATTGGCTCTATTTAAAGGAAAAGATATGAGTAAAACTATTTATTTTTTCATATTTTTACTTTTTGGAATTTCCAGTGCCCATAGTAACACAAAGGAAATCAATCAAGAAATCGACGTACTTATAAGTCTTAAGAATGAAGTTAATTTTTACTTTAAAGCCAACGAAGCATCAATTAATTCGAGACTATATTGCCTCAAGAAATACGACCTAATGAACATCAATAGCTCTGAAATTAAATCAAAGGATCTAGCCTGTTTTAATGTTTTAAACCAACTAATTCAAAACATTTCACCACTCTTGCGAAAATCAAGAATACTCAATTCTCTTTCAATGACACCACTGATTTCACTTCGCGACCTGGGGAATGCAACTCTCATTAAGAAGTCGAAAATTATCTCTAGAAAGATAAAATACAATATTTCTCTAGCAGACTCTGATCTAGACTTAGAAAAGTTTTCTGAATTTGAACCAATTAGTTTATCAGAGGAAAAGAAGGCACTTGAGATTTTTGAAAACTTCGTCACAAGCACATGTGCAGTATTTGAAATACAATTTAAAAAACAATATTTAACGAACTTACAAAAAGATAAATTTAATTTCTGCGACCTACTAGAAAAGAAAAATGAAACAGCAATCCAAGCACTACCTTTTGGAATTTATGCTTTGAAAGATTTTTCAATCCTTTTAAAAAACAAATATGAATTCTCATTTCGCCCTAACATTAAAGAGCAACTTGATAAATTAATATCAACTTCACCAATTCTTACTATTTTAAGTGGTCCAAGCAGACTAAAGGAAGACTTAAAACCAGCTTTTGAATTTATTCTTGAAGCCTCTAAAAGGGCAAGAGCAAAATTAGATAAAGATTCAGAAGATAATCAATTAGAAGAGTATATCTCATTTTATAGAATGGGGAAATTAAGTGATCGAGACAAATCCGAACTTCTTCGAAATTTAAAGACATATTTTGATTTTCAAGTCATATCAAAATATTTTTCAAATAGTAAAAATAACTTAGACCAGAAAACATTTGAAAAC
>JAYSPR010000304.1:0-17225 GCA_043721975.1 Bacteriovoracaceae bacterium
TTGTGGAATGGAGCGAACCTCACCTGTTAAACCTACCTCTCCAACAAAGATAGTGCTGGAATCAATTGGCTTAGATCGATAAGAACTCAATAGAGATGCAATAATAGAAAGATCCGATTCTCTTGTGGTAAGCTTCATTCCACCAACAACATTAAGATAAATGTCATTAAAGCCCATAGGTAATCCAAAATATTTTTCAATCACGGCAACCATCATAGACAATCTGTTATTATCTACACCTTGAGTTGTTCGTCTTCCGTTTCCAAATTTATTATCAACAACCAGCGCTTGCACTTCAATAAATAAAGAGCGAGATCCCTCAATGATACAAGTTAAAGATCTACCGAATGAGTCTTTTAGCTGATCGTCTAGGAAATATTGAGACGGATTTGTGACTTCAGCAAGTCCACTTTCTTTCATTTCAAAAATACCAACTTCATTGGTGTTTCCAAATCGATTTTTCATGGCCCTTAAAATTCTATAATGACCAAATTGATCACCTTCAAAATAAATAACTGTATCTACCATGTGCTCAAGAATTTTTGGTCCTGCAATCGATCCTTCTTTCGTGATGTGACCAATAACAAAGCATGTAATCCCATTGGCCTTTACATGGCTCATGAGTTCATAAGTCACTTCTCTAATTTGAGAAACCGTTCCTGGAGCAGAATCAATTTCTGATGACGAAGTTGTTTGAATTGAGTCAATAACAAGAAATCTCGGCTGGAGTTTATTAATTTGCTCTAAAATTTTTTGCCAGTTTGTTTCATTATAAATATAAAAATTGTCCGTATTAACACCGACTCTTTTTGATCTTTCCGCCACTTGGTTGACCGACTCTTCTCCGCTTACATAAAGAACGACTTGACCTGCATGACTTTGAGAAAGCTTACCCATTACACTTGTCAAAAGTGTCGACTTCCCAATTCCTGGTTCTCCACCAATTAAAATAAGAGATCCTGGCACAACACCACCGCCAACGACTCGATCGAACTCACTCATGCCTGTCACAACTCTAAACTGTTTCTCTAAAACAATATCGTTAATGAGCTTGGGTGATTCTCCACCTTGAGCCGTTCTTTTATGGGCCCTATTTAAATCTTTTGCTGCCAAGGTTGTTTCTTCTGTAAACGAATTCCAAGAACCACACTCCGGGCATTTTCCCATCCATTTAGATGTTTGATAAGAACAACTTTGACAAATAAAGGTCGATGTTTTCTTGGCCATAAATTCGTCCTAGTGAAGCAGTTTAAAGAGTTCTGCTTCGGTGATTATTTTTATTTTTAACTCAAGAGCTTTTTTATACTTACTTGAACTTGGGTCTGTTTCATTTGTCACCAATATATCTGTATTTTTTGAAACGGAAGAGACGACAATTCCTCCTCCTTCTCTAATTTTATCTTCTACGACTGGACGTTTTTCAGAAAGTGCTCCCGTTATACAAACTTTCTTTCCACTTATTTCAGTCTGTCTCGTTTCTTCCATTTTAAATGTAAAACCTAAAGAAACGAGCTCTTGTATCATGGTCTTCTTTTCTGCCAATGATCCTAAAAATTCCGTTGATGATTTTTCTGCAAATGATTCAACATTCATAAGTTGTTCAAGAGTTAAATTATTAATTTTTTCAATATTATCAAATCCCGCTCTTACAACTTTTTCACATTTACTAAAAGCTCCACCTGTTAATCCTAATGCTGATAAAAAAACAACAAGGTCACTTTCTTTGGTTTTTGAAATTGATTCAATTAGCTTTGTACTTAATTTATCTTTAACCTTATCAATCTTCATAAGATCTGCGGCTTCTAATCTATAAAGATCTGGAATTGTTTTTACTATTTTAGCATTTAATAATTCTTCTAGACGTTTACCACTTAAATCTTCTATGCCAATTTTCTGAATGAAATTAAGAATGATCTCTTTGTTTTTACCGGGGCATTCTGCGTTTAAACAAAATAATCTGATATCAACAATTTCAACTTTTGAATCACAACTAGGACAATGCTCTGGAATCTTGAAAATATTTCCAGAATCTTTTATCACTGAAAGAAATTTGGGTATAACCTCTCCAGATCTGATAATTTCAATGAGATCTCCACTTTTTAATTGATTGGCACTTACCATTCCATAATTGTGAAGTGTAACTCTCGAAATCATGGCACCAGAAAGCTCTACCGGTTCAACTTCTCCAACGGGTGTCAAAATCCCATTGCGTGAAACAGACCACGTAATTTCTTTTAAAAGGGTTTGTTTTGATTCCCCTTGAAATTTAAAAGCAATTTTGTATCTTGGATGATGAGAAGTTTCGCCCAACTCTTCATGCAAGCTTAAATTATTCAAGGAGAAAACTAATCCATCTATTTGGTAATCGCCCTCAGACATAAAGTCTCTAGCTTTTTCTATAACTTCTGCAATTGATTCTTTTGATTCGTGAAGTTCATAATCTGGTGTTAAAAATTGAAATGATATTAGTTTTTTAAATTTATCTTCTTCACTCAATAGTTTTTCATCTGAATAATAATCAAAGGCCATAAATTTTAAATGCCGGCACAGTTCTAAATTATCTTTTCTTCCCATTAGACCCGCAACAATATTTCTTTGGCTTGTGGGCTTTTCTAGGCCCATTCGAGTCATTTCATTTGATAAAATAAAAAAACTTTCTTCATCACAAAAAAGTTCTCCTCGGATTTCAAGTTTATTTTTAGAACTTATCAACTTTGGAACATTATTTATCCACATTACTTTTTTAGTGATGTTTTCTCCGAAACTTCCATCCCCTCTAGTTTTGGCAAGAGTAAGCTCCCCACCTTCATATATCAAAGAGCAAGAAATTCCATCAAGCTTCATCGTACTCACAACTTTCTCTGTACCTATCCATGAAAACAAATCTTCAAGAACATAAGTCTTTTCGAGTGAAAGCATTTTCTTTTCATGTTTAATTTTATCTGAAGCCGATGAAGTTGAACCAACGATTACTAAAACAGGATTAGTGGGATCAAGTTTTTTTAATTCCAATTCAAGCTTGTCAAAGGCCTTCTGAAATTTCGGGCCGCCCCTGATAATAGAGCGCTTTATGTTTTATAATTTCTTTTTCTAGAAGAGTTACGCGACTCATTTAATTCTCCAATTAGTGAGATTAAAATGTGAAAATCGCTCCCACTTTAGCAGATGTGTCTTTGAATTGCTCTTCTTTTGTCACGCCGGTGAAGTTCGCTTTATTGGCTAAAATTTGAAGCGCTGCGCTTAAGGTAATATTTGTCTGATAGACGTACTGTCCACCAAACTCTAAGCGATAATTTGAACTGGATTCATCTTCACCGAAAGTGATTACTTTTTCTTTATAAGACGATGTGAGTAAAAAATCTATCAACATATACAGTCGTACTCCTTCGTAGATCGGTATACTTCCCCGTGTTCCAAGCAGTAATCCACTAAAGGTTGAAGATGTTAAATTATCTGAAGTGCTCGTGGTAAGACCGTAAGTATAGCTAGCGTAACCACCATAAACATCAACTTGTGGCCCATAAAAAAAGCCCATCGGTAAATATTTGTAACCGAATTTTAACCTAAAAGATGAGTTGTCTGTCGAGTTTGTTTCACTAGAAAATGTTCCTTTGTCTTTGCTATAAGTTCCTAATCGCTTACCTATATCTATGCCGCCCCACCAATTTCTTGTTGCCCATAACTCTGCTTCTATTTCTCCACCTATTAAAAGGCCACTCATAGATTTTTCAGTACTTCCCGACTGAGTCACAGAACCTGAACCTAGGTTAAGAAAAATTCCAATTGACCCTAGTTTGCCAAACTCCAAATCATTTTTATCACCGTAAGAGATTTGTTCAATAACTTTTCGACTTTCAACTGCACGAATTTTTACCCAGTCTTCTAGTTTTAGTTTTTTATTGCCTTCATAACTTACAACTTTTGCCTGGGCCTGATTGTCACTTACATCAAAAATTCTTGCCTCTGCAATTTTTTCTGTTTGATAATCTATAATTTCTTTTAAAAGAGGATGCTGTCTTTTATTCGTCGGTCTTTCAATGACAATATCACTGCCGTTATAGAGCTGAGATTTCTTTCCAATATCTATTGTGAACTGATCTCCCAAAACTCCTTTAATTCTTCCATTATAAGGAATCGTTTTTTCATAGATATCTAACCAGTTTCTCACTGTCTGAGAAATGATTAATGGATCTGTCGTTTTAAGTTGAGTTTGTTCCTTAAAATATCTATCCTCTCCATTTTCACCAAGAATTTCTACTTTTACATCTGCATTGTTTGCACCCAGGGCAAGTGAAATGCGAATCAAAGTGCCTGCTTTGGTTTTATCCGCTACGACCTTCAAAACATCTTTGTTGTTTAAGTGACTCTCTAAATTTTTTGAATATTGGCCTAAGATATTAATTAATTCTGAATTGGATTTGTAAGTACACCAAGATCCATCTTTAATGTAATTTTCTATATTTTCAAAAATTTGAAATCCGATCTTATTATCTATTCCGTCTGTCACTGGTAGTAACATGCAATTACGCATAGACTCGGTAGCAGACGCTGAAAGCGAACCCACAAGTATGACAATCAAAAGAACGATTTTTTTCATTGTTCAATCTCGGGAAGCGGTGGCAATTGTGGTATAGATACTTCATGAAGATTCGATTCATACACCTGGAGGAGCATCTTTAAATCATTGATCTCTTCTTCAAGTTCTCTATTTTTCTTTTTTAATAATTCAATTTCAAAATGTTTTGTTGTTTCATCTTTTTTAAGATTGATCTCTTTAGTCCAAATATAGTATTTACCATTTTCTTCTTTATGTTTTAAAACGCCAGATTTGATCGAACGCCTAATTGTCGAGATTGATGTTTTTCTAAGCGATGCATATTCCAGTATTGATAGCCAAATTCCATCTTGATTCATAAAGCCTCCGTGAGTACTCACATTCTAGCTTAAAATTCTTTTCTATTGAATACTTTTAAAACTGTCTAAAACCATCGGCTATTTAAAATTTTCTCCATTTTATTTTGCTCGATGATATTCTTATATTATGTATCACAATATTGATCTTTCACGTTTTAAGAATAAAAAAACCGCACTTGTTTTATCGGGCGGAGTCGTTAAAGCTGCTTCTTGGCACCTCGGCGTTTCTCTGGCCCTAGAAGAAATGGGTTTTGTTTTAAAGCACAACAAATCTCCTCATGATGTTGATCATGAAATTTCAACTTATGTTGGTTCCAGTGCTGGGTCCTTAATTAATCTCTATTTTGCTTCCGGGTTTAAACCAATCGATGTTATCGATGCCACTTTAAATCGAAAAAATGCCCAGACATCTCTCAAGCCCATAACTTATGCTGATATGCTTTCTAGAAAAATGCCTGGAAGACATCCTTTTAATTTCGACTTCTATAATCCCTTTGAAGGTTTCCCTTCAATTTTAAAACAACTAGCGAAGCCGCTACTTTCGGTCTCTGGCCTGTTTTCAACTGAGGGCCTCAATCAATACATGCAAAAAAATGTTATTTTATCTCAATCTTTTGACGACTATGCAGCTGATATGTTTGTTGTTGCTACTCAGTTAGATCACTCTCGAAAAGTTATTTTTGGAAAATATAATTACCCAAGTCCAATTCATGATTCTACCGCCGAATACTACACGGGCGTTGATGTGACTCAGGCGATATCTGCCAGCATGAGTGTTCCACCTTTTTATGCTCCTTTTCCTGTTAAAAATCCTCGCACTTCACAAGTTGATTTTTATATCGACGGTGAAATACGTGAGACATTATCAAATCATGTAGCCGTTGATAATAAATGTGATTTTGTCATTAGCTCTTGGACCCATACGCCCTATCACTATCACGACGAGATTGGTTCACTCATTAATTACGGTCTTCCCGCTATCTGTATGCAGGCCATTTACCTAATGATTCAAAAGAAGATTGTTGAATCAAGAAGTAAAACCATTCTTGCTAAAGACGTTATAGACACTGTTAATGATTATATGAACTCTCAAAATTTTAGCGTGAAGGATAAAACCAAGATTACTTCTATTATTGAAAGAAAGCTCAACTACAATCCCAACATTAAATTCATTGACATTTACCCTGACCACTCACATTATAAATTATTTTTTACAAACTCGTTTTCTCTTGACCCTCAAAAATCAAAATATATTATGACCGCAGGCTACAAGAAAACCTTAGAAGTCTTTAAAAAATTAGAATGGAATTAGTCTAAATTTGCTCAACTAAATACGAGCCTTCTGAGCAGTATGATTTTAGAAAACCAGTAGACCCGTCCGTGAAATCAAGTCTTATGTTGAGTAATCCTTCTTGATCACCACCGATAAATATTTTTTCTGCCATTTCTGGTGTTTCATTTGAAAAATTTCCGTCTGTATCTAAGTAATTTGTATCAACAAACATTTCACCAAGTTTATTTTTGCCATTTGCTCTTACTTCTCTTACTTCTTTTGTAAGATTAATTTGAACTAAGCATCTTTGGTCTAATTGTCTCATGTCTTTTTGATCTAAAACTTTATTCATAAATTCTAAGCTTGGAATTTCTATTTCACGAGTGTCTTGAGTACCCACGTAAAGATTTGAGTTCATATGTTTAAATTCAAGATATTTTCTTTCGTTTTCCACAATCGTAGGAACCTTTATTTCATAAGCATTTAGAGCTTTCTTTTTTGAAGGTGCTTGAGAGCCAAAAAAGCGTATTTGCTCGGCTCCAATATTAAGCTCTTTTACTTTTTTGCCAAGTAGACTTCTCGTTGTGAAGCTATAAATTTCTCTTTCTGAAGCTTTAAAACCAGGATCTTCATAATAAAGCTCACCGTCTCCGACGTAGATAATTTTTTGAGAACTTTCGTTATTTTTTAACAAAAATCTCAACATGATATTTCCTGGCTCAATACCGAGTAACATTACATATGAAGCGTTTGTTTTAGATTCAACGGCCTTAAACTTACTATTAAAATATATTTTCTCTTGATAATCTCTATCTATCTCGACATCTTGAATGCTCTCATCTACTGCTAAGAGCACCAAACTTCCAGAAATGTTAAGGGATTTTTTTTCTAAGTATTTTTGAATACCCTCTTCATTAATAAGAGGAACAGTCATTCCACCTTTCATTAAATCAAGCTCAACTCTTGTTGAAAGATTTCCCAAAGATTGAACAACTCCCGTTTGAATACTCAAGTTATTATCAAGTGAGTAGTCAAATGAAATTTTCCCCATGGCCTGGTCATCCGTTCTTTCACTGCGCTCATAATCAGGTACAAATTCGAAACCTGTGCCCACTCTCACTTTCTGAGTACTCAAATTAACTTCTTTGGCTGTTAATACAAAAGTGATTTTTTCTGCACTTTCTTCTGGTGCAAAAGCATTGGCCCTATTTTCTATTTTTGGGTTAAGTGCTGGAGCTGCTTGTGATTTTGTTGTGTAATCATAGATAACAGCATCTTCACTATTCATTGCATCTAAAAGTGCTTGTTTATCGGTGCTTGTTTCAAATTTTTGCTTTTGAGTACTCAAGCTAGATTTAACTATCGGCGCTTGATGAACTTCTCTTTCAATAGCTTCTTTTACCGAAGCTGACAAAGGAGCATCAAAAATTTTCTTTGGTGCAGCAGTCCTCTTGGCTGAGTAGTCAAACATCACCATATCATCATCATTAAATTTTTCTTCAGAAACTTCTGATGCAACAGGTGCTGGTTGCAAAGTTAGTTCTTCTATTACTTCAGGCACAACTTCTTTTGCCGATTGTGTGACCTTTACTTCATCGACATTATCAACTTCATTACTTTCCACTTCAACTTCTGCAACTAACTTTTCTTCATACGAAGTAGGTAGTTTTAATTCAGCAAATTTTTCAATTAATTGATCTTCATATGAATAAGCCGTTAAACGAATAAATTCTTTGTTATTAATCTCATTAGGCACTAATTCATTAAGTGAATTCGAATTAATATGAAAGCTTTCTACATTCATAAAGGCTTTATTAAATTCTGGTTTTATTTCATTCCAATTTTTATTTATAGGGCGAACTGAGAAAATCTTATAATTAGTCGCATGTCTTTCAGTAACTAACTGCAAACGACTTCTATAAATTTTACCTTTAATTTCTTTTTCTATTGTTTGAACAATGCTGGCCGTGACATCGCGGTAAGTATTATTTTCATTTGTACTAATTTCATTTTTCTTGGAAAGGTTTTCGATATTTTCATAAGCGTTCTTAAATGCACTTAATTCGATTTTTTTTGTCTCTAATCTATCGTTAGAATACGAGAATGCACCAAGCACAAAGCTAGCGCTTAAAACACATGCAAAAGATTTAACTATCAAACTATTTTTCATCATAGGTATGAGTTAATTCTAAATCAGATTGGATGGTGTGCAAGAAAAGTGAAGGATTTGCCTATGGGGTGAGATTAAAAAGTGAGTACTCAGGCTTTAAACTCTGAGTACTCAAATATAAGATTATTTAGCTTTGTTAAATTCTGCGAGCTGAATGCGAAGCTTAGCTCTTTCTGCTTTTTGTACATACTCATCAATCTCAAAGAGAGTGAGTCCTTCTGTATTTTTCAGTTTTTCTTCAGCATTTTTAAGTGAAAGTTTTGCTCTTTCTACATTTACATCAGTGCTTTCTTCAGCTGTATTGGCCATAACAACGACTCTGTTATCTAAAATCTTGCAAACACCAGTAGACACTGCAAAGTTTCTATCAGCAAAAGCAGCACCACCAAAAATAGTTAATATACCACTCGATAATTTTGTCACAATGTGCGTGTGATTTTCAAGCACATTGATCTGACCACGAGTCGTAGGAATTAAAAGAGACTCTGCCTCTATTCCTTTGGCGATAATTTTTGACGGCGTTAATATATCAACAACAAAATTTTTCATTTTTCGTAACCTATTTCGAGATTAAATTATTTTCCAGCTTTAATGTGAGCAGCTTTTTCATAAACCATATCAAGTCCACCAACGAGGTAGAAAGCTTGCTCTGGAAGATCATCAACTTCACCATTTAAAATGGCCTTAAATGCTTTAATCGTATCACCGATTTCAACGAATTTTCCTTTTAGACCAGTAAACTGTTCAGCAACGAAGAATGGTTGAGATAAAAATCTTTGAACCTTTCTTGCACGACCAACAATTAACTTATCTTCTTCAGAAAGTTCATCCATACCAAGGATCGCGATGATGTCTTGAAGTTCTTTATACTTTTGAAGAATCTTCTGAACCCCACGAGCAGTGTTATAGTGCTCTTCTCCAACGATAGCTGGAGTTAAAATCGCCGAAGATGATGAAAGTGGATCTACCGCTGGGTAAATTCCAAGCTCAGCAATTTGGCGAGACAATTCTGTTGTTGCATCTAAGTGGGCAAACGTAGTAGCTGGAGCCGGATCGGTATAGTCATCCGCAGGAACGTAAACGGCCTGGATAGAAGTAATCGAACCATTCGTAGTTGAAGTAATACGCTCTTGCATCGCTCCCATTTCCGTTCCTAGAGTTGGCTGGTAACCAACGGCAGAAGGAATACGACCTAGAAGGGCAGAAACTTCAGATCCCGCTTGAGTAAAACGGAAAATGTTATCAACGAAGAATAAAACGTCTTGGTTTTCTTCATCACGGAAATATTCCGCCATAGATAGACCAGTTAGAGCAACACGTGCACGAGCTCCAGGTGGCTCATTCATTTGTCCGAAGACCAGTGCGGTTTTTGCAATAACTCCTGACTCTGTCATTTCGTGGAATAAGTCGTTACCTTCACGAGTACGCTCACCAACTCCAGCAAATACCGAGTATCCACCGTGTTGAGTTGCAATGTTGTTAATTAACTCTTGAATTAAAACAGTCTTACCTACACCGGCACCACCGAAGAGACCAATCTTTCCACCGCGAACGTATGGAGCGAGAAGGTCAATAACCTTAATCCCAGTATAAAACTGTTCAAGTTTCGTTGATTGTTTATCAAAACCAGGAGCAGGTCTATGGATGTCGTAAGTTTTTTTAGCGTTAAGCGGGCCTGCTTCATCAACCGGCTCTCCAATAACGTTAATAATTCTTCCTAAACATTCTCTTCCTACTGGAGCCTGAATCGGTCTTCCTGTGTCGAGAACTTTTAGTCCGCGAGCTAGACCCTCTGTAGAGTCCATAGCGATACAACGAACCATGTTGTCACCTAAATGTTGAGACACCTCAACCGTTAAGTTCCACTCGTCTTTGCTAATTGTTTTGTTTGTTAACTTGAGAGCATTGTAGATCGCAGGAATTTTTCCATTAGAAAACTCTACGTCTAGAACCGGTCCCATTACTTGCTTTACTACGCCGTAATTTTCACTCATTTCGCGACTCCTCTAAGCCTTTTAACCTTTCAGAGACTCGGCACCAGAAACTACTTCAGATAATTCTGTCGTAATCGCTGCCTGTCTCAGTTTGTTCATTTTTATTGATAACGTTTTAATTGCTTTTTTACAGTTCGATGATGCTGAATCCATCGCACTCATTCTCGATCCATGTTCAGCAGCAACGGCATCTAAAAGAGCCGTGTACATAGTACTGATGTATGTCTGCGGGATAAGTGTATTTAAAATCTCAGTCGAGTTTGGCTCGTACTTGAAATCGAATGGAAACTTTTCACGAAGCTCTTCTTTTTGAGCTACATCTAAAGTCATTGGTAAGAGTTGTTTTACAGTCGGATCAAAAGCGATGGCCGATTGAAAAACGTTGTAAGCAATTAAGACTCGCCCAACTTCTCCAGTCTTAAACATTTCTGCTAACTCAACACCAACTTGTTCCATTTCCAAGAATGTTGGTTCGTTTTTTACAAAAGTATAAGTTTTACCTTTGTTGTACGATGTTGCTAATAAGTCTCTAACTTTTTTTCCAATGAAAACAACCTTAGTGTCATTTTTTGTTTCATCTAAAAACTTTCTCACTTTTTTTGCTAGCTGAGAATTGTACGATCCGCAAAGGCCTTTATCTGAAGAAATGACTAACAAAATTGCTTTGTTGTTTTCTTTTTTCTCATTTAAAAACTCATGGTCATAACCCTGAACTAGAGCAGAAACAGTTTTAATCGTTTCTTCTAATTCGCGAGCATATGGTCTTGAGTTCATAATATTATTTTGAGCTTTTGCTAATTTTGCGGCCGAAACGAGCTTCATCGCTTGCGTGATCTTAGAAGTACTTTTGGTACCTTTAATTTTCTTTTTAAGATCTTTTATGTTCGCCATTTTATTTCCTAATATCTCTTAGTTGCTAAGAATCCTTTAACAGCATCAAGAATTTTTGTTTCATTTGCTGCTGAAACTTCTCTCGCACTAGAAAGTTCTTTCATTGTTTCAGCATGTCTTGTGTGTAAAAACTCAAGAACGTCTTTTTCTGCAACTCTTACTTTAGGAGTTGGAACAACGTCGAATAAACCTTTAGTTGCAACAAGGATTGCTACAGCTTGATCTATAACATCAGCAGGTGCGTATTGATCTTGTTTTAAAAGTTCAACTAGTCTCTCGCCTCTGTTTAACTGTCTTTTTGTTGATTCATCAAGGTCAGATCCAAAAGCTGCGAAGGCCGCAAGCTCTCTGTACTGAGCTAAATCCAATCGAAGTGTACCAGCAACTTTTTTCATTGCTTTTACTTGAGCAGATCCACCAACTCTTGAAACCGAAAGACCAACGTTAACAGCTGGACGAATACCAGAGTTGAATAAATCAGACTCTAGGAAGATCTGGCCATCAGTGATCGAAATAACGTTTGTAGGAATATATGCCGAAACGTCACCTTCTTGAGTTTCAATGATTGGAAGTGCTGTAAGTGAACCTGCTCCAAGAGTATCGTTCAGTTTACAAGCACGCTCAAGAAGTCTTGAGTGAATAAAGAAAACGTCCCCTGGAAATGCTTCTCTTCCTGGTGGGCGACGAAGAAGAAGCGACATTTGTCTGTAAGCTTGAGCTTGTTTAGTTAAATCGTCATAAATGATTAGTGCGTGACGACCGCTGTCTCTATAGTACTCGGCCATCGTGCATCCAGTATATGGTGCTAGGAACTGCATTGGAGCCGAAGCTGATGCTGTTGCTGAAACGATGATTGTATATTCAAGTGCGCCAGCATCTTTTAATTTTTGTTGAACTTGTCTTACTGTAGATTGTTTTTGTCCGATAGCTACGTAAACACAAACAACGTTTTTACCTTTTTGGTTGATGATTGTATCGATAGCGATTGCTGTCTTACCAGTCTTACGGTCACCAATGATTAGCTCTCTTTGTCCTCTTCCGATTGGAATCATGGCATCGATTGCTTTTAAACCTGTTTGCATTGGCTCATGTACTGATTTACGAGCAATGATCCCTGGAGCTTTAAGTTCTACAACTCTAAATTCTTTTGTTTTAATTTCACCAAGACCATCGATTGGTTCACCGATAGCGTTAACAACTCTTCCTAAAAGAGCGTCACCAGCAGGAACCTGAACGATTCTTTCTGTTCTTTTAACTGAAGACCCTTCTTTAATTTGAGTGTCTTCACCTAAAATAGCGATACCGACGTTATTTGTTTCTAAGTTTAAAACCATCCCTGTTGTGCCCGATTCGAACTCAACAAGTTCACCGTTCATTACGTTTTTAAGACCGAACGCTCTCGCGATCCCATCTCCAACAGATAATACAGTTCCAACTTCATCTACTTGAAGTCTCGTTTGAAAATTTGAGATTCTTTCTTTGATAATACTTGTAATCTCTTCTGGATTCATTGCCATTTTTTACCTCTTAGTCCTTTTTATTGGGCTATTATGAATTTAAAATACTGTCTTTAAATTTCTCTAATTGATTTTCTAATGAAGCATCTAACTGTAGATCTCCAACTGTTACTTTATATCCAGCACTTACGTTTGCATTTTTTTGATATTGTAAAATTGGCTCTTTACCTAATTTTTGTTTTAAGTAAGATTTCAATTTTTCTTTTACGTCAGCCGGAATTGTTTCTTCCGAACCTTCGATTGTTCCTCTCAGGAATCCTTTATTGTTGTCATCAATAACAATAACGTTTTTAAAAATCATTGGCATTAATCCAATTCTTTTTTCAGTAATTAGAAATTGCATAAAGTTTACTGTGATCTGTGAAAGCGAAAGCTTTGACATAACAATATTAAGTACGCTCAATTTTTCTTCTGCTGTAAAAACATCTAGGAATAAAAGTGTTTCAAGATCATTACACTTATTAATAGTCTCAGTAAGAGAAGTTAATTCACTTACTAAATCAAGCTTCATTTCAACGCCAAGTTCGACAATTGATTGAGCATAAGCTTTAGCTACAATTTGTTCTTTCATTTTTTAACCTTATCTTAACTCGGAAACAATTTTACTTGTTGCACGGTTTTTATAATCACTATTTGCATTAATTGTCTGTTTAGTTTTAGCAATGACCTGAGTAAGAAGTTCTTCGTTTAGTTTTTCAACGAGATCTTTTTTCTCACCTTCTAATCTTTGTTCTAAATCTTTTTTTGTTCTAGCTATTGTCGCTTGAGTTTCATTCGCTTGATTTGTCAAGAAAGCAGCTACGTCTTTATCGTAGTCAGCTTTAATTTTAATTATTTCGTAATCTAGGTTTGATATTTTTGATTGAAGCATTTTTAGTCTTACCTCAGCATCTTTATTTTTTACAGCTGCTGAATTCATAAGTGTTTTCACATCATCCGATTTTTTATTGAACATATCTTTCATTGGTTTTTTTAACTTCCAAACCAAGAAAGCCACTAGTAAAACAAAATTAACCGTTGGATAAAGTAAATCTGCAATTGATGGCTCATGGTGAGCGCCAGCACTTTCTGCCAAAACTGTACTTATTGGTGAAGCGAGAAGAAACATTATAAATGAGTAAATGCATGCTTTCATTTCTAAAACCTTATTTTGTTAATTTTTCAACAAGTGAGCTCGACAATTCTGTTGCTTCTGCTAACACAAGCTTCTTTTTATCTACCATGTCTTTTAGTAGTGCAGACCTTTTTGTTTCGTAATCATTAGTCATTTTCTCTTCGGCACCATCTAAAACTTCTTTTTCTTTTGAAAGAATTTCTGACTTCTTTTTTGTATTGAGGGCCTGAGAATCTTGGTGAGTTTTTTCAATAGATGCTTTGTATTTTTCAGAAAGATCTTCAGCTTGTTTGTAAACGTGATTTGCCTGAGATTCTAGTTTTGTTGTTTTAAGTTCACGAGTATCTAAAACTTCTTGGATTTTTTTAAAAAGAAGAGGAGCAATTACATTAAAAAAAACGAAAAAAAGAATAAATTGAACGAAGAATGTTTGATCAATTTTTAGGGAATTAAGAATAGTGACAATTGTATTCATGGCTTTGATAACCCCGTTATCTTTTTTATAAAAATTGGACTTAGTTTTACTGAACTTTTTTTAAGCTAAGTGATAATGTTTTATGGGGTTTTCGTCAAGGTAATTTAGAAAAATGAAGACCTTTGTGCACTAGGCCTGTGTGTTTTTCTTGTCGCGCATTTTTGTTGTACCGTGGAAAATAACGCCTTCTTCCACAATAAGACTTGGCGTCGTAATGATTCCTTCAAAACGCGCTGGCTTTAATATTTCAACGCGAGAACTCGCCTTAATATTTCCTTTTACTGAGCCCGCAATGATAATGATGTTGGCACTAATGTCGGCGTTAATGACCGCACCTTCAGATATGACAACTGTGTCATTAGAAAAAACTGAACCGTTCACAATTCCTGCAATTCTCGCCGTTCCATTGAAAGAAAGATTTCCCTCAAATTTACAGCCTTCTTCGATTATTGCTGAAACTTCTCCGCGGCGTCTTTCCATATCAACCTTATCCTTGGTGATGATAAACTTGGTCCTATAGAACCAAGCCTTAAAAATTTTGTTACTTCTTTATTCTATTTCGAAAGCAAGAATTCATATATATCGTTAAATTCTGCCTCATTTGAAAATTTAAGAGCGATGTGACCAGAACCATTCTTTCCGCTTGATAAAGCAAAGTGGTAACCGGTTTTGTGTTCTAATGTCTTCTTAAATTGGTCAAGTTTTTCATCGAAAAATGGATTTTTTCTCAGACTTTTTTCTTTAAGAGGCTTTTTAGCCTTTATGGCCTGTTCTAAATCTCTAACTGACCATTGGCGTAGTACAGCTTCGTTAGCGAGCCTTACGGCCTCTTCACGCTCTTTAACACTGGCTAAAATTTTTGCGTGTCCAAAAGATAGAACTTCTTTTTGAAGTTGATCAATAACCGTTCTTGGTAGGTTTAAAACTCTTAAGAAGTTTGCAACTGTTGAACGTTCTTTACCCAACTTTTTTGCTACGTCTTCTTGAGTGAGTTTGTATTCGTTCATGAGTTGATAATAAGCCAAAGCCTCTTCAACACAGTTAAGATCTGATCTTTGAACGTTCTCAATAATCGACATGATCATTTTTTCTCTGTCTGTCGCTCTTTTTACGACAACAGGAACTTGCTCTAGTCCAATTTTTTTAGAAGCTCTTAGTCTTCTTTCACCAGCGACTAGTTCGTACTGACCATTTTCTAATTCAGCAACAATGAGTGGCTGAATGATTCCGTTTTCTCTTATTGATTCACCCAATTCTTCGAGATCTTTTTCTTTAAAAATTTTTCTCGGCTGATTTGGATTTGTTCTAATTGAGTTCACATCCACTAGGAGCGGTGTATTTTCATAACGAATCTCAATTTCTTTTTCTTGAGGTGCTGCGTGTGAATGCGAATCGTAGTGAGAGCTATAAGACTGGTTCACCGCTGATTGCGGAGAAGCGTCTTGAAGTAGTGAAGCGATCCCTTTACCTAATGCTATTTTCTTGGCCATAAATTAATCCTAATGTTCAAAAACTGGTGGTTCATCAAAATTGACTTTTTCTAAATTTGGAATTGAAGTCATTAAGACATCTTCAGTGGCGATGACTTCTTTCGCTGCACCTGTTTTAAATCTTTCTTTTAAAATAATTTCTTTTGCGAGTGCCAGATAAGCTTCACTCCCTTTTGATTCAATATCATAAAGAATAATTGGTTTTCCAAAACTAGGACACTCAGCAAGCTTTACGTTTCTTGGAATGATTGATTTGAAAACAGTATCACCAAAGTGAGTTTTAATTTCAGTTGCTACTTGCTTATGTAAACCAGAGCGAGAATCAAACATCGTTAATAAAATTCCATCTAATTCTAAATTTGGATTTAGTGATGTTCTAATCAATCTAACTGTATTTAAAAGTTGAGCGAGCCCTTCCATTGCTAAATATTCTGTTTGCATTGGAACGATATATGAGTGGGCCGCATTTAAAGCATTAACAGTTAAAAGTCCCAATGAAGGAGGACAATCGATAATGATGTAGTCGTAATCTTTTTCAATTGATTTAAAAGCATTCTTTAATTTTGCTTCTCTTGCAAACAAACTTACTAATTCAATTTCTGCACCTGAAAGGTTGTTATCGCTTGGGCAAATATGAAAACAAGGAAGCTCACTTTCATAAATAGCTTCTTTAATATCAATTTGGCCGATAAGAGCATGATAAATATTTTTAGCAGCAAAGGTTTCTTTGGGAAGACCTATACTTAAGCTTCCATTTCCTTGTGGATCTAGGTCGATTAGTAGAGTCTTTTTCTCAGCTACTGCTAGACACGCTGCCAAATTTACCGAAGAAGTTGTCTTGCCAACGCCCCCTTTCTGGTTCATCATCGCAATAATTTTAGCCATTTACAGATCCCCTTTTTGACTATTGTGAGCTTTATTTATAACTTTTTTTCTATTTAAAGTACAAGCTAAAACAGCTTAAAGGAATGAAGAAAATTTGAGAATTTTTTCGGTTTGAATTGTTCCACGTAGAACTTTTCTATTTTTGAATCCTAAAAGCATACGACCTTCTGTGCCAGGAACATCATAAGATTTTTCTTCAATGAGTTCCCAATTGGCTTCCAACATATCTTCTATATCTTCTAGTTCATAAAAATTTGGTCCTTTATAAAAAAAGACATAGAGAGTTTTTGTGGTTCTTAAAAGTGGAAGATATTCTGAAACTTTTCCGACGCCTTTAAAGGTAATGACGGTATCAACATCAAAGTCTACCGTCTCTAATCGTTGATGCCTAAGAGTTGCGTTACTTAAATTTAAGAGGCCTGCAATCTTTTGAACGACTGCTGCTTTTTTGGCTCTCGCTTCAAAACCAATAAATTTTTTATCAGGGTTTAAAAAAGCTAAA
>JAYSPR010000305.1:0-6017 GCA_043721975.1 Bacteriovoracaceae bacterium
TATACAAGGCCAGGATGTTGTGAAACCTGCTTTTCATCTAATGTTTCACCCCTAAGGGGAAGAATAGTGTCTAACGTTTTACTGGCCATGGAAGAATTAAAATTGGGACGATTTATCCTTGTTTGTGATGATGTCACCAGAGAAAACGAAGCTGACCTCATTATGGCCGCCGAATTTGTCACAAAAGAACACGTCAATTTTATGATTAATTTTGGTAAAGGGCTTATCTGCACGCCAGTATCATCCGAAGTCGCAGAACATCTCAATCTCCCGCTCATGATAAAAGAACATATAGGCACTTTAGAGACGGCCTTTACTGTTTCTGTAGATGCCATAGAAGGCACTCATACGGGAATTTCATCAAACGATAGGGCCGTCACAATTAACAAGCTTTCAAAAATTGATTCAAAAGCTCAAGACTTCGCTCGACCAGGCCATGTTTTTCCATTGATCGCTAATCCTGGTGGAGTCCTCATTCGCCCAGGGCATACAGAGGCCACTATAGACCTATTAAAGCTTTCAAAATTGCGACCTGTTGGAGTTTTGTGTGAAACACTTAACGAGAATGGCGAGCCTTTAATTGGTGATGAGCTTAGGACGTTCGCTCGTAAAAATAAGCTTTGCCTTTTATCGATTGTAGAACTTGTCGATTATTTAAAAGTCGCTAAATAGGCCTGTAAAGCCGGTATGTCTTCTTTTAGTTGAGTAAAATCCGGCATACTTCCCGATGCTCTTTTTGGTTTATATCCTGGCGGATAAGATTGGTGAAGCAGTCTTGCTTCAAGTAATTCAAGGCTTGATCCAGCAATTGCAGGCCCTATACTTCCATCTAATTTTGGATCGGGATTATGGCAAGCGATGCAATTTGAAAGGTAAGTTCCTTTTCCTCTAGATTCTAAAGGGGTGAGAGCGACAGCTTTCGAGGCATCATTTTTTTGACAAGAAACTAGTGGGAGGCACACGGCCCCCACTAGTAAAATTTTAGGCAAAATTTTAGTTAAATCAGATCTAAGTTTCATAAATTATTTTGTTAAAAGTTCAATCAACACATACAAGATCGCTGTTAAAACGACACCCATATGAGTGACACCCATGATTGAAGTGATTTTAAGATTGTCTGTTTTTCCTTTAATCGCATTTAATTCTAAAAGACCAACGATAGCGACCACTACTAAAGCTAAAACTTTTCCATTGAAATCAGGATTAATTTGCGCTGGTAAATGTGAAGCTGCTCCCATGAAAAAAAGCATTGGAAGTGAAAAAAGAGTGTTGTGTCTTGAAGCAAGTCCCGCTTTTGCTGCTGCAGCTGGAGCTTCGGGAAGAGCTGTTCCGCCGCCGGCAACTTGAGTTGCTGAGGCGATCACGATTTTTTGGTTTGGCCAAATAATAAGCCATACGTTTAAGAACATAACTGTTCCAAGAAGTGCGCCTGTTCCAATAAATGCCCACCAAGAAGTATTGAACATTTCTGGTCCAAAAGCTTTACCTTTGACGGCCAATAGTGCAACGCCTGAAAGGAAAGTTCCTAAAGCACCAAAACGGAACCATTTTAAAACTCTTGGGACAAGAGTTCTAACCGCAATTCCTCTAGCTGATTTAATTTTTTCATCAGCGTCTAGTTCTTTAAACCATTCGCCTTGAACAAAGTTAAAATAATAAAGCATCCCAATCCAAATAACGCCTGAAAAATAATGTATGTAGCGGTAAAGCATTTCTAGGCCAGCAGCCGAAAATAATGAAAAAGTCATGAGACCCCCAAGAGTATGTTATATATCACGTTAATATATCAATAATTCAAAGATATGTGATCAATAAAGTCAATCACAATAGAAAATAGATTAATCCGTAGATTCCTTAAGCTTGAGGTATAAATTTTAAAAGAATATCTCTAAAATTAGTAGGATTAAAGGGCTTAGTAATAAATTGATTCATTCCATAAGATAAAAACTGGCTGTAGCCATGAGACATGACGTCTGCCGAGAGTCCAATAATTGGAGTTGTTTCGTTAAACTTTCTAATCTCCTTCGTCGCTTCAATGCCATCCATAACCGGCATATGGAGGTCCATTAGAATGAGACTGAAATTGCTTTCTTTAACTTTAGCGATGGCATCGAGACCGTTGATTGCGACCTCAACTGTTAATCCCCATTTTTCAAGAAATTTTTTCGTTACGATAATATTAACTTGGTTATCTTCTACTAAAAGAATTTTTTGTCCTTGAAATGGGAGGGCCTCACGGGTTTTTAAAGTAGATTCTGCTGGGTCTCCTTTTGTATTCGAATCAGATGCACCAAAGTTTGCATCGAAGGATTCAATAATATCGCCCTGACTAGAAATAATTCTTTCAACAAATTCTTGTTTCATCGGTAAATCCTTTTTACTCAAATGGGAGAGTCCCTTTATTTTGGCTTTGTAGAATGTATGATTTTCGATAATTAACTTGGTCACTTGAATTTGAGCTGGAAAAGGCATGGTGTGAATCAAGATAAAAGCTTCCATTTCAAAAAATGTTTCTTGATTCATGTCTTTTATTTTTTTTAGAATCGTAAAATTTCCGATGCTGGCACTTTCATCTGAATAAAGTGAATGAAAGTCAAAAAGTGAGTTTACCGATAAGCTCAGTAATTCCGCTTTTGTTTTTCGCCTAAAGAGTTTAAGCGCCCGCTTATTACAATCAATAATTTTATTTTCATCAAATAAAACCATGGGAGTGACTTCTTCCTCAAAGAGCAATTTATACTTGAGAGCAGATTCTTCTATTGCTTGATTCTTTTGGTTGGCACTATCACGTGAATTAAAAAGACTCAATTTCAACCTTAAATAGCTTCCTGTGACAATGAGACTTAAAAGAGTGCCGAATAAAAGAAAGAGGGACGTTTTTGTATTGTTTCTCGTAGAAAAGCGAAAAGTGTTGTTCCAGTCTACGTAAAACGTCCGTTCAGCTAAAGAAATGGTTGTGAGTCTTCCGGCATCTAACTGCATTTTCTTTCGCATTTTAGGATCGACAACTTTGGAATAAATAAGATTGTTGTCTCCAAATTCAGAGGTTTCATAAATATCGATATCAAGGCTTAAAAAACGATTATCTGTAATTGAATTAAAAAATGAGTTGAGTTCAAGTGGAATAATGGCCCAGCCAACAATTTGACCGTTTTTTGTTATAGATTTGATAAGGAGAGATATTTTCTTACCTTCAATATCAATAAATGGAGATAAAACCGGAGTATCTTTAACTAAAGCAGAATTAAAAGTAGTCTTGAAGCGCTCGTTTTGAATCATTGACTTAAACTGCTCAGTTGTCATCATATTAGAGTTAAATAAAAGGGATTTTTTGCTGACAAAATTTGTTCCTATTCCCAGAACGCCTTTATCTTTAACAGTATTAAAAAATGAATGAATGTAACTATCCCATTCATCAGCATCAACATTAATTGAACCGTCTATAAAGCCAGTCGCTCCCAAAAGAGTATTTTCAATAAGTATCATTCGATCATTCATTCTTAGTTCAAAGTCATCGCGCAGTTTTGCGAATAAAAGGCGGTCGTTTGACAACTTTTGATTAAAATAAAAATAATAAACACTTCCACTTAATAGCCACATAAGTGTAATGGAAATAAAGACGTTCTTAGTTAATTGAGTCTTTCGAAAACCTTCTAAGGATAAAGCAGTAATCGCAATTGAGCCCAAGAGTAGTTGCATGGCCACCATGTTTTCAGAACTACTTCCCAAAGCAAAAGGGCCAGTATAGTTAATGAAAAACCAATTGAGCACTATCACTAGAGCGATTGAGGTATAATAGATTCCCATAATGGAACCTAGACAACAGGGTATAATGAGAAGAAAAAAGAGCAAGAATATAAAAGGGGACATGGCCTCATATTTAAAAAATGAAACACAAATAATTGCAAGAAAAGGAAAAATAAAATCGAGCATTCGGTGCTTTTCATATTTAAAACTAACAACCAGTGGAATAAAAATTAAAAAGCTTAGGATGTCACCAAAATACCAATTAATAAAATTTGCAAAATAATTCTGTTCAGTCACAATCCCGTGATAGTAAAGTGCCGTGACCCCGATAATGGCCGAAGCCATCGCTGCAACGAGGGCCATAAAACTCACTAAAACTAAAGTTGATTGGTAAGGAAAAAATTCTTCTATCGATTTTTTAAAAGATTTATATAAATACCAGGCCACATAAGCTTCAATGACACTCGCCCCTGAAGACATCAAAGCTCGGGTCAAAGTGTAATCTCCAACAAAAAAACTTGTCAAAAATTTTGCTAAAAAAATAACAGGAATGAATTGTGGGCCAATCATCATTAAACTGCAAACGGCAAGGCCTGCTGGTATATAAAAAGCTGAAGTTGGGAGTTCTGCTGTCTTGGTGGCAAACAATGAAAAACTAGATAATAAAGGATAAGCAATAAACATTCCTATTGCCTGAAGGAAATACATTAAAATCGCTGATTTTCTTTTAGTTAAAGCCATAAGTATTATTTATAACTCAAAACAAGAAACTTTGAAATTTCAATTTTGCTTAAGATCGCTCAAATGGGAATGGTGCAAGTTGACAAAAATGCTTATTTCCTTACATTTTATAATAACTAATATTTTAAGAAAATTTAATAAAATCTCTTAAAGACCGATGAGTTATTAGTATGTCTCTCCTGAAAATAGTTTCAATTTCCACCAAAGGAAAAAAATGAAAATGGGTATTGTTTCTTTCTTTTTATGTGCATTTCTTTTCAGCTGTTCAAACTTTGAAGCGATTAAGGAAAGAATTCCAGCGAGTGAGAATTGTCAAGAAATTGCTACATCCCTAATAATGGGATCGAAAAAAAATGAGAACTTAAACGGAGGATCTATTCTAGTAGTTTCTCGAATGAACATTTTTGAAGCTATACTTTTTGATTTAGCTCCGAAAGAAAAAATTATCGGAAAAATGTCGCTTTCGCCCGATGGTAAATTTATCGTCATCAGAACCAACGTCAAAAAAGATGGGCTCGAAAAAAGTGTTCACCATTATGTTGTCGATATAGAAAAAAGAAAATTAACTGGCGTAGTCAAATCGAGTTATAAGGGAGATTTTTCTTCTGAGCTCGATCGTGTGACCTGGTCACCTGATAGTTCTCGATTTCTATTTACTTCTGGAAATCAAATGCGCATGGGAGTTCATGACATAGAGTCAGGTTTATCAAAGCACGTCGTAAACACTTACAATACTCCGGTAAAAAATTATGTCTGGAGTCCTGATGGCCGTTCAATGGCCCTTATAGACGAGTCAAAGAGATCTATTAGTATTTACGACATGAATCTACTGAGTCCTAATTTTTCTTTAATAGTCAACAAGCATTCTAGTAACGATTTTGAGTCTTACACCGACTTAAATTGGGAAAACCACTACACAATCAATGTAGTCTCGTCAAATGATCTTGGTGATCGTGCATGGTATTTAGGTGCTAATAAATTTAGCATCGTGCCTAAAAAGCCATCAAAAATATCGGAACCGGGGATATTTACAAATGAGAACTATCATATAAAACAAACTACCAAAAATATTTTTATAATTAAGAATTTAAAAAACCAAAAAGAATTTACATTAAACTTAAATGACATTGCTGGCGATTCAAAGTCGATTGTGAGTGATATTATTGCTTCTGATCAGAGAGTCTTAATTATGTTCAAAAATGGGGATTTTATGACGGTTGAGATTCCCGAGAATCCATAATGAATCTGTAAGAAAATTGGGGCGATTCGACACAGATATTTCATTATAGTTAAACTTGAAAATTGGCTCAGTCTAATCTATTCTTTAAAAATGTCTAAAATAACGAATGAGCCTTCAATAACCTTACAAACAATTGCCTTGGCCATTAGGCTTATCGAAAAAGAAATTTCAGAGTTTTCCGAGATTAACCATCAAAAAAGAGTTACACCGGAGTACGATATTCGGATGTACGACCTTGATCGAGCTGCCCGTAACCTTGAAGATGATCTTCCCCTGTTAAAACGGACAC
>JAYSPR010000306.1:0-11865 GCA_043721975.1 Bacteriovoracaceae bacterium
TTAGAAATATACGCGGTTTCTGGGGGGGCACCGAAATCAACAAAACGATTCATCACGTATTGAACAAATGAAGATTTAATTCGCGTGATCAGTTTTCCATCTGAAAAAAGACCCGCTCCACCTTCACCGTAGCAAACATTATTTTCTGTATTAAAAATCCCGTAGCGCCAAAATTTTGAAATATGAAGCATCCGATTGTGGGCCCTATCACCCCTTTCAATGACTAAAGAAGGCACCCCATAATCAGCTAGTCTTAAAGCACAAAATAATCCTCCGGGGCCAGCTCCGATAATAATGGGACGATCTTTCATTGGACCTAAATTTTTAAATTCTTCTTTTATGGCCTCGAACTGCTCTCCACTTTTTCTGAGTTCAATATTATAAGTGTAGCGAGGAGTTTTACCTCGAGGAGCTCCACGGGCATCCAGGGCCTGACTCAAAATGCGATAATCCTCTATCTTTTCGTCAGAAAAATGAGAGTCGAGATAAGCATCTAGATCCTCATTAAAATCGATAGTAAATTGGACTTTTTTTGTCATGCACTTGTCTCGTGAATAGTGTTTGATAAGTTTACCCAATATATGACACTATTTCTAGTATATAAGTGAGGAGTCTCCATGGAAGAAAATAAAAACATCGTATCACCAACTGTTTCAATGATTGTTATTGGAGATGAGATTTTATCTGGTCGTACTCGCGATTTAAATGGCCATTGGTTATCTCAATTTCTTTTTAGTCAGGGTCTCACTTTGAAGTCGCTTCGTTTTGTGAAAGATAATGAAGTTGAAATTAAAAAAGCTCTGGATGATAGTTTTCATGATAGTGAAATTGTCATCACCAGCGGTGGAGTTGGCCCAACCATCGATGATAAAACCAAAGCGACGCTAGCGAGTTATTTCAAAAAAAATATTATTGAAAGAAATGATGTTGTTTCTGTCATCACAGACAACTACCAACGCTTTGGAAGGCAATGGACACCGCAAACTAATCGCTATCATTTTTTTCCAGAAGATTTTATTTGCATACCAAACCCCAAAGGACTCGCTCCTGGATTAGGTTTTTTGACTCCGTCGAAAAAACTTTTATTAGCGGCACCTGGTGTTCCCAGAGAATTTACGGAGATGGTGAGTTTAGAATTTTTTCCCATCATCAAAAAATATTTTAATGAGAGAATACTAAAAAATTATCAAACGGTCATACGCACTCAAGGTATACCTGAAGAAAAAATATTTTTTGAACTCTGCCCAACTCTTTGGCAAGATCTCGAAGTTTTCGGATCTGTCAGCTCCCTTCCCCATACTTTGGGAATTGATATTGTAGTAAGCTTTAAAGGAAACTCACAAATTTTTGAAGAGAAAAATAAAAAGATCAAAGAACTCATAGAACAAACGTCCCTTAGTTCTTATGTTTGGCAGTGGGGAAATGAATCTATTAATGAAATGGTTTTAAATCTCGCTAAAAAACTTAATTGCTCTTTTGGTTTTGCAGAATCGTGCACTGGAGGACTAACCTCTTCAAAAATAACTGATCTTCCTGGGGCCAGTCAAGTTTTTTGGGGAAGCATTATCTCTTATGATAATTCGGTTAAAGAACAATCACTAAACGTAAAGAGTGAAACAATTAAAAAACACGGAGCCGTCAGTCTTGAAGTGGCCCGGGAAATGGCATTGGGATTAAAAAATAAATTAAATGTAGATGTGGCCATTTCACTTACTGGTATTGCTGGCCCAGATGGCGGATCACTTGAAAAACCAGTGGGACTTGTGGCCATTGGACTCGCGACAAAAGATCAAAATAGCGCTCAGATTTTCCAGTTTCCCGGTGATCGACTAAAACTAAAAGATAGATTTTCAGATAAGGCACTTCTGACACTTTATGAGATATTAAAAGCTCGAGAGTGAACGTTTGTTTTGAATTTTTTCTAAGGCCTGAGATTTAAGATTTTCGATATTTTCTTCATGAACACTTGAGATCTCTCTTTTTGCTTCCAGTGCTTGCGCATGAGTTAAACGACCGCTATTTTCCATGTTGTTAATCATCACTTCAGCTTGTATGCGCTCGAGCTTGAGAGCATTTAGCTTTGTTACAAGATCAATTTCTATCGCCATGGTCGAATTAGTGAAAATCGTGCTTAAAAAAAGCATCAATAAGAGGTGTCTAGGAAGTATTTTAAATTTCATTTTTTTCATACTTAAAGAAGTATCGGTTAGTTTTCCGAATTCTTGACAAAAACATTTTTATTCACTTTTTAACCAACTCACCTCCTTGAATTCACATATCCGTTCATTAAAAGTCGTGATCTAAGCAAAATGCAGAAGGTATGAATCTGCCAATATGCTGAGGCACAAAGCCACTCAAGCACTTTTGTCGAGTTAGATTTAAGTCCTTGGAAGTAATCAAATGAGAGCAATAATGACCTAGAGGCACGAGAAGGAATTAAAATTAGTAAATGAATGTGGCCTAAAACCGAATAGATTTAAGAACTTTAATAATAAGTTCACAACGAAAGATTTGAATTAGAATGAAAAACTTGAAGCGTCTAAATTTTTTGAACAAAACAGCAACGACTATTTCGATGGTCGTCATGGTAATGTTTGTTCTTCAAAGTTGTATGCAATCGGGTTCTTCAAATAAAAGGACCAATGTTAAAAGTGCTAATACCAGTAATCCAAGTAATGCGGCTCCAAAAATTCCCGTCTTCACTTCTGGCAATAATTTTATTCAAAATGGTATTAATATTTTTACGGCGAATATCGCCCTTGAATTAAAATTTGCCGACAGTCTTCAACTCCGTGGTAAAGACGTCGATAGTTATATTCGAAATGCAGGCACAAATGTAGTGGCCTGTTTTACAACGAAGTTCCAAACGACAACTCCTTCAAAACGAGTCATCGTATTAGCTGCCATTCCAAGATCTGTTTATAATTTTTCAACTGAAACGTTAGAATACTATTTCAATCTTATGCCTGCGGATAGCACGAGCAATTCTAGTTTTTGCCAAAAAACTGGTCTCATCACTAAATTGCAAACGGCCTATGCAGGCTACCAACTTTCTTATAAACTAAGCGATGTTTGTATCAGTGGAACTTGTGCTCTTTCCAGTTATACCAGTGATGCTGTCGAGCTCTACACAAGCAGTGGAAGTGAAATTACTCAAGTGGCCACTAAGCAATTAAGCCTACTCATTTCTAACACAACTGCCGCAACTCCTGGACAAGGACTGACGTGTACTGAATCAACACTTTGTAAATCTCAAGGATATGATTGCTGCAGCCTTGGTCAATGCGTGAAAGACTTGGCCCTAAAGCCTAATATCAATACGACTTCAGGGGAATATCTTCAGGCCCTTCAAGACATTCTCAATAATTCAAGTAACATATATCTTTATCCTCAATACTATTTTATTTGTTCTCAACCGGTGAACTCTCCTACGACTCCACCGACGACAACCAATCCAACGAATGAGGCCAATGTTAGATTAAAAAAATTAAGAGACATGTATAATTGCACAACTAAAGTTGAAGGTGAATACGGGATTTGTACCGTCACTTATCCAAATGCTAAAACTTTTGATACTGATCCACTTAATTCTACTTACAGTGCTGGAGTGGACGATAGAAATTTTAAAAACACTTTTTCAAATATTGCTGTTCCAACCAATGCAGTCGTTGCCATAGAACAAGTTCTCTACGGCGAAGTCGTTTTATTTGATTACTCTATTAAAACTCTCGATCAGCTTGATGATGAGCCGTATCTTGATCCAAACATTGTCAAAATCACTGCTCTTCACAATGACGATCTCACCACCGGAACTCAAGTTCAGGTTCTAAAAAAACCCGCATCTGCTGTTTCAAATAATTTAGTGATTCGTTATAAAGTGGATGCGAGTTGTACTAAAATTAATCCGACTCTGGCGAAATGTGAAAAATATTATGTTCAAGAACAAAACTCCGTGGCCCACCAAGGGCGAGTGACTGATCACAATACAGATGCAGCAAATCGCAATAATTTTTTACTGCCTTATTATGCTAATACTAATAAATCTATCACGGTTGAAGTTGATGGGATTATTCAAAAGCGAGATATTGACTGGCAATTACTAAATGCTGCCAACAGTATCGTCCAATTTATACCTATAAGCACACTACAGGTTTTCAAAGATCAAAAAGTTAAAATAAGTTACTTTGTTGATTTAGATGTTTATAACGTGATGGATTCTAAAATTCTTGCCCAAGCAGAAATTAATAAAACTTGTGGTTGTAATGGAATTGATTGTGCCTTAACCCCAGTTAAAAATGCCGATAATCAGATCACTGACTACGCTTGTGTGTTTCCAGAATCTAATCCGCCATTGCCACCTGTGACTCAAAAAGTTTATTTAAGTTCTAAGAGTGTTCCTGTTCGTTTTTTTGATTCACTTGGAACTACTCATAAAACTATTCCTTCTGGGTCAGTTCAAGAAGGGACTGCGTTTAGTTACCGCACAGGTAATCTTTTAAATCCAAGCAATATTCCTGACATTACCAAAGAAAATGATACAAGTGATACCTATGTTGGCTTTAACGAAATTTACGGCAGTCTTTCTAATGCTAATAATGCGGCCAAGCCGGCGCTAGAAGTTGCAGTCAAAAAAGGAAACACTTACGATATTTACGTGGATAAAGGATCTTTTTCAAATTGTGTTCAGTGTGGAAATGACTACTATTCACAATTAACTAAATTATTTCCACTAACTCAATTCGCTGGTGGGATTGTCCCACTTTTAGGCCAAACAAATCGAATTATGTCGACCGGGATAAGATCAGATGAAATGAAATTTGGTCGCGCTTGCATGGTGCCGGCCTCAATGATTCCTTGGTCACATCGCGCGGACTCGAACACTCCAGATCAAAGAAAAAATCGTATGGCGACCCAACACTTTCTCTTTGCTAACGGCTACCAATACGACTGGTATGGCTTTGATTACGGTTCTGTCATTGGATCGTTTGATGGTGTTAAGTGGTTTGCTATCGGAACAAATCGCCGAATAAAAGCTGAAAGCAATAAAATGTTCATCGCTCTTAATTCTCTTTTTGGTGACCTCACACTAGAGTCAACTTATGAAGTCACAGTCAATGATGGTTCACTTAATCCAATTGGCTCTAACATGACGACCACTGATTACACTTCAGATGCGGCTCAATGCCAACAGTACCACCAATGTACGACTGATAATGATTGTGCCACAACATTGGGCTGGGAGTATGCGTGTGCAGCTGTTAATACGATTCAAACACCGTGGCCAGTCTTTGATGAAAATGCCAAAGAAATTCCAGAATCAGCCAGAGAAGATAAACGCCTAGTCAGTATTTTAGGTTTTTCTTCCAACTCAAAGCGCTGCGTATATAGAGGACGAGGTGCGCTTTGTTCACAAAATTATAATAATGTTAATATCAATTCAACATGGAATGAATCAGATAACCCAATTGTTCACGCCTGTTCAGCTAATACTTATTGTCAGTCCATCACATCATCAGGACTAGCAAATCCAAAATTTAATAATAGAATTTCTAGATTTGGAAAAGTACGAGTTGATAGCACTGTGGATAGTTTCGGCTTAGGGGCTCCAATTCCTGGACGTCCGGCGAGCTATAAAGGTGTCGAAACACCGCAATTTCAAGTTCAATCCAACTTGAGTGGAAACCGTGCTCTCTCAATGTGTCTTCCTGGTCGTGACGTTGAAAAAACAAGTTTTATTAATCAACACAATACTCAATTAAATAATCCAAGTTTCGAAGGAGATAAAGTTTTAGGAATCGGTATGACCTATAAAGGAAACGCCGTTAACACTAATTACTTAAATGGTTGTGCTGTGATGGATGGTTCAAAAAACTATTTCCAAAATACTTCGACTGACTCTGCAGCTTTATTTTCTAATACTACTGTCTATAAAGACATGCAATATGAAGCTGGTTCTCAATCTATTTCAACCAATGCACTGGCGCTCTTTAAAACAATCTTTCAAAATAAAGGATTGCCTTTTGTGCTCTTTAAAGCGAACTCTGATATTCTCACGGTTCCTAGCTTCTCTGAAAATCGTTGTATGCGTGCCCCAGCAGCAAGCTGTTTTACCGATATGGATTGTGCACCTTCTAAAACAATTTCAGACAAAATTAAATCGCTGAATCCTAATGATACAACTGTTCTTAGTTTCTTAAATAAATATGAAGTCTTATTCTGGCAAGAAGAATTAGTGTGTTCACAGTTAGTCGCGAAGACAAGTAGCTTATATGATCCAAAAAATAATCGTTGTTGTCGTGAAGCTGGTAAAACGATTTCACTCCCATCCGGGGACGCGAGTAATGGAATTGATTACAGCACAGTACCAGGAATTGACTACCCTATGTCTTCAACGAGTCGCTACTCGCGCGCGGCCAGTATTTATAAAGAAATAAATACCCTCTCTTCGACTTACCCTAATTTAAATGCAGCAGTAAAAGATCAATGCTCTTTAGGTGTCGGTTGTGAATCGATAATCAATTTGGATTATCAATATAGAACCTTTAATGCGCTCGCTGAAAAGACAAGTTGTACGGGAGACTGGGTACGAAATTTCTATACTGGTGGACACAAATGGGAAAAAGGGAAATTTCAATCAATCAATGCCAGTCTCTTTAGATGTTTTAATTGGCTGCCAGGGTCTGGTGGATACACATGTGCTTCTTACGAAGCTGATGATCCAGCTTGTCCTATCATTCAAACTCCCCCCTCGAATCCTAAGGCGAAGGCCATCTTAGAATATTTTGCTAAATTTGAGTTAATGGGTATTCCTCAAATTGCCATTGAATCGGAAGATTCATTTAACAGTACGACAGAAGAATTCCTTTCTTGTAAATCACATCCTAGTGGAAGATCGACCACCTATCCTGTAGGCGGAACTACATACTTGCCTCCTAATGAATTGTTCGCAAGCCCTGCTTCTCCTAGAGAATATATTAATGCTTCAAGTGTCCAAATGTACTCTGCATTAGATAATTCTAATTTCAAAAGCACTGCTGGAATAAAAATGATCTTTAAAGCCGATGAAATTTCTTCTTGCCTTCCGGCCGGAACCCAAATGAAAGTTGGTGATGACCCAGCGATGTGTTGTACTGGTTTTATTAATGGACAAAATAATAAGTGCCAACTTGAAGATTATATCGACCTTAGTGTCTACACTAACCGTTATGTTTCAAGTGAAGCTAAAAAGCTTAATGCTTCATTATTCGATGCTAACGGCTACATCATGAATAGTGACTATGTGGCCAGTTTAGCTTGTGAAAAACAAATGTGTGCCTCTGGAATTGTCGCTAACGGAGTTCTCGTGTCGCTCCTTAAAACACCTGGCCATGAAGATGTCGACAGTAAATACTTCCGTTTCCTAGAAGGAACATCAGTTGACAATCAAAATCAACTTCTCGATCTTTATAAAACTGGATTGAAGTTTAATAACCATGTCTATTGTATTCCGGCCACACTCGCAGAATCTGCTGGCGGTCGAGATGACATTCGCTTTATTCGCTGCGGGAATTAATTGTCAAAAGCATAAATTAATCTCATAATCTTTGAATGGAATCATTAATTAATGCTGCAATTTTAGGTCTCGTCGAAGGTTTAACTGAGTTTATTCCAGTCTCATCCACTGGACATCTAATTATTGTAAGTGAGTGGCTCAAGCTCGATCATCAAAAGAGTGACTCATTTAATATCATCATTCAATTTGGGGCGATCTTAGCGGTTGTCTTCTTATATCGAGAGCGCTTCATTGAATTTTTTAATTGGAAAAAAATCAAAGAGCTTCCCATACTCCTCAATCAATCAAATCCAAATCGCTTAAACCTCATTCATATTGCCGTGGCCATAGTCCCTGTTTTAATGATTGGATTTATCACCAGAAAATGGATTAAAACTTATCTTTTTAACTCACAAGTCGTTATCGCTTCTCTGGTTATTGTCGGTGTGCTCATGATTATCATCGAAAAATTTAAACCTAAGCCCACGATTTCGTCTCTCGATCAACTGACTTATGTCGATGCCTTTATCATTGGCCTTTGTCAGTGTTTTGCCCTCATTCCTGGCGTCTCTAGATCTGGGGCCACCATGCTCACTGCCATGCTTCGAAAAGTAGATGTTAAAACCTCGGCAGATTTTTCTTTTCTCATTTCTGTCCCGGTTATTTCAGCTGCAACTCTTTATGAATTTCTTAAAGTTTATAACCAATTTTCATCTGCGGATCTCTTGCAACTCTTGGTTGGTTTCACCATTTCATTTGTTGTGGCAGTCTTGGGAATCAAAGGTTTTTTAATTGTCTTAAAAAAATTAAGTATTACTCCTTTTGGCTATTACCGTATTTTATTTGGAATTTTTTATTATTTTCTTTCTCGTTAAATTTTTTTAGAGGTGCGTATGAGTTTTCATAAAATGGTTTTTAGATTAATTCTTTTAACAATCTTTATTGCTTCATGCTCTGGTGTCAAAAACGTTGAGATGCGTGCTGATGGTGGAACTTTAAAATTTAGAAAAAGAGGAATCACAAAAGAAAGTCGTGAAGACAATACTTATGCTAAAGCAGATGAGCATTGTAAGCAAAATGGCTTTAAAACTTACAAGATTGAAAGCGAAGTTGAAGATGGCCGCTTTATGCTTGTTAGGTTTAATTGTATCCAGTAATGCCAACTCTTTAGGGCACTTTTTCTTACTCACTTATGGAGTCAATTGTTTGATATTATAGACTTTACGTCGAAGTGTAATGGATTTTAACCTTAATGCATTAGAATTAAATTATTAAATTAATCCTAAGCGAGGTCCCTATTAAAACGAAAAATATCCTTCATTTTATGCTTCTAAGCCTAGTACTACTTTCAACAGGCTGTAAAAATTCACAAGAGTTTTTTGAAAAAGCAGATATCCCATTGACTGCAGGTAATTCAACAGGTGGTGAAATATATCCTACAAAACCTCCAGTTCCTTTTAATGATCCACCAATTAAAATTGATCCACCTATTAAGATTGATCCACCACAACCTCCTATAATGCCTCCAATTATCAAAGATGATATTTGTAAGACTGATCCAAAAGCTTGTGACTTAAAACCACTTGTTTCAAAGCCAGGTGTGGTTACAATTCTTTTAGCTTTTGGTGATCTGGTTAATGACAAAGTTGTCATCTCAGAGGGCTCCGCAAGATTAATTGCACAGAATGCTGTTAAGTATGCAAGCCCAGTAGTTCAGCCAAAAATTCTAGTTGTAAAAGATCACAACAATCAAGGCGAATCAAAATACGATACTGAGTATATTGCAAAAATTCTGCTTGGTAACTACACACAGGTTGATGTCTTGGTTGAGTCATCATCAGGACTGAAAGGTTCAGATGTGGAAGGGTATGATCTTATCTGGTTCAATAATCCTGGGCACCCAATGGGAAGCCAACAATCAATGAATATACTAATGAAATTCGCTGGTGGAGTAATACTTTCGGGAGATGACCTCACCAGAGGAGTTAATTTTAGTTTAGAGCTGTTAACTGGATTAAAGTATATTGATAATGGTGCGACAATTGAGTGTAACGGTCACAGCTATAACTATGACAATAATAATGTTACAGGCAGACGTTACCAATTAAAAGTTGCTGATGAATTCCTACCTGGCATACCAGAAGAATTAAGATCGTTTGAATATGGAAATGATATCGACAACTCTTCTATTTCATCTTCTTATACTACTCTTTCAAAAGCCTCAAAAGATAAATTAGAAGTCTTGGCCTATGCCTATGGTGCACCAGGTGCTTGCGCTGATAATAAACGTCCAGCTATCGTAAGACATGAAAAATAAATTATTTCGGAATGGTCGATCCTTTTTGTGATTTATCACCAGACTTACTTTTGATGACTTTGGCATCTCTTTTTCCATCCATGACTTTAATATCACTTTTTTGTTCTTTAGCATTATCTTCTATGGAGTTAATACAACTCTTTTTTGAACAACAGACTGCATATTCTTTAAGTAGCTCAACTGAGTTAGCAAGTTGAACTTCATTAACGACTAATTGTTTTTTTAATATTAAGCTTTTTGCTTTTGCTATGACTTCATTTAACACTTGCGAATGTGGAGAAGTCACACAGTAGAGATCACTACTTTTAATCTCCATTGAATCAAGTATGACATTTAAGCTTTCATCTGAAACATTCTTTAAAATATTTGATTTAAAGCTTTCTAGGCCTTCATTCAACTTAGAGCATGCTGCTTTTAAGTCTGTTTTTTTTCTGTCCTCAAGACTTTTTATTTTCATAAATGCACTCTCAATGTAAGAGACATTTTCAACGATTGGATCTGGAAGAGAAAGCTCATCCCATGTCTTTTTATAATCAACCATTTTTTGGATTAGACCTTGACCACTCGATTCTATAAGCTGAAATTTTAAAACAGAAGCACTCGCTTCACTATTTGTTAAAACAGCATCAGGATTACTTCCTGGAGTGTAGGCATTGCAAGAGTTTTCATTGCAAAGACTAATATTCCCAGCTTTATCAATACTGATTCCATTTTTGCCTTTAGCAGTTACACCTTGGGCACCATCAAGTAGTAAACATTGGTACTGACTAAATTCTTCATTCATTTTCTCAGTAAGATTCTTTTCTTTAATCTGAGTGATCTTTTCAACTGGTACAACTTTAACACTTATCACTTTTGGCCTATCAGGCCCACTAGATACTTTTTTAGATTTAATTCCACAAAACGTGTCATCTACAGAATCATCAAATGAAATATTAGCAAAACAACGAAACTTACCATCCCTACATTTGAGGTATTGAAAGCCACAAAACTTTTTATCTACCGGTGCATTGGTTGATGATCTCAAATAGCAGTAGTTAATATTATCTCGAGATCTCGCAATCATATATCCACACAACTTGCTATCAACTGGTTTGTCTTGAGACACGTTTGAATAACAGTAAGTATTATTATCATCCGATCTTAAAACGCTATAGCCACAAAACTTATCATCTACGGGCCCATTTTCTGAAGTCAAATGCATATAACAATGTCTTTTATTATCATTTCCTCTAGAAACAAAAAAGTTTTCTCCATTCGCATCACAGCCTTTATTGTCAACGGCCTTGTCACCATAGAAACATAGTATTTTTCCATTGGTTGCAAGATGATAATAAAAATTGCTTACGCTTCCACTGTTATAACTATATGTTCCCGCAGTGTCTCCAGATAAGACTTCCCTGGAGGGAATACCTAATCGCCCTGAAGCCTCTTGCCATCTCTCAATATTTTGTTCAACACCTCGTGAAACACCTTCATATAAATTCCTTGTAAACCCTCCCCATTCAGCATGAGCTTGGCCAATTAGATATTCTGAGAGTCTAGTGGTGAGATTAAAAAGTTGCTTGGTTCCTTTAAAATTTGTTTGAGTCTTTAATTCTGATCCTGCAAAGATAATCTGATCATCAATGGAAACAATCGTTGGATTAAGTGAATGCAAAATAACTGTAATCGGAGGATTGTTTGCTTGATAAAAAATTATCCTATTTGATTGTGTTTGCATGAAAATCGACTCATTAATTTCACTACTGCTTTCAATTTTCATAGGATTATTTTGAAAATAAAGAGCGAGTGACTTTATCTCTTCTTTCATTTCTTTAGTAACAACTCTTTCATCCACTGTAGCGAATGCTGATTGGATGCAGATAAAAAATGACATCATTGTAAACTTCAAAATATTAATCATAAAAACACCATGGTGCTTTGGCCCCCAAATCACTAGACACCTAGTTTAATTTGCTTTTTTATACTCTATCGGGCTCATCATTCCAAGTCCCGAGTGTGGTGCTTCTTCATT
>JAYSPR010000307.1:0-7907 GCA_043721975.1 Bacteriovoracaceae bacterium
ATCGGTATTTAAGACGGCTTCTTGTTGCACTGGGTTTAAAGAACTGAGGTTTTGCTTCATCCTCTATTTTTACACTTTTATCCATGCTTTTAAAACAAAAACTCCCATACAAAGATGGGAGTTTAGTATAGTTCAGAGTCAAATTTGAGATTATCTTCTGTTATAAATTCTATTTCTTTCTTCCCACTCTCTTCTTTCTTCCCAGCTCATACGGTTAAAGTCTTTTGCAAAACATCTTCCTTCGTACTCACTAACTCTGTATGTATCAGAGTCTTGGCCGTTAAAGTTAGCAAGAGCTGAAGCTGTATCAGCTTTTAATAATTCTAAATCAAGCTTAATAACTTTAGTTGTATAGTGAAATCTAGCTAATCTATCACCAGGAATTGAAACTGCAACATCTCTACAAACAATGTCACATTTTGGAGCTTGATCTTTTTGGACTGGTGCACATACTTTCTCACACTTGTTTTCAGTAACACTAACCGAACAATCTTCAATTGCTTCTTGGCTATCTGTACTTGAATATGTTGTTTCTACGTTCCCTTTTACATCGAAAGGTTGATCGATTAATTTATGAGAAATTAATAGCTCGCCATTGTCTGGGAATTTTAATTCTTCTGTCGAAGAAATTGGAATAATAATTTTCGTGTCGCTTTCTAGTTTTAAATTAAAATCTTTTCTTCCAAGAATTTTAATTGAAGCATTGTAAATTTTTGGTTCAATTGTTGTTTTCTTTCTACCAAGATTTAAAAATCCTGATTTTTTTGTGACAACAAAAGATTCTTTTACATCAAGACGTCCAGATAATTCTACGCAAGAAGTAGCGAGTAAAGAAAGGGCCATGATTCCGAGTAAATTTTTCATAAATCCTCAACTTGTTAATATTGACTACACTAGTAAGCACTAAATAATTTGTTATGCTTTGAGGTGCCGAATATAACAGCTGCTGAATTTTTAGCAATTCATACTATATTTTTTACTGCCTTTATTTTCTTCGTTATTCAACTGTGACTGATTTAGCTAAATTCCTAGGCTTATCTATGTCTGTCCCTTTGAACTTGGCCATATAGTAAGCGAGAAGCTGATTAACCACGTTGACGTAAAGAGGTGAAAGCTCTTCAAGTCCATCAAAATCGAGAGGGATATAGTAGTCACTAAGTCCTATAAGTTCTTCATTACCACGAGGCCCTATACTGACAATAATACCTTTTCTCGCTTTAATTTCTTGAACATTTGAAACTGTCTTTTCGAATAATTCAGGACCAACAAGGGCGATATTAACCATCTCCTCGTCTATTAAAGCAATAGGTCCATGCTTGAGCTCGCCAGCGGCATAACCTTCAGCGTGAACATAAGCAATTTCCTTTAACTTTAAAGCCCCTTCAAGAGCAATGGGAAAGTAAGCCCCACGTCCTGTGTAGAAAAACCCTTTTTTGTTATAAATTGATTCAGCTACAGTTTTAATTGTTTCTGATTGAACCAAGAGCCTATCGATTCTTTCAGCTAAAAGAGCAAACTTTCCTGTGAGTTTAACTTTTTTTGCCTCATCCTTTAAATCTCCAGCAAGTGCTGCTGAAAGAAGACGTCCTGTTAAAGACTGTTGAGTAAAAGCTTTCGTTGAAGCCACTCCAATTTCAATCCCAGCCCTTATAAGCAGATTATCATCACAATCTCTGTAAAGTGTTGAGCCATCGACATTCACAATAGACATGGTTTTAATATGAGCTTTTTTACAAAGCTGTTGAGCTGCTAAAGTGTCTGCGGTTTCGCCAGACTGAGAAACAAATATTCCCACATCTCCTTCTTTTAAAATTGGATTTCTATAGCGAAATTCAGAAGCCAATTCTACAGTAGCAGGAATGCGATTAAGTCCTTCAAGAAAATCTCTTATCACAAGACCTGCATAAGCAGCTGTTCCACAAGCAGACAGATAAATTCTTTGTGGTTTATAGAGCGCAACTTTTTCTAAAGACTCACGGCCTTCACCTGCAAAATAATATGACGTTAAATTGCGAATGAGTTCCGGCTGCTCATAAATTTCTTTGAGCATGAAATGTTCATAATCGCCTTTTTCACTAACCTCAAGTGACATGTCTTGCTTCTTAGATAAGTATCTTTTGGTTTTTGTCAGATCTAGCTCGTAAAAATTAATAAGATTTCTATTTTCACCAGATAAATGAACGAGAACCTCATCTTCTGGAAAATAAAGTTGGTGAACGATACCAGCAAGTGCATAAGGATCAGAAGACACGAGAGCCTCGCTAGTTACTTCGTTAATACCGCAAACAAGAGGTGCTCCTCTTTTGATTGCATAAATCTCACCGGTCTTCGGGTACAAAACCACAAAGGCAGAGTTGCCATGAATGCGTTTAAATGATTTTGAAATGGCCTCTTTAATCCCCATACCGTTTTTAAGTTCAAATGTGACGAGCTCTAAAAAAGACTCTGAATCTGTTTCAGATTTAAACTTCACTCCATGAGCACTCAATTCTTTTTTGATTTCATTAGCGTTTTCAATAATTCCGTTGTGTATGATTGAAAGAACTTCATTATTATGTGGATGAGCATTGATATCCGTTACACCACCGTGAGTGGCCCATCTCGTGTGTCCAATACATGTGCGAGAGACAACATCCTTACCTTGAAGCTCAATTTTTAAATTATCAAGTTTTCCAGCTTTTTTATAAAATTTCATTTGATTATTTTGGTCAATGAAACTCACACCGGCTGAATCGTAACCTCTATACTCAAGACGTTTTAATCCTTCGAGAACAATTTGAACTGAATTTTGAGATGGCCCGAAATAACCGACAATTCCACACATGGATAGATACCTTTTAAAAGTTTTTAACTAATTCAAGATAACAAAATTGGAAGTGTCTGTTTACTATTTTTTCTTAATGAATCGGTGGGCCATACTCTCTTTTGTCACCTGAGAGCCTCTGGAAATGGCAAAAGCACCACTAGGCATATCTTTAGTGATCGTGGACGAAGAAGCAACGAAGCAATTATCCCCGATTTCAACTGGAGCAACCGTTTGTGAGTCGGATCCAATAAAGCAATTCTTGCCAATCTTAGTGACTTGTTTATTGACCCCATCATAGTTGCAAGTAATAAAACCACAGCCAATATTTGTCTCTTCACCGATAAAAGCATCGCCTATATAGCTTAAATGAGAAACTTTCACTCCACGCTCGAGAACTGATTTTTTAATCTCAACAAAATTTCCCACTTTCGCCATTTCTCCAATATCGGCACCTGGGCGAAGTCTCGCAAAAGGTCCGGCATGGGCACCTCCATGAAGTTTTGCCCCTTCTAAAATTGAGTAAGCTAATACATGAGCGCTATCAGCAACTATTGAATCCTTTAATTGAGCTCCGAATTCAACAATAACGTTTTTCCCAATTTTTGTTTTTCCAGTTAAGTAGGTATTAGGATAAATCACACTTCCTGCACCAATTTCTACGTCGTCATCAATATATGTATGAGATGAATCGATAAAACGCACTCCCTGGTCTCTTAATTTTTGAATTTTCTTCTTTCTCAAGGTAGTTTCGACTCTTTCGAGTTGCTCTAAATTATTCACCCCTAAAAAAACCTCTCCTTCAGCAAATGAGAGAGCTTTAACATTAAGACCATCCTTAAAAATATCTGTTAAGTAGAATTCACCGGATTTGTTATTTGAATCAATATTTTTTAAATGCTCCACTACGTAAGATGTCTTTAGTAAATAGAGACCTGAATTGACTTCTGTAATTTTTCTTTGGTCATCAGTCGCATCTTTCTCTTCAATGATATGAAAACCTTTCTCACCATGGATAATTCGTCCATAGCCAGTGGGATTTGATTCAAAAAATGTCGCCGCAACAGCATCACATTTTTCTTGTTCAAGGAGTGTTAGCATTTGTGTTAGCTCAAGTTCTGACACCACTGGTGTGTCGGCACATATCACTAATGTGTAATCCAATTTATGTGTTTCAGGGCTAGAGTTAAAATAAGCTTTCAACGCGTCTGCCGTGCCTAATTGTTTTTCTTGAACGGCAAACTTAACATCTGCATAGCGAGAAGCAATATAAGTCGTTACCAATTGTCTTTGATGACCTATAACGGCTGTTCTATAACCACGCAAATTATTCCGAGCAAAGAATTTTTGTATTTCTCTCAAGGGAAAATCTACTAATTTTTTATCCAAACAAGGTGCTAATGGCTTTGGTGAATCTAATTTAAGGCGCTTGCCTTCACCTGCTGCTAAAATAACTGCCCCTATACTCATTCCCATGGCTATCTCCCTATGAATTGTCTCAAGTAATTCATTTAAATTTCATTTAAACCAATGATAATCGCAATCAAGTATAACCAAAAAAAACCATAAATATTCACAAAATCTCAATTTTTTTTAAAGAGTTTATGCCAGAACCCGATTTAGTTAACTGAATGCAAATGAAATTGCATAGAGGCCAATTTGGAGGAATTTGTATGGTAACTAATTACGAGGGTGACAACATCGAACTAAAAGATCACCTCCCTCTCCTACCAATTCGAGAACTCGTGGTGTACCCGTTTATGATACACCCATTTTTCGTTGGAAGAGAGTCGTCTATACTGGCCGTAGATCACGCGTACAACAAAACAGACCGCTTAATTTTATTGTCTAGTCAAAAAGACATGAAAGCCGAAGCCCCTGCCCCTGATGAAATTTATGAAATGGGCACCATCGCCATGATCATGAGAATCAGAAAACTCCCTGATGGAAGAACGAAAATTTTAGTGCAAGGTTTAACCAAAGCACGAATTACACAGTTCACTCAAGAGCAGCCTTTTTATATGTGCAAGATCGCTCCAGTGAATAATGTTCAACTTGAAGATAACAACATTGCAGCTAACGCCTTAATGAGAAATATCCGTGAACAACTTGAAAAAGTCATTCACCTTGGAAAAGCTCTCGCTACAGACATACCGATGATTCTCGAAGACATCAAAGATCCAGGAAGACTCGCTGACCTTGTGGCCTCAAACCTCAACCTCCACGTTGAAGAAGCCCAAGCAATTTTAGAAATTTTAGATCCAATGGAAAGACTCCACCGAATCAACGATATCTTATCTCGTGAACTAGAAATCTTAGCAATGCAAAATAAGATCAAGGTCACTGCCAAAGAAGAAATCACAAAAAATCAAAAAGAATATTTTCTAAGAGAACAAATCAAGGCCATCAAGTCAGAACTCGGGGATGAAAGTCACAAAGAATCTGATGATGAATTTGGTGAAATAAGAGAAAAAATTAAAATTGCTAAGATGAGTGAAGAAGCTGAAAAAGAATCGACTAAGCAACTTGCTCGCCTTGAAAAAATGCACCCTGACTCTTCAGAGGCTTCTATTTTAAGAAGTTATTTAGAATGGATGTGCGATCTTCCTTGGAGTAAATCTAATGAAGAAAAAATTGACCTAGATTCTGCTCTCGAAATTTTAGATGAAGATCATTTTGATCTTTCCAAAGTTAAAGAAAGAATTTTAGAATATCTTGCTGTCAGGCAATTAAAAGGGCCTGGAATGAAAGGACCGATACTATGTTTCTCTGGACCTCCTGGTGTTGGTAAAACATCTCTTGGTAAATCAATTGCAAAAGCCTGTGGAAGAGAATTTGTTCGTATCTCTTTAGGTGGTGTGAAAGATGAAGCAGAAATCAGAGGCCATAGAAGAACTTATGTTGGTGCGATGCCAGGAAGATTCATTCAAGCTTTAAAGCAAGTTAAAAGCAACAATCCAGTTATTTTACTAGATGAAGTTGATAAACTCGGTGGAGATTTCAAGGGGGACCCTTCATCTGCTCTACTCGAAGTTTTAGATCCTGAACAAAATATGAATTTTAGAGATCACTATATGAATGTGGCCTTTGATTTATCAAATGTTATGTTCATTGCGACTGCAAACGTTTTAGAACAAATTCCTGCTCCACTAAGAGACCGTATGGAAATCATCAATCTTTCTGGTTATACCCAAGAAGAAAAAGTGGCCATTTCTAAAAAATACATTATTCCAAAACAAATGGATGAAAATGGTATCACTGAAAAGCATATTGCTTTTAGTGATGAAGGTGTCGCAAGTGTTATTAAAGGTTACACCGCAGAAGCTGGTCTTCGTAACTTAGAAAGAAAAATTGGTGCTATTTGCAGAAAAGTTGCAATGAAAATTGCCAAAGGTGAAGCAGATCTTACTCACGTTATGAGTGACACTGTCTTTAAACTTCTAGGTCCTCCGGTTTACTCAAAAGACGATGAAAAAGAAACTGATGAAGTGGGTGTTTCAACTGGACTTGCCTGGACCTCTCACGGTGGCGAAGTTCTTTATATAGAAGCCACGAAAATGAAAGGAAGAGGCTTAACCCTCACCGGACAATTAGGCGACGTCATGAAAGAGTCTGCTCAAACGGCGATCGGATATATCAGAAGCCAGTCGTTTGAACTAGGTATTGATGAAGACGTTTTTGAAAAACATGAAATGCATATCCATCTTCCAGCCGGTGCTACACCAAAAGATGGTCCAAGTGCTGGTATTACTCTTGCGACAACTATCGTTTCTCTTTTAACTAATACTCCGGTAAGCCGTGATGTGGCCATGACAGGAGAAATTACGCTAACTGGAAAAGTTCTGCCTATAGGTGGATTGAAAGAAAAAGCCCTAGCGGCCATGAGAATGAATATTAAGACCATTATCATTCCTTGGAAAAATAGAAAAGATCTTGAAGAAATTCCTGAAGAATACAGAGCTAAACTTACTTTTGTTCCGGTCAAAACATTTGATGAAGTACTAGAAGTTGCCCTCGTGGGCTGGAAAGAAAAGAAAACTTCGATGAAGAAGAAAAATTTTCAAAGACCAAAAGAAACTCTGCCGCCTGCAGCAGCATAAGTTTCTGACTATTAAAGTCGGTCATGGCCTTAGATTGCAAAATAAAAAGAGAAACCAACAGTATTGTTGGTTTTTCTTTTTTTCACTCCAACATTTGATAATATAAACCTAAGAAACATTTTAAATTAGGTTAAGCATGAAACCACCTCGAAACCACGACAAGTTAAAAATAATGATTGTTGATGACTCTGAATTCAACAGAAGAAGTATGATTGATATTCTGACTTCTGAAGGATTCAATGTGATCGGCCAAGCGGGCTCAGCTGAAGATGCCATTCAAATTGCCCACTCTGCAAAGCCAAATTTAATTTTCGTTGATATAGTCATGCCAGAAATTTCTGGACTAGAACTGACTAAACATTTGCAAGATAAAGGTTCTGGTGAAAAATTTATCATCATGATGTCATCACTGAATATTGAAAGCATTGTTATAGAATCTATTTCAAACGGCGCCACTGATTTTTTACAAAAGCCATTCGATAGAGATGATCTCATTAAAGCCGTAGAGAAAATTGAACGAATGGTAGAAAAAACTAACTAAGACTTATTAAAAAGGATAATCAAAAAATATGTTTATTATAAGATTTGTATTTTATTTCACTTTAAGTTTTGCCATTTTATGCATCCCTATTGGTGGAGGCCAACAGCTTTTTGATAAACTTTATACCATGGTCACACCCTATGCGAGAGAAGCCGTTAAAACGACTAGGCAAAAGCTTTCAACGACAAAGCGCTATTCAAAGAAACTTTATTCTAACTCAGAACCAATAATCGAAGAGGATCAAGTTAAATCAAAAATGTCATCGTTGAAAAAAAAGAAGATTATAAAGGTTGAAAATAAACCTGCTCAAGATATTTACACCGAAGAAGAACAAGAAAGATTAAGAAAAGTTTTGAGCGAAGAATAACAACTCTTCGCTCAAGATTAAAAATTTATTTTGGAATAACTGCTGAGCTCTCGACTTTTAAATCTTCTGATGAAGCTTCTTCCTCTATAACTTTGG
>JAYSPR010000308.1:0-8882 GCA_043721975.1 Bacteriovoracaceae bacterium
CTAAATGCAAAAAATAAAAAAATAAATGGCGACATTACAATTTATGCAATTAATGAAATTTTTTAACTCTAATTTAAAATTGAATTCGCTAAATTTCATACCCATTGTCATTTCCTTGATATTAATTGTAACCGGCTACGGTCTCCATCAATTGAGTGAGCCAACTATTGAAAATATTACCAGCCTGACTCATTTTAAAAATAGTCCCCCATCGACATTTACACCTGGTAAGTTTATTGCTGACTCGCAATATCAATCTAATCTTAATCCGAAAGAAATAGTAGATGTAACATTTCAATTAAAGGTCACACAAAATCCATTCTCAAAAATTGCAAAAATACAAATTATTGATGGTCCTGTTAAATTCATTAAAGGACTGAAGGTATTAAAAAGCGACGGGAAAAGATATTTGGTCGAAGTAACTGACTCCAACATTGTTTTTAGTCTTGTTTTGAAATCCAATGAATTAATTTCAATGGATTTCTTTCCAACACTTGAAAATCCTTTTAATTTACTTTCTCATTTTTTATTAACGGCTGGTTTATTGATTTTAATTTTTTTCTTATTTAAATCATCATTCCATCGCGTAGCTATTCTTATCTTTCTTACTTTGTTGGTTAGCAATTATACCACAAAGCACTATTTAGAATTTCAAAGCGACACACTTGGACATTTTGATGCAATTTCGATGAAGAAGCTTTTTCCTAGTCACAATGAGTGCGAATATTGTCAACACCTACCACTTGGCTACCTACCATACAAAGCATTTTTTAAAGAAAAATCATTTTATCAAAACAAAGATTTTAATAGTCTTCGTTTTTTAAGTGGGATGTTATTCTTGATAGGTTTTATTTTCATATTGAAAACTTTTACTCTTGAAGTATCTTCACATGATCCCCGGTTAAAGCATTTATATTTTCTTACCTTTCTTTTCCATCCCTTTTATTTATTGAACAATTTTCAAATTTCAAACGACAGTATTTTATACTTATACATCTTTTTAACAATTTATTTTCTAGCGAAAGAAAAAAAATTAAATTTCTTCTTTTTACTTTCTGGAACACTTGTAAAATTGAATTACTTAGTCTTGTATCCATTTATTTTCCTAAGCTCCTCCAATAAAAAGAAAACAATTTTCTTTATGGCGATCTCACTTACTTTTCTTATTTTGATTAATGTATATAAAGATCTTCCCGCAGTAGGAGTAAGTGATGTTTTTAATCCGGGAATGCAAACGGCAAAGTTAAATCATACAATTAAAACTTTTTTTGATATTCCCACTTTAAATGATTTTAAAAGCCCTTTCTTAACTTCTGAAAGTTTTAATAGCACTTGGCTTTATTTACTAAAGTCATCTCTCTTTGTTGAGCTATCAAACTATCGCGTTGACAGGCTAGGGTATTTCATTGGACTTAATCTCTACATCTCTGTAGTTTTATTTATATCTTTTAATTTACTCATTTTATTATTTTCACCTCGAAATTTAAAAAACTACATTAGTCCAAATGAAGTTTTAATTGCTAGCTCGTTGATGGCCATCGTGTATGCGGTCCTAACCGTAGGTTTTGAATCTATACAAAATTTCAGGCATATCTCATTTGTTCTTTTTCCCATATTTATTTTTTCTTCTAAAGTCATCTCATCAAATTTTAAATTAAGAAACTTTACATATATACTCTTGATTTATTTTTTGGTTTCTGAAATTAGCTGGGCACTTTATTTTGTGTTCACAGATATTTATAGCTATTTTTAGTTCATGCTAATTCATTTATCGCTAACGTGAATCAAACAAGCTCTCAACAATTTCAATGTGCAACATAAAGTCATTCTTAAGATCATAGATCAATCTTAGATGCAATACGGTAGGCATTTGCCATGGCGGTCAAAGTAATAGGACCCGGTGGGATAGTGTTAAAAATTGAAGTATCAATCAAATGAATATTGATACAATTATTTAGTCTACCAAGAAAATCACACTCATCCTCATTCGGTGTTTTTTTCATTGGAAATAAACCGCCACAGCGAAAACCTGAACCTGGCTTCAAGACTTTTACGAGAAATGGAAATACAAAAAAGCCAGTTTTTAAAAAAAACTTACTCAAGTGCATTAAGTGAGCATTTATTTTAAGCAAGGCTTTTATACGATCTACTTTAGAGAAATGAATATTTACCTTTTTATTCTCATCGAAAAAAATGTTTAAATTCACGGAATTTATTGAATCTAAATAGGCTTGAGTAATTAAAACTTTTCTTGAAAAGAAAATGGATAGAAAACTAATAAAGCGCTTGGAATATTTAAGATTAAAGCCAACATCAATAAATATTTTTTGGAATCTATAAATCTGAAAGAATGAATTTATCTTTTTTGATTTATAAGCTATAAAAAACTTACTTAAACTAAAGCCTTCACTTAGCGGAAGATTTTTTAAACTAAATGCTGGAAATATAAAATACTGACTGTCTTGCATTTTAATTGTGGCCTTATTGAATATGCCTGATTTTTTTAAAATAATAAGATTATTCAATGGGCCTGCAGCTAATAAACATTTCTTTCCTTTAAAAAATGATTCTATTCCTTCAAGTTCGTAACGAACCATTACCTCACCATCTATTTCATTAACAGCTATGACCTGAATATTTTTCTTGTAGGAAAAATTCGAATCCTTTAACAATTCTTCGATTGTATGAGATGAATTATATATGGCACCATTGTTACACCCAGATAAGCAACTTTGAGAATTCTTACACTTGTTTTTATTGATTGCTAATTTTGAATATTGAGCATTGAATGAATCATTGATGCCTGAAAAAAAAATTAGCATCTTCGCAAAAAATTGTTCATTTTCGCTTGGTGTACTTACACTACTGGGAACAAATTCTAGTACACTTTTATATGCCAGGTCTAAATCATCCATATCGATTTCCCAATTAACCAAATCATGACTTTTAAATTGGTAAAGATTTGCCCCCCAGGTATTGCTATGTCCCCCAAAGGCCTTAGACCCTAGGTAGCCTGATTTATTTTTATAAATTTGCTTGTTGGAGAAATCATATGAAAAAAATGAGCCTTGGGTGCTCTTAAGATTTTTTCTTGAACTAGATTTTTCTATCGTATCTTCTCTCGTCAAGCCTACATCTAAAATTGTTACACGCTCATTTCTTTTGAGAAGAGCGACTGCGGCAGAAACACCTGAGGGACCAGAACCAATAATATAAATCAACTTATGTACTCATATAAAAGGCAGTGGTTAATTATTTTTACATTATCTTTACATTTTAATATAAAGTAAACTCATTCTTTTTTATGAATAAAGAAGAGTTTTATTAATATATTGAACTTATAAATCTATGAGAATTCTTATCAATGGAAGCACCGGCTATCTTGGCAATCACCTTTCCGAATACTTATCACAGCAAGGATACCTTATTGAAAGAATTTCAAAGGAAAAGTCTACTCAATCTCAATATTATTTTAATTTGTCACAAGAGCATGATTACAAATTGCCTAAAGAAAAATTTGATTTCTTTATTTTTGTCGCATTCGATTTTGATAATAAGGACAAAATAGAAGTTCAGTCCGCAAGGTCAAAAAAGTTAATAAATGAAATCAACACACATTGTCGTGCTAAGGTTATTTTTATATCTAGCTTGAGTGCGCATTCAAATACTATAAGCAACTATGGAAAAATAAAATTCTCTATTGAACAGGAAGTTATAAAGCTTAACGGTATTATCATAAGGCCAGGCTTATTATTTGGTAAACAACACTCTACTCTATTTATTAAGCTTAAAAAAATTTCTACATTTCCAATCATTCCTATTATTGGAAAAGGAAATCAAATCATTTGCACTTCAAGTATCGATCATATCCTGCAAGACATTAAAGACTTAACTCTAAGCTTTAATCTAAACCGTGGACAGATTTTCATCCCGTCAAACAGCCAAATTTATTCATTTAAACAATTGATGTCTTCTTTTGATCTTGGGGAAAAAAAATTTATACCAATACCATCTTTTATTATAAAATTGATCTTGTTGTTTTTAAAAACTTTCAAAGTTAAATTCTTATTTGACCATGACAATTTACTAGGCTTAATCAATGAGGAAAATGAAAAACATATTTTCTTGATAAAATCCAATTTTATTCAAAAATTAACCTGAGAGAAAATTTAATATTTGTCTCAGTGCTCTCTTGATAGACTATTTGTCATTCGGACAAGAAAATATTTTAAAATCTTTAAACTTATAATTTAGGCAATCTCTTTCGAGTAGATTTAAAGTGAAGTAATCATTTTTACAAATACTTTTTCCTTTGTCTTTCATAAGATAGGTTGACTCTTCACAGGACTTCTTATCGGGAGCTTCTATGTACCAAAAATTTCTTTTCGAATTTTTCAAAAATTGAAAATCAATCATCCACGCTAGATAGACAGGGCGATTCATATAAAAAGTAAGACTCATGTTATCCATTGTGGAAAATATCAATTCATCGTTCATTACATTTTTTTCTCTTAGAAAATCCACCGCTTCCTTGACCCAATTTGCGCCATTGTCTAATTTCTTATTCAGGATAGCCCCGACAGTTTGATGAATTGTACTTCTTCCCCTACTATCCACGAAGCACATCGCCGGCAAAGCTAGAATCAAAAAGACTAAGAGATTATTTTTAGTACTATTAAATATCTGATTGGCCATTAAACCCATTACTATCGACAGAGGAACTAGTATTGATGTACATCTCTCTGGTGTTAGCCACCACGGTGCCAAAATCGGAACCAGCACCAAAAAGGAAAAAAGCCAGATTAATAAATAAGATACAAACTTATATTTATTTAAAAAAAATTCATTCTTTTTTAAGTAAAGGAAATAAATTAAACCAATTACACATAATAATCCTAGTAAAAATTGCTCACGAAACAAAGCTTGGTAATTATAAAAACTATTTACGAATGAGAGAGATGTGTTCAAGGGCACATTTTTTAAGTAATAGGTGTAATTAGACCAATAAACCCAAGGTGTAATTGCTATAAAAAGACAGGCTGAAAGTTTTATCAAGAATCTAAAATCTTTCTCATAGATACTCACAACTGAAATTATAGCCAAGGTCATTAAAAAAAATACTGGCTGACAATAGAAATAAACGATAAAGATTAATACGATCCAATTTTCCCTCCTTAATGTTTTATTTTTTATGTACTTGAAATGGAGATACAGAATTAATAACTCAAGCATGATAGCCGGTGAGTAGTGGACGGACAATCTTTGGACTTTTAAGAGAAAAAGATTTGAAGAGAAATAAAACAAGCCCCAGGCTGCAGCACCCATTCCAGCATTTTCTTTTATGGCCATGAAAATTATAATTAATGATATCAATCCACAGAGAACTTGAAAGTAGCGAGCTGATGCTGTGGAATAGCCAAATATTTTATAGCTGGCTGCCATGAAATAAAAAGGCCCCCATGGATAATATGTGTGATAGTTTTTATTTAAATATTTAATATCTCTATACTTAATCAATTGATTTTCATTTTTTTCAAATTCTATAATTTGTATATTAGCGGGTGGATTAAATTTATTTGTAGGTACTCCATCTTCAGCAACACTTTTCGCCAAGAGGGCATAATCCGCTTCATCTTGCCAAAGCAAGGTTGAATTTAAATTTACCAATCTTAATGAAACGAAAAAACATATAAAAAAAAATAGAAATAAAATGTAACTTTTATTGCTTAAATTTTTATACATTAGAGAATCTCATATAAACATTAAGAGAAAAAAATTCTTCTTTAATTCTAAATGAAGCTTTGATTGATTTGAAAATTCTGCCCATCGAACAATTATATAAACTATAAGTTTACAAGCAATCTATTTTTAGACTTTTCATACTTATAAAGCCCTTACCCCCTTATGCAGTGAAACAGTGGAGCTTCTTTTCGTATTTTTTGGAACATTTCCAATATATAACGAGTCGTGATCAAACCGGAAATTGATTAATAATTTATTTTGTCGTACAATTTTCTTGCTTTCATCAAGACAAAGAATGCCGATAAGGAAAGAAAATGAGCCATAACCAATTAGTCAATCGAGAAATCCCTTTAAGATATCAATTCCTATTTGCATGTCTTTTCATTCTTCAAAGTGCATTTCCTAAAGCTAAAATTATCGAAAAATCTCGAAAAAAGTTACTTAAAAATTTGATTATCGTTTTAAAAAAGAAACTAGACCTCAAAGGATTTTCAAGCGCTCCATCGGTTCAAATTGATCGCGTGACAGACCTCTCCGAGGATGAATTCGTTCGAAAGTATTTGAACCACTCTATACCTGTTGTTTTTGAAGGAAAGGCAAAAGACTGGCCTTGTTGCAAAAAATGGAGCCTTGATTATTTTGCCTCTTTTTTTAAAGATGAAAAATTACAACTAATAGAAAGCTCAGGACTTATGGAGCGACACCTCGATCCAAACAATGGAAATGGTGGTCCATTTGTTCTTGAGGAGCTCACTGGGCCTGAAATGATTAACGCAATCAAATCAGGGGATAAAAAATACCTACGCTTCAGTGATTTTATGAATGGTAGAAGTGAACTGATTTCAGACCTAGATCATAAATGGCTCGATACAATGAAAAAATGTTTTCTAGGTGTAGGCTACAAATCATTCGTTGGCGCAGCTGGAAGAAAAACTCCAATACATGCCGGAACTACTGCATTTTTCTATATAATGGCCGAAGGTGAAAAAAAATGGTTTCTCTATTCTGCCAATAGTTCCGCAGTCATTAACCCTAGACCCACGAGTCAAAATTATAATTTTACAGATGTCGATATACATACCCCTGATCTTCAAAAATATCCTGGGTTTAATTTGATAACGAGATTTGAAACTCACCTTAAAAAAGGTGATATTCTTTTCGTTCCAACTTGGATGTGGCATGAAGTTGAAAACTTAACTGACAGCTGGGGCCTTCGATATGGCTTTACATCACTAAGAGGATTTTTGAGAAATCCATCGTATGCATTTGTACGTGTTTTTTTAGCAAAACCTAATTTTTTTCGGACTCTTTATATTGCTTTTTTTAAAGGTGAAAGCTCGAAAAGCGGCAATGACTTACTAATTAACACACTAAGCCTTAGCAAGCCGAAAAAGAATTAAAGTACCTCTTCAACAAATAAATATTTAATATTTTTCTTATAAAGCTTATTATAAATAAGTGTTTCTAAGTTGGTGCTTGGTTCTTTTTTAATAAATATATTATTAATTAATGAAATAATTCTTAATGGTCTTAGTAAATATTGAAGAGTATAAAAAGTGGCCATCCCCATAAATGCGATCGATCTAACTTGAAAATTACTAATATGCTCTGACCAACTTTTCATATTTTTAATATCATTATTCAAACGAATGATTTCAACTTCTGGTCTTAACTTATTTTCCTTAACCAAATTGTCATACAGCTCCGTTCCCGGATAGGGCACAAAACATAAACAAACGACATCATGAACACCTAGAAATGCACTTTTAATTATAAATAAATAAGTACCCAAAGCCTCTTTTAACGTTTGACCTGGAAATCCAAAAATTGTTGCTAGCTTTACTATAATATCATTTTTTATGCTCTCTAAGATTGCTCGATCCATATCATGCAACTTCAATTTTTTTTTGATACGAATTAAAGTTTTTGACGATCCACTTTCAGGTGAATATAACACTCTTGTGCAGCCAGCTTTTTTCATCAACTTTATTATTTCACCATCTAAGCTTTCAACACGAGTTCCGATTGGAAGTGACCAGGATATATTTATATTTTCATTAATCAAATGATTACAAAATTCAACTGTCCAATTACGGTTTAAGGCAAATGTTAAATCGACAAAATCTATATGCTCAATTTGATATTTTTGTTTCATCTCTTTTATTTCAATAATGACTGCAAATGGATCTCTAGCATTCCATTTGGCGTTCCACATATTAGGAACTGTGCAAAATGTGCAGAAGTGGGGGCAACCTCTAGTGGCAATCATTGTTATAGATCTTTTATTAAATCCACTAATACTAGATTTGTTATAAAAATAATTCTCTAAGGGAAAATCTTCCCAGGCAGGTTTCAATAATGATTCTAAATTTTTAATATTGCCATTTCTTACAGTAAAAATAAGTTGATCGTTTTTTCGAAAGCAAATGCTCGGAATATTTTCAAGTGGTAATTTTTGAATTAAATGATCAACTACTTTATTTACAATTAAATCTGCTTCTCCCAATACTACTGCATCAATCTCGGGACATTCGTTCATAATCAAGCTGGTTGATCCAGTTGCATTTTCTCCACCGATCATAAAATAGGCATTAGGAAAACGAACTTTTAAAAACTTAATCAAATAACGATCATACACCCATTCATTAGCATGCATGACACTAATTCCAATCACACTTACATCACTTGGGATTCTCTCCGCTATTTGAGAAGCGACAAGTCCGTTAATGATGAGATCTGAATTTTTAATTTGTGAGTATTGATTAATTCCTTCACCTGGTGCATCGATCACAATTGTTTGATGACCTGCACTTTTAAGTTGAGCGTTGATGTAAGCTATTCCAATAGAAGGCACTGCTCTAAGACTCCCAACATGATGTTTCGGCTGAATGATAGGAGTACGGATTAGTGCTATTTTTTCCATCTAATCTAATCTACTATAATATTCAATGAAAGTTGTAATAATATTTCCCAACCTACATGCCATGCCACAAACACTAGACCTAGGTGTCGGGTATCTGGCATCATATATTGAAAAATGTACCGAGCACGAAGTTAAAATCATCGATACGACATTTCATAGCCGCCACTGGCAGTCTCACGTAAAAGAAAAAATTGAAGAATTTAAACCCGACGTCATT
>JAYSPR010000309.1:0-12292 GCA_043721975.1 Bacteriovoracaceae bacterium
TTTTTATTTTTATCGTTACTTTTTAAATCCGTTTCTAAGTTTGCTTTTTTTATCTGTTCATAAGGAATGTTAATTTTCACACCTTTTGCATCCACACTAAGCCCAGCCTCATCAGCATTTTCAAGGGCCACTTTAATTTTGAGATTGTTTCTCATGGTTTTTGGAAAATCAGGATATTTTTCTTCATCTATCTTTTTTGCAAGATGAAGCATGACATCTTCTCCAACAACACTTTTAAAATGCTCCACTGTCGAAAGTCCTCTATAAAGACCTGGTGAAGAAACTTCCAAAGTAAAATTTTCTGGAATCCAAGTTTCTGTTTCTAAAAATGGATTAAAGCCTCGATCCACTTTTACACAATCATCCAAGACTGCTGATTTTGTCTCGGGATTCATGATAAAAACGACCAAGTTACCTGAAGGTGCGTGCCATTCCATCTCGTAAATTTCAAGATTATTTTCGGCAACTATTTTTTGAGTGAGCTCAAAAAACTTTAATTCCAATCCTGTGCGTGGGCCCTTAAGAACCATTTTTATCCCATTTAATAAAAAAAAAGGGCGGAATAAAAAATCCACCCTTAATATAATCAGTACATTTACTACTCTATTTTCGGAGGTTAAAATTAAGCTAAATCTTAAAATATAAGTTGAATCAATAATCTTAACGAAGTGACTATAACAAATTTTCTTTCAATTGCAAACATTTGCTCGTTTAGACTTTAAGTGTCATTATCAATGCAGCTTCGCCGTTAGAATAAAAGTGAGACTTTTTGTGAATAGTCTTAAAACCCATCTTGCCATAAAGAGCAATGGCATTTTGATTTTTTTCTTCAACTTCTAAAAAGTAATTATTAATTCCTTTATTGTGGAGCTCCAAAAGGGAAGCCTTAAGCATGGCCTCTCCAGCTCCCTTAGATCTTCGACTTGGTTCAACGACAATTTTTAGTAAATGAGCAAAGGAATCTGCGGTAGATTTTTGCCAAAGACTAAAACCGCTCAATTGCTCGGATTCGAAGTACAAAATGATTAAATAGTCCTCGTGATTTAAAAAGAAACTGGTCCAAGCTTCAGCGGGCCACGGCATTGGAAAAAACATTTTATCTAAATGATAAAGAAATTCGAGATCTTTTGGTCTCAAGTCTGATGCTTTGCTGAAAAAACTTAACTTTCCATCAGACACAAAATTTAAACTGGAGAGCTTAAATCAACGTTACCAATAGAGCGTTCAGAATTCGTTTTTACTTCCATATGGAAGCGAATTTTTGCCAGAGGGTTAAAAGTATAACCATCTTTTCCACGAATAATGTATTTGCGTTTTGAATCGGCATCAGTTGGTTCAATTAATTTTCTTAAACGACTCACAGATGTATAGATCAATTTGTCATGGATGAGAGGATTGTATTCATCTTTCCAAATCATCTTGGCCAGTTGTTCCTTATCAAAATAAGTCCCAGGATTTTTTGATAATAGGAAAAGAATTTCTAAAAGAACAAAACGGTGCTTGAAATCAATTGTTCCAAGGGAACGTTCAACAATCTTTCTATTCGTGCGATCTAAATATAAATCCACTGTCGAGTCATTAACATCGTCAATTTCAGCTTCAATAAGTTGATTTAATCTTTTAAAAATTGAGGTATCGATTGATTCTTGGGCAAGTTGAAATAAAGTCAAAGCACTTTCAAAATTCCCAGCTTTTTTCATGGCGGTCGCTTTACCAAAAAGAATGTAACCATAAAGGTTCCAGCACTTTTTTGATTGTAGGTATTCATTAGCTAATTTGTAGTAATTAAGGGCCTTATCATTTTCATCCATCTCGATAAAAATTTTGGCGTAATAAGTGTACATTGCGCCTGAGAGATAAAATTTCTTAATAATTTTTAAAAGGTCATTTAACTGATCTAGGTATCTTAAAGAAAGTTCTAAATCCTTTCTGTAAAAAGCATTTGTCGCTAGAGAAAGAAGACATTTCGAAAGAAGTTCCGGTTCGTTTTCTTCGCTTGATTTTTTATAAGCTAATTCAAAATTAGCTTTGGCATCTTCAAAGTTGCCACTGTAATTTTTTACAACACCAAGGTTATAGAAATATTCTGAGCTTAATGTCGGGAGAGCGCGAGAAAGTGCATCCATGAGCTTGTCACTTTCAAGAATGTATTTTTGAGCTTTGGCGTCTTCTAGTTTTTCTGACGCTATACGAATGAGAAAACCATAAGTTTTTAAAACAGAGAAGCCATCTTTCATTGGATCAGCAAAAGTAAGGGCCTTAATAAAAGCATCTTCGGCCGAAGGCAAATCCGCTTTATCGTAATAGACTTTTCCCAATTGGTAATAAGATCTTGCCACTTCAGTCTTAGAGATCACATCCCCTAAACTAACTTCATTGGCCAAAAGACCAATATAAGGAGTCATTTCACTGGTGTTTGAACCTGTCTTTAATCCCAAATCCTGACTTGTAACCATGGCACAATCTCCAAGAAAAATGAATGAATAGTGGCCGTTTTTATTAACGGCTGGGAAGTCATACCACGCGAATCTTACAGCGTCAAAAGGCCATTGTAAGATTTTTTCAAAAGTAAGATTCAACTCGTTGATTTGTCTACTTTTGACTGCTAATATAACACTGTAAAAAAGTAATAGAGACATGCCTAGCGGAGACTTTCATGGCAAAATACGACCTCGACACTATACGACATTCTACAGCTCATCTCATGGCCCATGCCATATCGAGAATTTATAAAACCCATAACCCCCAATTTGGTATCGGGCCCGTTATTGAAAACGGATTTTATTACGACATCGATCTCGATGTAAAAATTCACGATGAAGATTTAGAAAAAATTGAAAAAGTCATGCATGAAATAATCGATGAAAAACATCCCGTCACAAGAATGGTTTTTTCTCGCGATGAAAATTTAGAATTCTGGAAGAAAAAAGATCAGCCACTAAAAGTTGAAGTGGTTCAAGGTATTCCTGCTGATCAAGAAATTTCTTGTTATGAACAAGCGGAGTTTGTCGATCTATGTCGTGGCCCTCACGTAGAGAACACTGGTCATCTTCCTAAATTTTTTAAACTCCTTCACACTGCAGGAGCTTATTGGAAGGGGGATTCAAACAATAAAATGCTTCAACGTATTTATGCTGTGAGCTTCACAACAAAAAAACAATTAGAAGATCATTTAAACTTTTTAGAAGAAGCAAAAAAAAGAGATCATAGAAAACTTGGAAAAGAGCAAGAACTTTTCCACTTCGAATCCATGGCACCAGCTTCGCCATTTTTTATGCCTAAAGGTACGACTGTTTATAATGAACTCGTCTCTTTCATGAGAAGAATTTATGTAAAGTATGGCTATGATGAAGTCATCACACCAATGCTTCTAGATTCAGATCTATGGCATACATCTGGTCACTACGCTCACTACAAAGATAATATGTATTTTTCTCAAGTGGATAAAAAAGAATTCGCATTAAAGCCTATGAACTGCCCATGTCATATGCTCATGTTTAAGCATTACAAATATTCTTATCGCGACCTCCCTATGAGATATGCTGACTTCGGAAGACTTCACCGCTATGAAAGTGCCGGCGCGGTCGCAGGGCTCACCAGAGTTCGTTCATTTTGCCAAGATGACGCTCATATTTTTATTTCCCTTGAAGGTATTGAAGCGGAAATTATTAAACTCATGGAAATGTTTTTCATTTGTTATGATCATTTTGGTTTTAAGCAAATAAAAATTGGTTTATCAACTAGACCTGAATCTAAATCAGGTGATGATGCCACTTGGGATATTGCGGAAAAAGCTCTTCAAGCGGCACTCAATAAATCTGGACACGATTATCATATCAACGCTGGTGATGGTGCTTTTTACGGCCCGAAAATTGATATTCAAATTGCTGATGCCATTGGAAGATGGCATCAGTTAGGTACGATCCAACTAGATTTTCAATTACCAGACCGCTTCGATTTAAAATACACAAATCAAGAAGGCCATGATGTTCGCCCAGTGGTTATCCACCGCGCACTCTTGGGCTCCCTTGAAAGATTTATTGGAGTTTACCTGGAACACATTGCGGGAATTTTTCCTTTCTGGCTTTCGCCAGAACAAGCAGTCATTGTTCCCGTTTCAACTGATAAGCACTTAGAATTTTCAAAATCACTAGCACTTGAGCTAAGAGAGCTCGGCTTTAGAGTCAAGGTTGATGAAAGAAATGAAACAATGGGATATAAGACAAGGCAAATTCAACAGTCAAAAACACCTTTCATGCTCGTTATCGGGGATAGAGAGATGGAAAATAAATCCGTCAGTATGCGCGGCTATGGAGAACAAAACTCTAAAAGCTTAACGATTGTGGAATTAAAAGAATTGTTTACGAAGTTTAACTTAGAAAGAGTGCCTGAAAAATTAAGATAATATAAATTTATAAAAGACATTCAATTGCCTAAGGACAGGGTATAAAAATGACGAAAAAAAATGTGCTTTTACTTTGTGGTGGAAGCGGAACAGAACACGAAGTCTCGTTAGTCTCGGCCAAGTATGTAGAAAAAAACTTACTGGAAATGGGAGACTTGAATGTCTACAAAGTTGAGATAGGGAAACCCAAAAGTCAAAATAAGACTCAGGATAAAACTTTTCGTATCATAGATTCAAGTCAATCTAGTCTGAATGGAAAAGTCGTTGAAATTAATTTTAAAAGGCAGCTCGCTTGCAGCAATGAAATTCTCTGCGATCTTCACTACGTTGTCCCATGCATTCACGGACCTCCTGGTGAAACAGGCGAAATTCAAACTTATCTCGATCTCATCTCACTTCCCTATCTAGGTTGCGGCCCTGAAGCAAGTCTCATCGCTTTTAATAAAGTGACGAGTAAATTGTGGTTTAACGCTCTTGGAATTCCCAATACACCTTTTGAATTTTTAACAAGCATGGAAGAATCACAAAAGGCCCATAAGCTTTATGATAAGTACGGAAGTATTTTTGTTAAAGCAGCTTCGCAAGGCTCAAGTGTTGGATGTTATCAAGTCTTTAAGAAAAATGATATTGATGAAGCCCTGAGGTTGGCCTTTGGTTATTCTGAATATGTTCTGGTTGAAAAAATGGTCAACGCTCGAGAACTTGAAATCTCAACTTACGAATATGAAGGTGTCATTCATGCTAGTGTTCCCGGGGAAATAAGCTGTCCAAGTAAATTTTATTCTTATGAAGAAAAATATAATCCTCAAAGTAAAACGACCACTGAAATTGTGGCCCCTGGTTTAAGTTCTGAAACCGTTAAACAAATGCAACAATATGCGATCAAAGCTTTCAAGGCCCTGAAGCTAAGACATCTTTCAAGAATAGATTTTTTCTTCACTGAAGAAGGTGAAATTCTCTTAAATGAAATTAACACATTTCCTGGTGCCACTCCTATTTCAATGTTTCCAAAAATGATGGAAAATAATGGGCATGCTTACTTAAAGTTTCTGGGAAATATTATTAAAAAAGATATCTTGTAATATTAGGATAGAAAATGAAATTACCAATTATTAATAGCAGTGATGCCCAAAAGGGACTTGAGACTTTAAAAAAATATTATGCTGGAAATATGATTCCTGCAGAAAAAAAAACTTATCTAACAAAGCTTAGAAACTCTGTTGGCCCTTATATGGGAATTGAGGCCAGTGATGGATCGACCCACTATCTTTTAGATGCTGCTTCACAAATAGCCACTTTAGGCCACGGCTTTAACCCATCCATCTTTTTTGGAGCTTCACAGTTTTTAGAAAGTTGGATGAATGATTCAACAACTAAAGAATTCAAACAAGCGAGATCAGCTCTTGTTAATTTTCTTGGTCGAAAATTGAATTGGCCAAAAACTCATATCACCATTACAAACTCTGGAGCAGAGGCCAATGAGGTGGCCTTGGGTTATTGTTATCAAAAAAGAGTTAACATTGAGGCCAATAAAGTGCTGGCCTTTGAAGGCTCTTTTCACGGTCGCATGATGGTGACCCTGGCCGCCACTTGGAATAAAAGTAAGCGTGAGCCTTTTGAATGGAAAAATTATCTCGCCGAATACGTTAAATATCCTGAACTGGATGACAGTCATATCAATGTTTCATTTCCTAAAGAATGGCGAGAGTTGTGGAATGAAGCAAGCCTTATAGATTTTAAAATACCGAGCAACTGGTCTAATGATCCTTATGTCAAAAAAGAAGTTGAAACTTTGATGAATGTACGACAGCAGCTTCTTTCTAAAAAAATATTCGCCATTCTAGTAGAGCCTATGCAGTGTGAGGGGGGAGATTGTTATTCTTCTGACCGTTTTCATACCGCACTTCTTATAATGGCCAAAACATTTAAAGTTCCAGTTATTCACGATGAGGTACAGACTGGCTTTCATCTAGGCAAAGAATTTTTCTGGCATCGCCAGTTGAACATGAAAGACTTAAATGGTGAGCAACTAAATCCAGACTATGTTGTCTGTGCAAAAAAGGCCCAAGTTGGCTTAGTCCTCTCTCATCATGCAACAAAAAAAATCTTTATTGGTGAAGAGTTTTCAGTGGCTTCATTTTTTAGAGGTTATGCTCACGCTATTAGCTTGGATCAATGTCAAAGCCGCATTTGGGAATTAGAAAAACAAGTTCTGCCTCGTATAGATAAACTCATTAAAAAATATCCTACATTCATAAGACGACCTCGAATCAATGGTCTCGCTTTTGCTTTTGATGTTATTGATCCATCCATGCTCAATAAGTTTGTGGAATTAAGATTTAAACACGGTCTTCTTTATTACCCCGCGGGAAATCAAACTTTACGCTTTCGTTTGAATACTGCTTTTGGACCTAAAGATTTAAATTTTTTATTCGAAAGATTAGACGCTATCTGTGGGGAGCTTTTTTTAAACACTGAATCAATACTTCCAACCCACGCTGAAACTGATAACCAAGATGCTTTTGATATCTATGATTGGCATGAATTATTACTGCAAACAAAATTAAAAAAAGCTCTCGGATTAAAAATCGAATCTGCTGAAATTTTTAAGAATATTAATCAACTTTTGAGTAAATCAGTAGAGGCTTCTCAAGTTGAATTGATCGAAATTAATTCAGGTAATTTTTTAGAATTCAGAGAAAACATTATAGCGCTTCAAAAAAATGTTTATGAGCCTGCAAGACAAACTGATATTGAAAAATTTGAGCATACTGTTTTAGATAAAAATTCACTTTGCCTAGGTTTAATTAATAAACAAAAAAAACTTAAAGGAATTGCTTTTGCTGGCCCATTAAGCCTCTACCCTTTAGAGCGCGGTGTGCGCATGGACCCTCACTTTAAAGATAGCGCCTCTCTTTATATGTTAGATGTAACGATTGATCCTAGTTTACAAAAAACTGGATTAGGTCGAAGTCTTAAATATGCCCTTTCTGTCATGGCCATCGTCAAAGGAATTAAACGTATCCAAGGGCGAAATCGCGATCGACTTGCTGGGGCCATGCTGAATATTAATTTATCACTTGGTGCTGTAGAACAAAATTATATGCGAGAAGATTATCCCGATTTCGAATCTCACCGGGATGTTTTTTATTATACGACGCAAGTGGATTGGAAAAAGCCAACAATTCATTTAAGTCGTGGAACCACAATTCCCCTTTCTTTAGGAAGCTTAGATAAGGATTACTTAAGCTTTGAGCTTCCTTATTTAATTAATAAAGTATGTCTTTCAAACTTTGTCAGTGAACCATTTTTAGATGGGGTCAAAGATTTTCTCACCGTTTTGCCAAGTGACCTACGCCACGCTTACACCACTTCTGGGCAATCTGAGGCCACTGATAAAGTCGCTAAGTCCATTTGGTTTAAATCTGATAGTGCCATTAAAGAAAAAAATGCTAACAAAATGCTGACTTTTAAAAATCATTTTTTTGGAAATGGTTCCATGCTCGCGCGCTCCCTTAGTTATGAGGGAGATGTTTATTTTTCTGCAAAAAAATTAGATCATCCCACTGAAAGTAATTATCAAGATGTTTTAAAAGCCGTTGAAAGTGAAATGAAAACTGGCGAGTACTTGGCCATTTGGCTAGAACCAGTCCTTCAAAAAACCATGGAAAAAGTACCAATGGATTTTCTTATTGAATTAAGAAAATTGTCCACCCACTATAAAGTGGCCCTTGTGTATAATGAAACGGCTTCACAATTTTTTCGCTACAGTGAAAAGTCTTTTATGGCAGCAGGGCTTCCAGAGATCACTCCTGACGCTGGATTAGTCTATATGTCGGGTCAATCTGGTTTAGCCTTTACATCAACTCAATATTTTCTTGAGCAGCCACTCATGATGATTAGCACTTGGGATGGGGATGAATTTCATTTCTTAACTTACTACCAAGCTTTTAAAGCAGTCATGAAAGATACAGATCAGTATAAAAAAATATCTCGTGCATTTCATGCCAAACTAACTGAGAGCTTATCGACCTACCAAATGGAGACGATCAAGCTTGAAAATGGTTCTGGTTACTTTAGAGGACCTCTCCCTCACTCAATGAGTAAAATGTTTATTGAACACTGTGGTCTTTACCTCGTCTGCCCAAGCTATGATGCTATGAAGGAGTATTTAAATTCATGAGTACAAATTGTATGTTTCCTTATATTCAGTATCAAAGTGGAAAGACTAATTATGACTGGGGACTTTCCCACGGTGAAGAGTTTAAAGTGGCAATTAGTGAGCTCACAGAAATTAGAAGGCATCTGATGCTTTCTAAAAATCCAAAACTCAAATTAAAACTTGATGAGCTTGCCCTCGAACAATTTCATTTCTCACAAAAATTCGCTCCTCATATCACTAAAGAAATTGAAGGCATCGCCAAAGGTGCAGGTCTCACCCTTACTGACTTAGTCATATTAAATAACTATACTGACTTCAGAGATATTATGCTTCCCGAAGAAGGTTGCTCGACTATACATATTCAAACTCCAGATAAAGTTCTTTCAGGACAGACTTGGGATATGCATAGATCAGCAAAAAACTACATGTCACTTATTCATGTGCCGGCGAATGATCATCATTCGGCTCAATTGGTTTTAACTCTAGTTGGCTGTGTGGGTCTCATGGGAGTGAGCACTGACAATAACCTCATTGGGGTTAATAACATAAATACTACCAATGCTAAGACCGGACTCATCTGGCCTTTATTGGTCAGAAAAACTCTTGAACAAAAATCATTAGGGCCCATGAGGCAGACTCTCCTTAATGCTCCAGTAACATCGGGACACAATTATCTCATATCAAGCCCGGAGGGTGGCGAGCATCTCGAAATTACCCCCACTGTTTCTGAAAAAGTTTCGGCGCTTCAAAAAGGACAAGTGGGAGGAATCTTTCATACCAATCACTGTGTTGGTTTTGAAGTTGAAAAACTTGAAGATAAATCTTCTCAAAGCTCGACCACTCACAATCGTTGGGAACTTCTTTCTAAAAAAGCCTACAAGGTCACTGACTTAGAAGACTTCAAAAATCTTTTATCCGATCATGATGAATTTCCCAAATCTATTTGTTCTCATTTTGAAAATGGAGCACAAGACCCTTCGTTTACTTGTGGTGGTGGGGCCAGTGAACTTAATCGTGGACATCATATTTTTTGGCGTGGATGCCCTGCTCATGATAGTGACTACAAAGAATATGAATTCTTAAATGATGGACATGATTTTAAAAAATTAAACTAAGGATCATTTATGGATTCACTTCCCTACTATATTTCGTGGTCAAAACAAAAAGAGGCCAGCACTTTTGAAATCCTCTCTGTCGATGGTGTGAAAATCAAGACGGCCGATGGACTCACTCTTACAGATATGAGCTCTATTAGTTACCAAGCTCATTTTGGTCATAATCACCCAGAAATTATTAAGCAAATTAAAAACCAACTTGATACTATTCCTATGAGTTCACCAAAAGGAATCTATCCAGGAAAAAATGCCATCACACAAGAGCTCCTTGATTATATGGATCTCCCAGAAGGAAAAATTTTCTATACAACTGGTGGTTCTGAAACCATAGAAAATGCTCTGAAAATTGCTCGAGATATCACAAAAAGAAAAATTGTTCTTGCAAGAAAAACATCTTATCATGGGGCCACCATGGGAGCCCTAGCGGCCACTGGTGATTGGAGAAATTCGACTCATCAGTTGCCAGAAAATTGGGTAGTGAGAATTCCTGAACCTAATGAAGTTGATGCCATCATAAAAACCAGGCAAATCGTCAGAGATGTAGGCCCGCAAAATATTGCGGCCATCATTATTGAAACGGTTACCGGTGGTAACGGTGTTTATTACGGCACTCAAGAATGGTGGGATGGCATAAGTACAATCTGCCGAGAATCAAAAATCATGCTGATTATGGATGAAGTTGTTTGTGGTTTTGAAAGAACAGGCAAGCCCTTTGGATACATGCACTACGATGTTAATCCTGATATGGTTTGTCTAGCTAAGGGTATTACTGGTGGAATGATACCGTTTGGTGCCTTGTGGACTAATCAAAAAATTGCAGACTATTACGAAGAAAATATACTTTCATGCGGTCTCACGAATTATGCACACCCTTTAGGTTTAGCGGCGATGAAAGGTGTACTTAATATTGTTCGCGACCATAAATTTCAAACTAATCTTAAATTAGTTGAACTGCTCTTCAAAGAAAAACTTCAATCCATAGAGAAACTACCCAACGTAAAAGAAGTCCGATTTAAAGGAATGCTTGCAGCTATAGAGCTCACTCATGGAATTGACTGGAAACATTTTTATGAAAAAGGACTCTATCTAGTTTCCCAAACATCAAGGCTTATTTTGGCACCCCCACTTATTATCAGTGAAGCTGAACTAAACGAGGCCATGAATGACATTCATAAAATTATTAAGGATTCTAATGTATGAATAAAGATCAACCAAAAGTTTTCTCAGATGCCAAAAGTGCACTTCGAGATTTTAAATCTGGAATGACACTTATGAGTGGAGGCTTTGGCCTTTGTGGAATTGCTGAAAATTGTATCGAAGCCTTAACTCAAATCGATGTGAAGGATCTTACGGTTATTTCAAATAATATTGGAAACTCCGGAAGAGGCCTCGTTAAAATACTCATTCAGGATAAAATTAAAAAAGCTTACTGTTCTTATGTGGGAGGAAATCCTGATTTAGAAGTGCGTATGCTCGATAAAAGAATTGAAGTCGAACTCGTGCCACAAGGTACATTTTCTGAGCGAATCAGGGCCGCAGGCCTGGGCATTAGGGCCTTTTATACTCCGACAGGTTATGGAACCTTGATTGCAGAAGGTAAAGATGAAAAAATGTTCGATAGGCCATGTATTTTAGAGACAGCACTCCATGCAGATTTTGCTATTATCAAAGCACAAAAAGGTGATGCCTACGGAAATTTATGGTTTAAAGAAACGGCCCAAAATTTTTCTCCACTTATGGCCATGGCCGCCAAGATAACAATTGTAGAAGTTGAAGAGCTTTTGCCCATTGGAGCTTTATCCCCAGAAGAAATTCATTTACCAGGAATTTTTGTTCAAAGAATTTTTCAAGGCAGCGGTTATAAAAATGACATTGAATTTCTTGTGACACAAAAGGAGCCATAATGACTTGGACTAACGAACAAATGGCCGATGAAGTTATTAACTTCTTTAACCCTCACTCCTCGGTCAATCTGGGAATTGGAATGCCCACAATTATTGCAGAAAGAATACCGAAGCATTTAAATATTATGATTCATTCTGAAAATGGTGTTCTAGGAGTCAGTGGTAGGCCTAAAACAAACGAAGTCTCACCCACTTTAATTAATGCAGGAAAAGAAACAATTGCCATCGGCGAAGGAGCAAGCTTTTTTGATAGTGCTTTAAGTTTTGGAATGATTCGCGGAGGCCACATCGATTACTGTGTTTTAGGTGGAATGGAAGTCGACAGTGAACGAAGCCTTGCCAACTGGATGATTCCTGGAAAAAAAGTCACTGGCATGGGTGGGGCCATGGACCTCGTTAATGGTTCAAAACAAGTCATCATCATGATGAATCACTTCAGTAAAGATGGAGTATCGAAACTACTTAAGAAATGTCTTTTGCCACTAACTGGAAAAAATGTTGTTGATTATGTTGTCACTGAAATGGGGGTTTTTAAACCTCTAGGAAGTACTTTTCAAGTGATAAAATTAGCACCGGGGATAAAGGCCTTAGATTTGAAAATGGATACGCAATTACTGAGCTGAAATAAAAAAAGGGGCCCCCTGCAAAGGCCCCATTTTTTTTGGCATCCTGCCACTAGTAAGAAGACATCCTGTCTCCTACAATT
>JAYSPR010000310.1:0-2896 GCA_043721975.1 Bacteriovoracaceae bacterium
GATTGCATTCTTCACTTGGTTATATGAGTCCGAAAGAGTATGCTGAACAAAACCGTTATGCTGCTTAAAAGGGACTCCGTTAAAGTAGGTAAAGATCAACGCACCGGTAAATTGGAGCTGCTTCAAATGAAAAAACTACTAGTCGTTAACAGATGAGCTCTTAAATGTGCTAAGATTAGTATTCAATTTCAAATTATTTTTCGGATTGATCACCAGAGCTGACTTTTTAAGTCAGCTCTGATTTTAAAGATTAGACTAAAAAAGTTAGCTTTCCTTATTTGCCAATGGACTAACTTCTTGTGTTCCTTACAAGTATGATTAAACAGTCATAAAGAAGATCACAAGCTTGGATATAAAGAACCTAAAACTCTTCTTTTTTTACTACTTCCATAGTTATTAATATAAATAGTTAAGAGAAAAGAAATATTTGAAAAAAAGTAATTACTTTTCACATGTCAACGGACCTAGAAAACCACACAAAAAAATTAAAGTCTCGTCAAATTAGAATGTTTTATTTGCCATTTCGTCACCAGGAGTGCTTCTTTTCACTCTGAGATTAGATACATTTTTCAAGAGGAACTATCTCTACGAGATCTGAATCTCGTAAGATTGCTCTCGCACTCTTTTTACCAGAAGATGTGATTCTGTATTCAATTTGTAAATTAACATCATTATCTCCCAAAATTCCAAAATCCACGACTATGTAATTTCCAATTTTACGAAAGAATTTCTTTGAGGGTACAGGATTAACCTGGTTGTTCCAAGAATCGATGCCTGATAGATTGTAAAAGCTATCTCCGGCTTGATTGGTTTCAAGGTCTAAGCGAATTGATTTTAAAAGTAAACGCGCTTTTTGGTCCTTGCACTCAATAACAAAACTTGCATAGCTGATGTTTGATGTAACAATAAAAACTAAAAATGATGTCAAAAATAATGTTCTAATTAACATAAACCTCCTTTCAAGATGAGGATTCCAAAATAATTTGTTAGATCCTCAACTTTATTTACTAAATTGAGGGTGAACGTAAAATAAGACACAAAGCATGTCAAAGCTTATTAATTACCCTGATCATTTTTCAATACATTAACAAGTAATAATCTTATGGCAGATGAGTTCTTGAAAATGCCGGAAGTCTTAATTTTTTGATCCAAAATCAAAAAAATGGGCCAAATTTTAATTGAGCCGTGAGCTGATCCTAGATTTTTATGACCAAAGTTTTATCGCTGACTAGTGTTTTGTGGGTTCAATATTTTCAGATATCTTACATGTCTTGCCTTGCTTTTTTGCTGTGACGTGAATTTTGACCGCGTCGATCTCACTAAGCATTGTAAACGATTTACAGTCATTGATTAAAGAGATCTCAGCTTCTAGATGGTTTGAGTTTTTACCGATACTCGGATCAAAAGGAAGCTCGACGTGATAAATTTGTTCACCGTTGATAGTTTCAGTTTTTTGCAGTTTAACCTTATTCTTCTTAAAGACCATTTGTACGGAGTTAGTTTCCGCTAATGCGAGAGTTGATAGTATTAAAGCCAATATGTATCCGAAAAGTTTCTTCATTACACAATTATCAAATGCAGCCTAAGATCGGTCAAGAAAGAAATAGTTGAACCAGCTTCAGGTCTGAGGATGTCTTTGTTTTTTGGTCCCGAAAAGGCTAAACCCCAAAATATTGGGGTCTGCTATAGAAAGTCTGTGTATTTAAATGTGCGGGCTGAAGTCTTGATCAGCTTTTTTAAACTTAGTAAAAAAATTTGTAATAAATTTTTCGTTATGTAAGATAATTATCTAGGACTGCAAGCCACGGACATTTGAACATTTTCTCCATTGATGGAGTATGGTAAGTCCCGCTTATTAGAAATTAAATATAATTCAGCCGTTCTGACTCCAGAATGAAATTCAAGTTTTTTTGCTTCAATGAAATTCAATGTATTTATTTGAGAGTTCACAGAAAACAACTTCTTTTCTAGAGAATAAGAAATATCCATACCCAATTCAAAATGCGATACCAAATCACTCAAGGCTTCGAACGCGATTACTTCTTCTTGGGTCTTCAAAATTGGATTACTTCCTAATTTGGTCTCATGGCTTATGGCCTTTCTATTATCCATGCCATTTGAAAGGTCTCCTTCTACTCTAAAGGCCTTATATACCTGAACTCCAGTTGTATAAGATTCAATGCTGTTCGTAACATTGCTCCAAGCAGTTACCCTTACATTCGTTTTAAAATTAATATAACAGTCGACATCACGACCCTTAAATAATTCTGAACTTGCAAAAACTTGCGAGGAACATAAAATCATTAGCATAAATAAAAATTTCACAACTACTCCTATATAAAAGGGAACCATCTCCTAGAAATGAAATATAGTACAAGTTTAAGGATACACAAACTAAGCGATTTAGAGGAAAATGACGGAATTTGATGGGATATTTAAACAAATGATTTGTTATCTGCCACAGGTTTTTCTCATTTTTGAGAAATAATTTCTCAAAAATGAGAAACCTATCCTTCTTATTCATAATCTCATCTTAGATAGATCAATAACTTAACTTTAACCTAATGAGAAACTACTCTTGGCATCCTCTTGCAATAATCTTTGATCAATAAGAAGGTAATATGGACATACATATGGCCGCCATGATGGCCGTATCGTCGCTTTAAAATTTGATCTAAAAAATGCTCTTTTTATAGATCAAATTACTAAAAAAGATATGACCCTATGTATGACCGGTCTACCGGCTATATCACAGGAGAAAACACTGGAGCTTAGAGATGAATTAAATGATGAGAATACTTAAGAAATTTCCGCCGCCATTTTGTCTTTTCCGGCCTTCATTTTCCGTGACCACTCCCCCCCAACGATGTTGATGGGAAGTGGTCACGGAGAAGGC
>JAYSPR010000311.1:0-7626 GCA_043721975.1 Bacteriovoracaceae bacterium
TGTATTTAGCCCAAGAGCTGTCTGATAAAAAGGAAATCACAAATCTAGGGGATTTGAATGTTGCTATCCGTGATCTTAAATACAATATGGTTGATCTAAAAGAGTTGATGAAAAATTATGCTGCGATTAAAAGCGACGAGAAAAAAACTATCGCTTATGTTGAACAAAATAAAAAGCTCAACGATATGGATAAGAAAAGAGCAGAAGTTCAAGTAACTCATTCCATTGAGGCAAAAAATACAGGTCGGGCCAATCAATTAACAGCTCAGAACACTGCTTTAATTTATGAAAATCAGGTAAAGCAGTCTGAAGTTCAGCTTGAATTATTGAAGGCGCAGAAGACCGCAAACCGACTGAAGGCCGAAGAATTAGAAGACAAACGACTTGATGAGATGGAACGCCTGCGCTTCTACGGAAGAGCTGCAAAAGGAAATTCCAAGGAGAGCTTATGAATACGGGAGTGATTAGATCAATGCTGTTATTAGACGAACCAAATATTTCTGGTCTTAGGCTTGGTATAGAAAGTTATTCGAAGGTATTTCTTTCGGTTGCCTTTGTCGGTGCTATCTCTTGGGAATTTCTTACTGGAATGAAATTCCTGGAAGTCGTTAAAAATTTAGTCTTGGCCTTAGTTTTTATGGGTTGCTTCTATGGATTTCATACAAAGGCAGTCGATCTAAGTTTCCAAGCATCGGAGGAATTACTGCGCGAAGTTTCACCACGAAATATTTTTCTTAAAAAGTGGAACGAAGTCAAAGTTAAACCCACAGAAAAAGCGAAAGGGAACTTTATTGATAAAATGGTTATTCCCAATCTCAATGATTTATTGGGAACAGCGCTATTTTTAATGAGCAAAGTTTGTATTTTGATTCTGAAGCTGATTTATACAACCGTTTACTATTTTACTTTTATCTTTGCTCCAATTACAGCAGTCCTAAGTTTTCTTCCTGTTTCTAAGCACTCCATGACCGGAACCATAACATCTAGTCTTTGGTGTATTTTGTTGCCTTTTGTATTGGTGGTGTTTTTGGCGCTCGTGGGAAATGCGGTTCAAATGCCAGCAGAGAATGGTCAGCTTGCGGTTTCTTCAATGGATCAACTAATTTGGATTTTTGGAATCACGCTTCTTATGCTCTTGGCCCCTTCATTTACTTATTCGCTGATTAAGGGTTCAGTCGCCAGTACAGCAGATGCAGTTGGCGTAAAGATGACGGGAATTGGTGCACAAGCACTGGTTGCTCTCCCAATTATTTATGGACTAGGGCAAAAGGTCTTAGGGAAGGGAAAAGGCAAAGGGAAAGGAAATAAGGACAAAAAAAATAATCTAGGGAAAGGACAAAATCTTTCCCCTTATTTAAGAAGTTATTATCCGGGCCGAAATTCTAGTCAATATAACAAGCAAAGTTCATTGAAAGGTAGCGGAGGATTAAAAACTGAGCGATCTAATCAAAACAGTGTGAAGTTATCTGAAATAAGGCCGGGTCAGCAGAATATAAATCAGAACTCAAATGCAACTCCGGCATCGCCAGTATTGCGTGCTTCTTCTAATTCAAGTTCAGCAAATAATGAAAATGGAAAATCTAAAACAGATAGTTCCAAGATTCCTGTCGGCTCATTAAGTTCGGTTGATAATCAGAATCAAAATAGAGGGGCAAGAATAAGCATTAAATCTAATTTAGATTCCAAGTTTAATTCAAACTTTATTCCTAACAATTCTCAGGCATCTACTAAAAATACAATGCCCAAAGCAATGCCAACTATAAAAAGTATTTTTAAACAGGTTCTACCAGCGAAAATTGCAAGTGTGAGAACAAGTCTTCCGCGATTACAGGCAAAACTTTTTAAAACCGTAATACCAAGGGAGCGTCAATATGATGTATGAAACTTTGGAAAATGTTTTAATGAAAGAGCTTCGCTTGCTCAGAAAAACACTGATGCTTGTTTTAGTGGTCTTTAGTCTTATCACTTTGGTCGTTCTGGTTTCAAAGAATAAAATCTTTATTCAGGCCGGGAGTCAAGTTTCGACTAGACCGCTTTTAACTTATGTTTGCAAGGAAGCATTTTTGTCAGTCGCAGGCGGTAAACCAATCAATGCCTATTTAACTTCTGAAATCCAAAATGCCTTGAAGAAAACTGATTTTAAAGTTGATGTTGATGAAGTGCTACTGAATCAAGAAGTAGACGATGGAAAATGCAGAATTATTGTTAAAGGCGGCGAGCGCGTCCGATCATTTTTAATCAATCTGGTTAAAAGCTCGGATTATGATTTTTATTACAAATTATCGGAGATCAATGAAATTGAAGTTAGTAAGGACGAACTAAAAGCAGATCTAAAAAACAATGGTGGAGAAAAATGACATTCTATATTTTAGCAAACCAGATTTCGACATTATTTTTGTCTCTTCATCTTTTGACCACGATTACCTTTGATGGTGAAGTGCGATCTTATTTATACGGTGGCAGTAAAGACGACGTAACTTTGGAATTGGCCAATAACAATAAGACATTGGCGATGAAGGCAAAGAAAAAAGAGATAGACACCAATCTATTAGTTGTGACCAGTAAGAATAAATATTATTTCCACGTCAAAACTTCTGAGAATAATGCTCATCAGTTTATTGAAGTTTATGACGGCGAAATTAATAATTCCTACTCGAAAATTAAGGAAACCAAAGATTACGATCTTTTTGAAGGGGCCAGCTCGACATTTATCGTCAACAAGACGAGTGAAAAAATGCGTGCCAATGAAATGGATGTGACCAAAGGGAAACTTTATTTATCAAAAGGCGTTCCTATTATTTTAAATGAAGAACGTATTTATAATTAATACATAAACTAAAAACTCGGGACAACGTATGAAAATTTTAATGCTTATTTTTAGCATTCAGGTGGCCTTTGCTCAAATTTCTGTAAAAGAAGAAAAAAAGCAAGATACACCTGTTGCAAAAAAAAAATTAGGACAAGGAAAACACAAAAATGGGGATAGCGATCTATCTCTTCTTAAGAAGATTCGAGAGCAAAATGCTGAACTTCTAAAAAGAATAGGTATTCCTGATGAAAGGTTTGTTGTTTGGGATGGATCACAAAGGATTGAGTCCGGGAAAGTAATCAAAGGACTACTTTTGAATTCTGTCGTTTCAACCAATTTGGAGTCACCGTTGATGATTCAAGTTTATTCCGGTTACGGGCTTCCCGATGGAACTAAGTTTATGTGCAAGGGGGTAACTAAGAACAAAAGAGTTTTAACGGTTTGTGATCGGATGATTACGCCTACAAAAGAGGTAGGCGTAAAAGTACAAATTTTAAACCCTGATGGAACGTCAGGGCTACGAGGTGAATACAATGATGGGAAGGATTCATATATCGCAGGGGCCGTTATCACGGAGTTTGCCAAGGGAGTTTTATCAGCGAGCAAAAGCAATCTTCAAACTCCATTTGGTGCAATCAACGAAGTTAACGACAAAAACAAAATTTTAGAAGGACTCGCTAATTCTGCTCAAACAACTACGGATGTCTTATTAGACGAATATAAAAATCAGGAGCCGAAGGTTTTTATTGAAGCGGGAAAGGAAGTTCTAATTTTCTTTATGGAGGGATTAAATGCGTATTAATGCAATTTTATTTTTATTGGCAGTTTTTATTTCTGGGTGTTCCAGTTTGCGAGGAACTTTAATTACAGGAAGCGTATTAGGCGGAAGTCTAGGGGCCATGTCGGGTGTGGTCTTTTCACCAAATCAAGAATCAAAAGCTGGAAACGCTTTAATCTTTGGAGCAATTGGCGCAAGTGTTGGCGCCCTAATTGGACATTACTTTTATACCAATGATCCAGAGAATAGAGATTTAAAACAAATGCTCTACGAAAAGGATTTAAAAGGAGGCAGTCAAAATCAAACGAAAGACACAGGTCTTTTTGATTTTGCCCCAGAGCTTAAAAACATTAAACCAGATGTGAGTTTTAAGCCGGTTAAAAAGTACGATGTTCCGCTTGAGAAGCTTCCTGATAATTTAAAGGGCAAGGTAAAAAAACAGTATTTGCTGGAATATGAAACTGAAGGAAAGACCATTCAATACGAAGGTCGAACAATCGAAATTGCGCCGTTCAAGGCATGGGAGCACGTTTATGAGTAAGAGTAATAGTCAAAATCAGGGAACAGATATTATCACGCCCCTAGTTGAAATAATTCATCACTTCGCAGTTTTAATCGGAACATGGGGATTGGATATTTTAAAGTATGCTTGGGCCAGATGGAACAAGCTTCCGCATGAATTAAGACGAATAGACCCACAAGAAGCAAGAATTAAGAAAGTCACAAATGATTCACTTATGATTGGGTATTCTTGTAACAGGAAGAAGCCGTTACCTCTTGAGGAGATTAATTTTGGTGCCCACACTTATATTGTCGGTGCCGCTGGAAGTGGTAAAACAAATTTGATTTCGATACTTCAAGAAAATCACATGAAGAAAAATGTTCCTGTGATTTTTCAAGATCCCAAATCAGATATGGAGTCACTTTTAACTTTCGAGCATCTTTGTAAAAAATATAATCGCACATATTATATTTTTCACGAGAACTATGAAAATTCAGTTGTTCTCAATCCTTTAAAAGATGGCACGGTAAATTTAATTGTCGATAGGATTATGAACTCATTTAAGTTTGAAAAAGAGTTTTATAAAATTACCAGTGAGCAGGCAATTAGGGATACGGTTACTAAATTGAAGGCAACGAGGCCAGAGGTAACTTTCGACTTAATTTATGAATACATGATAGTCAACCATAACAATGAAAATACTATCGGTATGATCGGTCATCTGGAAAGAATTGTTAAAAGTGACTTTGCTCATTTATTAAAAGCAAGAGATGGAGTCAAAACAAAGTCCATTCGGGAAATTAGAAAGGATAAGGCCTGTCTTTATATTGGATTGTCTACCCAAGGATATGGCGAGATTGCAAAAGCATTAGCAAAAATCTTTGTTGAAGAAATGCTTTATGTCTCTTACATCCAATTGGGTACAACCTTCGATTCTCATTATTCCATGAAGAACCCATTGGCCATTTACTTCGACGAATTTGGAGCAATCGCAACACCAAGATTTTTGGAACTGCAAAATAAATGTCGTGGCGCTGGTATGCAGTTATTTATGGCCATGCAATCTCCAAATGACATCAAGATGATTGATGAAAACCTTTCAGGTCTTCTAATCGAAAACTCGGCGAACCTAATTGTTTTTAAACAGCGACTTGATGATTCATCTAACATGCTTGCTAAAACTTTAGGCACTATCGTTGGGAAAAAGCAGACCTATCAAACCGAAGATGGATCGATTGGTAATAGAGGAAGCGAAAGGAACGTGAATGAATTTATCTGTCACCCGGACATCATTAAAAATCTAAAGAAGGGCCAATGCGTTTTGCTTCAGCATGATCCGACGCGGGTAGATTTAATTAATGTGCGAAACAGACGGGCCGAATTTGTTCCCCAGAATAAAATTAATAGTGAAGCGGAGGTAAAGATTGAGTTAGCTCAAATTAAGATTTCATCACCAGTAGGCGAGAAAATTACACGAGAGGAGCGTATATAATGAGTTTAGAATTAAAAATTAATCCTGAGCATTTAAAATTGTTATACCCATTAAAAGATTGGCGCGTGCTTGATTTGGCAAATTTGCATAAAAAATCAAAGGCCGCCCTATCTCAGCCGGGTTTAGTCCGCCTTATATTAAGGCTTGAAAAAGCAAAAATAATAAAAGGTTTTCGCGATCCTTGGTCGAGAAAAAAGTATGTCTACCTTACAAAAACGGGAGAAGCTCTAATCTCGCTGAGTGATTATCCAACAGCGATATCCGAGGAATCTTTATTTCATGATCTTCGAGTTGTTGATCTTGGGCAGGAGCTAATAAAGAACGAAGTTTTTAAAAAAATTCGTTTTGAACACCAGATCGTGAACAAAAAAAACTATGTGACCAACTTGGCACTCATCCCTGACGCTGAGGTTGATGGGGTAATGAATGGGAAAAATTTTTCATTGGCCATCGAGCTAGAGCTTCACCAGAAGAGCAAAGATCGTTTGGAAAAGAAAGGGGAGCAGTATCTAGGATCACTTTATGATCACTGCTTGTTCATGTTCAGCGACAAAAATACTTTAGAAAATTATCACAAGTTTTTCACTGAAAAGCTCGGGCAAAAGTTTAATGAGAAGATATTTTTATTTCATTTGGGAGGTGTTTATGAGCCAGAAATAAATTTGCAAAAGACAGAGGGATTTGTTTTTGGAAAATGGATGAAATTTAACGATGTTTTTTGTTAAGTGAATCCGAGGTGAATTTGACCTGAATTTGAGGTGAATGTTTGACGTCGAGTAAAAAAACACTCCTGCCAACTCGCCAATATTATTTAGGAAATTAAGACCCCCAAATTGACCTCCCCCTCTCCACGTAATTTTGAGGAGGAGGTCAATTTGGGGGAGGAAATGAGAGTAAGAGGCGAGTTGGCAGGGAATAGTGAAGGAGTAAGTTATGAGAGAGATAGTGATTAATAGTGAGGGGAGAGAGGAGAAGAAGAGGGGAAGGAAGAGCAAGAAAAGAGAAGGAGAGGAGAGAAAGGAAGGAATGAGGAATAAATTTTTTGTTGATTTGGGTGATGATCAAGAAGTGTTGCTTTTAATAAATAGGCTGTTGGTTGAAGCGAATAATAAATCTTATGGACGGGAAATTATTTTCAGAGACTTGGTAATTCATGCGATCCCTAAGCTTAATTCCAAGGACGTTGAAAAAATACAAGATCAAAGCTTAAGCGAAATGGAACGGGTGAAGCGCTTATTAGACGAGCACAACGAAAAAAATAAAACGGCTCTGTCCCTCGGTGAATTTTTAGTGAAGAAACTTAGTATTTAATTAAAGGAGACTAAATTTATGGATAACAAAATTGAATTAATTGCGGGCCGTCTTGGAATTGATCCTCGTCTTGCCTATACAAAAAAAGGCGAACCTGTTTGTGAAATGTCAGTGGGCCTAGTGAATGAACAAAGCGAGACTATATGGCGCAAAGTTGTGACCTTTGGAAAATTAGCGGAACAATGTTCAGTGCATTTAAGAAAAGGTCACGAAATCTTTGCGCGTGGCCCTATTCTGTTAAAAAAATTTGTAAATAGAGATGGCCTTGAAAAAGAGTATTTTGAACTGAAAGCGTATTCAGTTGGACAATCGTTACTATAATTACATGGAGAGAATATGAGTGAAATACAATTAATGACAATAGAAGAAGCTTCTATTTTTTTGAATTTAAAAGTTTCAAAATTAAGAAGATATGTATTTATGAGAGGGATTCCTTATTACAAAATAGGTTCATTAATAAGGTTTAAAAAAGATGACCTATTACAATGGGTTGGAGAGAAAATAGTTAAACCAACTTCTCCTTTTTCTACGCGAGGCCCATTGGGAATTTAAGTAAATTATGCTATAGTTTGGACGTCGTAGTTCTTTAACATTCATATAGAGTGAAGTTGATTTACAAGGCGTCCAAACTTTTTGGAGGTCGTTGTGGAAATAGTAAAACGTAAAGCGGGAATTAAATACCGTGAAAAGATTTATATTAGTGGAAAAGAAGTTAAGAGTCCTTTCTATGATAG
>JAYSPR010000312.1:0-14006 GCA_043721975.1 Bacteriovoracaceae bacterium
CTTTCTCCTCATGAGGTCAAAACGATCGTCACGAGAGCGGGTGAGGGAACAAAAATTGTTTTAACAGGAGATTGTCAGCAGATTGATAGTCCATACCTCGATGAAACAAATAATGGTTTAGCCTACGTTGTTGAGCGCCTAAAGACAGAAGAAATTATTGCTCATACGACTTTAAGAATTGGAGAAAGGTCTCCGCTTTCAGAAGTGGCTTCGAAGCTTTTATAGTTAAGGAATTCATGTCTGATTCTAGGTTACAAAGAAAATTTATTCGTGCTCCCCTCAAATCAACAGCATTGTATGTTGACGGGGAGCATGTTTTCAAAGCAAAAGTCGTCAATCTCTCCGAAGGTGGGGTTCTTCTTTCTGAATTGCCACATTTTCCCGAAGAAAAAATTCTTTCTCTTGCTGTTAACTTGATTCACTATCCACGCTTTTCAACAATGAACCATGAAGAATTAAAACAATTAGATGTGGCAGATTTTGAGAAATCAGTTATTAAATCTAGAGTTAAAATCATGCGTAATTTTGAAAATCAAACCAATGTAGATCGAGTCTTTATAAATTTTGTCGGTTGTGAGTTTTATAATGTCACTCCAGAGTTTAAAGCAATTATTTTAGACTATGTTGAATCCTTTACTAAAAATACGGTCTATTTATTGAGCTTATTTGAATCTTTAGGAAATCGTACCGAGCAACTGGAAATTTTAAGAACGGTCGCTCATCTTTTAGGTTATGACAGAAGAATGAAAGTTCCACTTTTACGGGCCAAAGTTTTACACGACTATCAGAGTCTTGAAAGTCTCTAAGGTTGCACTCTAACAACTTGTTTTTAATTAATTCAATTTAGTTTTTTTCAATTTCCCTTGATGTTTTTTTAAGCTTGTTTTATATTTAACCAACTGGTTAATTACAAAGTAGGAGATAAATGTTTGTTACGGATGAACAGCTAAGTGCGACCTTTGCAGCTTTGGCAGACCCGACAAGAAGAGCGATGCTTGCAAAGCTTTCAATGGGGGAATCAAATGTCACTGATCTCGCAAAACCTTTTATGAAAAAAATGAGTCTTCCTGCCATTACAAAACATTTAAAAGTGTTAGAAAGAGCAGGACTCATTACAAAGACTAAAGAGGCGCAGTGGCGTTCATGCCGCTTAAATGGAGAGCCACTTAAAGAAGCCTCTGATTGGATGGAGCAGTATCGAATTTACTGGGAAGAAAGCTTTGATCGTTTAGAAGAATATTTAAAAACAATAAATACTAAAAAAGTTAAAAAAGGGAAAAAAGTATGACACAAAAAAATAAACCTAATGAAATTTATATTGAGCGCTTATACGACGCTTCAGTTAAACAAGTTTGGGAAGCTTGGACTGATCCAAAGCAAGTGGCAAAGTGGTGGGGACCTCGAGGCTTTACGATTACAACTCATAGTAAAGATCTTAGAGTTGGGGGTACTTGGAATTATACAATGCATGGACCGGATGGAGTGAACTATCCGAACATCACGGTTTATCATGTTGTCGAAAAATATTCCAAATTGGTTTACGATCACGGAGGAAGTGAGGACAGACCGCCTTTATTTAGAGTGACTGTTCAATTCACAGAAATAAAAAACAGCAAAACTAAAATGGAAATGTGGATGGCCCTTGAGACTGAAGAGGGCGCTATTCAAATAAAAAAATTCATTAAATCTGCCGGTGGAAATGCAACGTGGGATAGACTGGCTGAGTATTTAGCAGAGACAACTTTAAACAAAGATCAATTTGTCATCAATCGAACTTTTGAAACTTCTATTGAAACCATGTATGACTTGTGGACTAATCCAGAGCATTTTTCAAAATGGTTACCGCCAACTGGATTTACCCAAAAATTTATTACGGCCAATATTGCAGTTGGAGGAGAAGCTTTCTATTCAATGACAGATGGAAAAGACATAACAATGTATGGAAAAGTTCACTACCTTGAGATGACTAAACCCAATCGCATTGTTTACACTCAACAGTTTTGTGATGAAAAAGGAAATATGGCGAGACATCCTATGGCGCCTACTTGGCCAGCATTTATGTTAACTGTTGTGAGTCTTGAATCAGAAGGGGCGAATCAGACACGAGTGACTGTGATTTGGGAAGTTTATGGCGAGGCTTCACTTGATGAACGTGCAACTTTTAATGTTGCAAAAGCAGGTATGACTATGGGATGGACAGGATCGTTCGATAAATTAGAAGATTACTTATTATAGAAAAAAAAGTAGTTGAACTTTAATAATAAAGTTCAACTACTTTTTTAATTAATCATCACTTCCACAGTTCGTATTAGCAAAAATTGCAATTTCGTTATTCTTCACATCAAAAATTCCTAAAACATCACCAGCAGTATTGTTTCCGCTTGCACTTCCACTATAGACTTCAACACCGATTTGCTTGTTAGCTTTTGAAATAGCATTGAGTAAAGTCTTAAATCCAGCATCGCTTTCATTTAAGTTAGTGTTTAATAAAAAATCACTCGTAGCTGAAAGAGATCCTTTATCATCATGAGTGTTTAATGAAATGCTTACACCATCATCAAAAAAACCACAAAGAGTGTGAAGAGCTTGTTTAACTGTATTTTGTCTTACTTCTTCTGGAGAGTTTGCATTGGCCTTTAATTCTATAACTTTTTTATAGGCAGAGTGAGTGACATTTTCGTTTTTTCCAATTTCTGTAGCGACTTGATCAACTGTATTATTTGTAAATTTTTTGATGTTGACTAATTTTGAAGCAAAAGCTTGTGTCGAAATTAGTAATAAAGATGTTAGAATTACATTTTTCATGGGGGCTCCTTTTTTATAAGGATGTACGTCTACCACAATTAAAGAAGATTCATTGTTAGGATATTGTTTTGTGAAAAAAATTCACATATCCAGAGCGCTTAATAATATTATGTGGATTGAGATCGTGAATTAAAGACTAATGTAACTTATCTTCAATTTGCTTTTTAAGGTCTTTAACTGACTCAGCTAAATTTTTAGATTCTTTTTCAAGACGAAAAGTAAACTCGTTCATCATGAGTTTTGTTTTAGAAAAAAGATCTTCCATCTCATCAGTTTTTTTAATTTCATCCATAAGACTACTAGACTCATTCATAAGGTCATTAAAACTTAAAACCTTAAGGTAATCAGAAAAATTAGCTTCTCTCTTATGGCTTTTCCATTTATCTAGACTTACTAGATTGTCGCTATCAATATTCATTTTATCCCCATCCCCCAAAGATTTTCAGCGTTATCCTCCTTTGGGTGCACTTATTCAACCCTAAATACGAAGATTGAAGAAATTACAAAGATTCATATTGCTCGATAAAAACTGTCGAGTTTTAAGAAAAAATTAAGGAGAGAATCCTCAAAAAAAATAAGAATAATAATAACTTAGCCAGTCTTGCTTTTTCTTTAATCATGGCCTTAAATCGTTAAAGATATTGATTATTTAAGCCGATAAACGGGGAAATGATAAAATAGTAAGTCATAACGTTATGGAGTTAGAACATGGATCCAAAAGCCTATATCCCAAATCCAATTGTCATTGAACAAACTGCCCGTGGGGAAAGACAATACGATATTTATTCGCGACTTTTATTAGATAGAATTGTTTTTTTAGGAACGGAAGTTAATGATACGGTGGCGAACTTACTAATAGCTCAAATGCTTTTTTTAGAGCAATCAGATGCCGAGGCACCAATACATTTTTATATCAACAGCCCAGGTGGATCTGTCTACGCTGGTCTAGGTATATACGATATCATGCAACACATTTCATGCCCTGTGTACACTTACTGTGTGGGTATGGCCGCTTCAATGGGCTCACTCCTCTTAACGGCAGGTGCAGCAGGTTTTAGACATTCCATGCCTCACTCACGCATCATGATTCACCAACCGTTAGGTGGAGCAAGAGGGCAGGCTTCAGATATTCAGATTCAGGCCAATGAAATTCAAGATCTCAAAAAGCAGCTTAATGGGATCTACGTCAGGCATTCAAGCTCTGGTATGACCATGGAGCGTATTGAAAAAGAGACAGATCGAGATAATTATCTAAGCCCTTACAAGGCCATTGAGCTTGGTCTTATCGATGTAGTTATTGATAAAAGTGCGAGAAAGCTTAAAAAGTAATTTAAATTAAAACCCAAATGGCATCCTTCTGGTTTAGCTAAGGAAAATTAAGATGACGAAAGAAAAAGCGAATTTTGGTAGTGCTCTTCATTGTAACTTTTGTGGGAAATCACAAAAAGAAGTTAAAAAATTAATTGCAGGACCTGGTTGCTATATCTGCGACGAGTGTATTGAACTTTGTAATGACATTATTTTTGAAGACTCACAAAAGAGTAATGCTAAAGCAGTAGTGGATAATGTTCCTAAGCCCCATGAGATTAAGGCCCATCTTGATAATTATGTTATCGGACAAGACCGTGCCAAGAAAATTATTTCTGTTGCGGTTCATAATCACTACAAGAGAATTGCTCATAAATCAGGTGATTCAAGAAAAGGTGATGTGGTTGAACTAGCTAAATCAAATATTCTTCTCGCAGGACCTACGGGATCGGGAAAAACGCTAATCGCACAAAGTTTAGCGAAGTTTTTAAATGTTCCATTTGCTATTGCTGATGCAACTTCATTAACTGAAGCTGGATATGTTGGTGAAGATGTTGAGAACATTATTTTAAATCTTCTTCAGAACTGTGACTTTGATGTTGAACGTGCTCAAAGAGGAATTGTCTATATTGATGAGATTGATAAGATTGCTAGAAAATCAGAAAATCCTTCAATCACTCGCGACGTTTCTGGAGAAGGTGTTCAGCAAGCACTTCTTAAAATTGTTGAAGGGACAATTGCTTCAGTTCCACCTAAGGGTGGACGTAAGCATCCTCAACAAGAATTCATCCAAGTTGACACAAAAAATATTCTCTTTATTTGTGCGGGGGCCTTTGTTGGTCTAGATAAAATTATTGAAAAAAGAATGACGAAAAGACCTATGGGACTCATCTCAGAAAAAACAGATGTTGGTCAATCTGTGATTGAAAAACTCGGCGGGATAGAGCCGGAAGATTTATCAAAATTCGGTTTGATTCCAGAATTCATTGGTCGTTTACCAGTCAATGCAATGCTTACTGAGCTTGATGAAGCGGCTTTAGTCTCAATTTTAACTGAACCTAAAAATGCACTCACAAAGCAATATGCAAAATTATTTGAATATGAAGGTATCGAGCTTGAATTTGAGCCGGCAGCACTAAAAGAAGTTGCAAGACAAGCTCTTGATAGACGCACAGGTGCTCGTGGATTAAGAGCAATTCTTGAACAGTCTATGCTTGATGTTATGTATGATGTTCCAGCAAATGAAAAAGTCTGCAAAGTCATCGTGACGATTGAATCGGTGACAGGTAAAGGGACTCCAAAAGTTATTGAAGGACCTAGAAAAGTACCAGCTCCTACAACTAGTGGGACGAGTGTTGCCCCGAAAAAAAGTGTTGAATCAGCTTAAAATCTTTTAAATAAATTTCTAAAAAAAGCCACTCTTGAGAGTGGCTTTTTTTGCTTTTTAAACCTGTTATCTAAATAAAATTTAAAACATTCCGATAAAGATGAGTCATTTTATCAGGGGAAAGTTATGGCCAAATTGAACCATTCTCAGTCTTCTTTTGTAGTTTTACTACTTTTGACAATGACTTCCAATGTTGCTTTGGGCATAAGTGAAAATGCCTGTAGTGACCCAGCTTATATTAGTGAATATCTTTCAAGAAGAAATTGTATGATTGAGTCACACGGTGAAAGCTGTAATGAATTAACAATGAATCCTGCGGGGGTATTTGGTTTAGTGTCTGGGCTTGGCTATTTGTTATACAAAAACCAAAAACCAGATATTGTTGAGGGCATGAAAAAAATAGCAGAAATGAATGAAAAAATGCCTGTTCTTTTAGAAGAAGTTAGGAAAATTAAAAATGATGTTTATAAAGAAAATGAATCTCGAAAAAAAAATTTCTTTAAAGAATTAAAAAAGAAATACGCAAATAATAGAGCTGCTTTAAATGCTTTACAGATCTTAGAGAATCGGACAGGGCCTAATATGTATTCTACAAGTATTTCTGAATTACCCATTGGAAATGAAATTGGAAAAAAGCTGACAGATTTTTATAATAAATATTACGATAAAGAAATATTGAGCAGGATGAATAAAAGTAATAATTCTACTTGGAAAATTTTACCTAAAAATATGAAGTTAAACATTGTCGATACTCCTTATAACCGAAACCTGTTTGGAGAAAGGGACTTATTACAACAAATGCTTGGTAAGGATGCAGCTGAGCCTTCTAAAATTGCTGAAAAGGTAAGAGTTGAGACTAGAAATGAAATAACTAAGAAATACAGAATTTCAAATGAAGTATATGATCGTATCAGAACAAAAGAAAATTATGGTTCAAACGACCAAAGACTTAATACTGAAGCCTCTAAAATTTTTCAAGACAAATACTCCAAGAAAATTTTAGCCAGTTCTCCAGAAGTTCAATTTTTTGATAAGTTGAATAGAAGCCTTACTCCACAAGATTTTAATCCAGTTTCAGAAGCTCAAAAGTTTAATTTTAAAGCCATTACAAGATCAACATTTAAGACGGCCATGAAAGGTGGTCTCGTGGGTGTACTAGGAGGTGTCGCTACATCCATTACAATGAATGAAAGAAGCAAATATGAGTTAAAAAAATGTGCAAGAAAATTAGGACTGACTCAAGAAGAATTAGATTTTTTAAATAACAGCTCAAGCTTTCTAGCGTCATCAAAAACTAAGTCTGATCAATTTATGCCTGACTGTAAAATGCTATATTTAGAAAATCCTGAAGACACATTAAACCTGGCCCTGCAGAAGTTTGACTATATTCCAGATGGGATCTGTGGAATGATTACTAGAGAAAATGAACTTCTTAAGAGTACTGTCGAAAAATCACTGAAGAATTTAAATGCTTCATGTATTGATAGAAAAGTCACAAGTGATCATGTAGATATTGATTTTACAAATGCCAATTTACCAGTCGCAGAAATTAAAATTTCTAGGTCAGGCGAAAACTTTGTTTATCAAACACCAATTTTTAATAATAATTCAGTTCCTAATTTTTCTTCTGTCAAAGTTTTTAGGGTTAGTGAAAAAGGTGAAAAAGTATTAGACAGTCGTTACACTAATGATTTTATGGAATTCATGAAACGAATGATGCCGGCGAATCAAACAATTGATTTAGGTAAAGTTCCAGAAGAAGGTCTTAATTCACCAAAAGAACAATTGTTGTTTGCACAAGAAAGACAGAGAAAGTTGAATGCTTATATCAATCAGACTTACTGGATTTTCTCACAAGGGTGCAAAGGGTATAACAATATCGAGTGCGAGGTTTTAGAAAAGACATTTTCAGTCGCACCCGTCATGCATAATATGAGATCAATTTGCAAGAAAAGCTTTCTTGATATAGAGGCTCCTTCTAATCAAGGTCCATTAAAAACCATGGATAGATAATGTCTGCTTCAGGATCTTTACAATGGGGTGAACTTTTTACTCAGATATTTTTTCACTTCTGTCTAACCCTTTGTGAATCTTGAATTTTTCAACTTACACTTTCTTACAATTTGCCCCTATGTTACCCATCAAGAAAATCCTATAAGTTAGCCTTACTTATGAATAATTAGAGGGGATAAAAAATATAATAGGTGTTTGTTTATGTGAGAGAAAAAGCAATTAATGCCCTATCTTTTATTTTGCAAAAGAATTGAATTTTATGTCACAATTTTATTAGACCCTTCAAGTCCTCTCAGGAAATCAAGAAGTGATACCTAGGGATTTGAAAGAAGTAACAAATAGTGCAGGAGGTACTATGTCGCAGAGTTGGTCAGAGTCTAAGAAGTTTCCTTTATTACCACTTAGGGACATGATTATTTTCCCGCATATGGTAGTGCCACTCTTTGTCGGTAGAGAGAAATCCATCTCCGCTCTTGAAGAAGCTCAAAGAAACAACAATGAAATCTTTTTGGTCACCCAGAAAGATGCAAGTGTTTTAAACCCAGATCGCGAAGACATTTATGAAGTTGGTGTTGTCGTCAACATCATTCAAATGCTTAGGCTTCCGGATAATACTGTAAAGGTATTAATTGAAGGAAAGTACCGCGCAAGAATCAAAACTTTTGAATCAGGTAGTGAAGGCTACTTTGCTGAAGTCGAGAAATGCAATCACGAAACGAAGGATCCAGTTACTCTTGAAGCTACAATCAGAAGCATCAAAGGAATCTTTGAACAGTATGTGAAGCTTAATAAGAGAATTCCACCTGAACTTTTGATGAGCATTTCTTCGATTACAGATCCATCTCGTCTAGCAGACATCATGGTTGCTCACTTGACGATGAAGATCGCTGAAAAGCAAGAAATTCTTGAAGCCGTTGAAGTAGGAAGAAGACTAGAACTTCTGCTTGAAAAAATGCAAGGTGAAATTGAAATCATCAACGTTGAAAGACGAATCCGTACACGTGTAAAAACGCAAATGGAAAAGTCTCAAAAAGAGTACTATTTGAATGAGCAAATGAATGCCATCCAAAAAGAACTTGGCCAAAAAGATGATGGAAAAACTGACATCCAAGAAATGGAAGAGCGCTTAGCCGCTAAGAAAATGCCAGAAGAAGCTCGTGAGAAGACGACTAAGGAAATTAAAAAACTTAAGTCAATGTCTCCAATGTCAGCTGAATCAGCAGTCGTTCGAAACTATGTTGATTGGATGCTCTCACTTCCATGGGATGAGTATACAACTGATAATAATTCTGTTCCAAGAGCAAAGGAAATTCTTGATGATCATCATTATGGAATGAAAGATGTTAAAGAAAGAATTGTTGAATATTTAGCGGTTCGCTCTCTTTTAAAAGAAGAAGGGAAAGGAACAATTTTATGTTTATCTGGACCACCAGGTGTTGGTAAGACATCAATTGCTAAATCTCTAGCAGAATCCTTGGGAAGAAGTTTTCAAAGAATCGCTCTGGGAGGCGTGAGAGATGAATCGGAAATTAGAGGACACAGAAGAACTTACGTGGGAGCAATGCCTGGTAAGATCATGATGGCCCTTAAAAAAGCCGGAACATCAAATCCTCTTATTTTGTTAGATGAAATTGATAAAATGTCATCTGATATGCGTGGAGATCCTTCAGCTGCCATGCTTGAAGTTTTAGACCCTGAACAAAATAAATCTTTTGCTGATCACTATATCGAAGTGGAATACGATCTCTCAAAAGTCATGTTTGTTATGACGGCCAATGATTTAAGTAGAATTCCAGGCCCTTTAAGAGACCGTATGGAAATTATCCATTTATCTGGATACACTCCACAGGAAAAACTTGAAATCGGAAAGAGATACTTACTTAAAAAAGCAGTGAAAGGTAACGGCTTAACAGAGCATGAAGTTCAAATCGGTGATAGCTGTATGACAGATATCATTCGTGGATATTCAAAAGAAGCTGGAGTTCGTGAGTTCGAAAGATTATTAAACACTGTTGTAAGAAAAATTGCGACAGAAGTTGTAACAAAAGAAGTTGCTGCTGGAAAAAAATTCAACGTCACTTCTAAGCAACTTGCAAAATACTTAGGACCTAGAAGATTCGACAGCACAGATATCGAGTCAGGAGCCTTAGTTGGGCTTGTTAATGGTCTGGCCTGGACGAGTGTTGGTGGAGAGCTTCTTCATATAGAAGTTGTTACAGTGGAAGGGAATGGAAAAATTCAGATCACTGGGAAGCTTGGAGAAGTTATGCAGGAGTCTGCTAAAGCGGCTTTAAGCTTTGTGAGATCAATTTCACCAAGATTAGGAATTTCTGCTGAATGGTACAATAAGAATGATATCCATATTCACGTTCCAGAAGGAGCAACTCCAAAAGATGGCCCATCGGCCGGTGTAACAATGGTGACGGCTTTAACTTCTGCCATTACTGGTATACCTGTACTTCAAAACGTAGCGATGACGGGAGAAGTGACAATCAGAGGAAGAGTTCTTCCAATTGGTGGTTTAAAAGAAAAGTTACTAGCTGCAAAACATGCGGGAGTAAAGACTGTTATTATTCCAGCTCGAAACGTAAAAGATCTGGCAGAAATCCCTGAAGAGATTCAGTCGGGATTAGACATCAGACCATGTGATCACGTTGAACAAGTTTTAAAAGTAGCACTGGATTTAACTCAACCAGAAAAATTTCTTCAAGCTGTTTCTCCAACACTCACGGTGGTGGAAGGAGCAAGAGGAATGGAAGTTGCCAATTAGTTGCTAGTTTTTATCAAGAATTATTATTCAAAAAGGGGGCTTTAATAGCCCCCTTTTTTTATTTTCACAACTCTCAATGATTTTCACTAAGTATCCGATAATCAGGTATGAGCCAAATAATTATCTTATTAGATAAGAAAGATTTAAGTGAAAATCTTCAAAAGAAGATGTTAGAGAAGTATCGTGTCGATTCTTTGTTGAGTCAAAATTCTAAAGAAACTATGTCACAGATTGATTTTCTTCCAGATATAGAGATTATTGTCTGTAGTGAAGTTATTGGCACTGATAAAGTTGCCTTTGAAATTTCAGCCTATTTAGAAGCTAAACTAGAAGAAAAAAATAGTGAAGATAATAAGAAAGAAAAAAAGCCAATCCACATTGTCGTTATTGGTAAAAAATCCCCATACTACCCTTACATGACCTTAATGGAAGAAAGTTCTGATTTAGAGACCGTTGTTAGTTATGTAGGATATTTATTAGGTCTGGAAAAAAAGAACATACTTGATCAAGAGCCAGAACTGACTCCGATACCAGTACTACCTCAACCAACGAAAGTCGCAGCTGTTCCTCAGACAACAGTCTTTCAAGTTTCAGATAAATTAAAAAAACTTACTCAAGAGTTAAGCCCTGATGAATACACGTCATTTAGTGTAAGTTACTTTAGTCATTTATCAGATACGGCCTTTACTTTTTCAGCCTATACAAGAATAAAAAAATCAGATGGATTTGAATATCATCAAAAGATTAAAAAAGATTCTAGCCTAAGTGCAAGTGAAATAGAAAAGTTGCTCATTAGGTGTGGGAAAGAATTATATGTTCCAGCTTCAGAAGTTTCAGTGGCAAGTTCTTTTTTGAATAATCAATTTAACCAAAGATTTAGTAGTGTTGAGCTTAGCTTGCTCGAGAGAATGAAAGTTAATTCTGAAAGTTTCGAAGTTTTACTCAATATTTTCAAACACTCATCATTTGATAAGTTTAATATAGAAATTGTTAAAAATTTAATTAAGTCAATTGATCAAACGATTAAAGCCATTCATGAGACAAAAGAAGTTCTTCTTTTGGTAAAAGGTGAAAAGCTTTCTTATGGTTATTGTCATCTCTTATTAACTTACTATTTTCTTATGAAAATTATTGATAAGTTTCCGTGGAGCAAGGATCAGTCAAAAAATAAGATTTTATATCTTTCAGTCTTCCACGACTTGGCCCTTCATAATGATAGATTGATTAAAATGCATCATCATTACTTTATTGAAAAAGGTAAGTTAACACCTGAAGAGGATTTGCTGATTTTGAATCATGCTCAAGAAGCAGCTGATCGATTAGAAATTATTGTTAAAGCGCCGATTGAATTAACATCGATTATTAAAGAACACCACGGTATGAAAAGTGGTAAAGGCCTGCCGGATTCACTAAGTTATAGTTTGTCTCCTTTAATGATGGGGCATATTGTGGTCGAGGATTTTGTCACTCAGCTTTTTGAGTTTGTACTTGCCAATCCAGAGGCAAGTTATGATGAAAAAGTGAAAGAGATATTTATAGAATTAGCGAAAAAATATCAAAAATTAACCTATCAAGAAGTGTTAAATGAGCTGGAGCTTCTTTTTAAAAAGCCAGTAACATAAAATAATTGTTGCTGGCCCTCAAATATATTAAATCAGAGAAATTAAAGTGACACTGTACAGTTTAAGTAAGTACTAGCATCGTTTCCTCTGTGATCGAGAAGAATTGTAGAAATTGAAAATTCAACTTCATCTGTATCAAATGGTTTTACGAAAAGACTTTTTGATCCACCATTATAATAACGTGGAAAGTTTGCATTTTGAGTAGCGGCGATTTCTCCAGTCACTTCATTAACAGCATAATTAGATGAGCTGTTTAAAACAGTAAAACCATCATAAGCAGAGTCGGCTTTTATTGAAACACTCGCTGAGTCTGTTCTCGTTAAGACATTGACAAAACATTTTCCAGATTCATTTCTTCCTTCATACTCACCAGAAGGTAAAAGTGATTTAAAAGCTTCTGTGATAGTTGTTTTTGCAAAGACTGAAGTAGAAAGAGTGAGGGCCGCGATCAAAAATAATGATTTCATTTTTTCTCCAAATGCTAATTTATAAAGCGTGGTATATCGCAAGAAACATGATGCGGCAAGGTTTGGCAATTTTTGATTTTTTGCTAAATGTTTGAATTGGCATAAAAAATAGTTTTTTCCAATTGACAGTCTTTTTGGCTTTGACTATCTTGTACACCATTCGATGAATTCAAATGGGAGTTTAGCTCAGCTGGTAGAGCGCTACCCTTACAAGGTAGATGCCGGGGGTTCGAGCCCCTCAACTCCCACCATTTTTATTCTTGCACACTTATAAACCTTCGCTTCATTTAATAATATTTTATTTATTGTAAATGCTACAGTTTAATTGATCTTCATGAGGGTCACTGTGTTCGTTAATTTCATACCATTCAAACCTCATCCCTGTGAGACTCTTTCCTTCAAAGTCTTGATTGATCGTTTCTACTAAGGTTAGGCTTGCACCTTCATTATCTGGTTCGGGTACTGACTTGGTTTTTGTGATTGCTAAATTTAGGTAGTCGTCAGCCTCTTCTTCTTTTTCGAAACTGATGTCGTCTTTTTTGGAATTAATTTCAATTGTAGCCTTTGATGCTTTGAGGTCGTAGCCAATAAAATCAATTTTAGCTACTAAAACAGCATTTCCTTCTTTGTCCATTTTAACTGCTAGGGTTGCTGTGCAATCTTTTTTGTCATCTGTTTTTCCTTTGAAGGTTCCCATTTTCATTTCAGCCAAGGCCTTTTTGAAGGGTGAGAGTTTGGGTTGAGCTGCAAAAGTTGTATTCAAAATTAAAGTCATTAGTGCAAAGCTAGTGATTAGTTTCATATTTTTTTCCTTGTTAAGTTTCTGGCATAACAGAAAATACCTGAAAATTTGATTTAATCTAATGATATTTATTTACTATTAATATTATTTAAATGATATATTGAGCTATGAAAAATATTAATTTGGAATGGCTTAAAACTTTCGATGTCTTTGCAAGATCTCATAACATTTCAGAGGCAGCCAGAATTTTAGGTATATCTCAACCAGCAGTTAGCCTTCATTTAAAAAATTTGGAAAATCAGTTTGATCTTCCTCTATTTCAAATGATCGGGCGAAGAAAAGTTTTGACCGTATTTGGTAAGGAGTTTTTTCAATTAGTCACAACAAGTCTTTTAGATCTTGACCGTAATATAGAGCATTTGAAGTTACTCCATTCCAAAGCGGAGACTTCAATCGTTCGCGTTGGAGGCAGGCGGGAATTGCTTGAAAAAGTGCTTATTAAATTTAACTCAAAAATTCATATAAAAGCACTTGAAAGTGATACTAAGGAAGCGCTCAATAAACTTAAGTCACTTGATTTAGACATTGCCATTTCACATTATCGACCTGATTCAGCAGATCTCATTGCCAAAGTTATTTACAAAGAGAAAGCCAAATTAATTTTACACAAAGACTTACTAAAAAATAAAAAGATGAATCCTGTCGTAGATGAAAGTTTTTTACTAAATACACCAGTTTTTTTCTATAAGGATGATCCTCCTTATCTCGATGATCTATTTAGATACTTAAAATTAGATATTTGTTCGTAACCCCCAATTGAACTAGACACCTCCAACCGGAGGAACTTATGCAAGCGACTGGAACTACAACAAGACAATACAGAACAAAATCT
>JAYSPR010000313.1:0-9434 GCA_043721975.1 Bacteriovoracaceae bacterium
ACCAGTTGTTGAACTAGGACAAGTTCCACATGCACCTTGGTACTTAACCATGAGGATATTGTCTTGATAAGTAAGGGCCTGAATATCTCCACCGTCACCTTGAAGGCCAGGTCTAATCGTTTTATCTAGAATAAGTTCGATCTCTAAAAGTTCAGGAGAGAGATTTTTTCTTCTATCAGCTTCAGGATTTGGATCAGTATAATCAGCGTTATGAGAGGGCATAATTTCTTTAAGTGTTTTAGTGATATTCACTTCAACGGTGTTCCAGTCTTCATAAGAAAATTTTGTCACAGCGATTACATTTTCAAAAAAATGGAGTTGATCAATTCCACGAATTTTAAATAGTTCGAGAGCAAGGTGATTTTCGCCGCATTCACTAGGAGATTTGTAAGTAGAATTCCCAGAATTTTTGACCGGGACGCTTAAAATAAATTTTAAAGCATTTGGGTTGGGTGTCGGCTGAATGTCGATATCGATTTCAACGTCCAGATTACGGGCTTGGTGATTTGTTGTGGTTTCATTCATATAGTATTCCTTTAAAAATTATTACATTAAAAATTCAAGGGATTTTGTTATGCCAGCTATAAGGGCATCCACATCACTCTTGTCGTTATAAAAAGTAAAGCTAGCTCTCGCACAAGCAGTAATTCCAAAGCGCTTCATGAGAGGTTGAGTGCAGTGATGACCAGTTCTGATCGCGATACCTTGCTTATCCAGGAGAGTTCCTAAATCATGTGGATGCACACCCTCAATGACAAAAGAAAGCACCCCTGATTTCTCTTTCGCAGTTCCGATTATTCGAACACCTTTGATTTTTTTTAGTTCACTCGTCGCGTATTCTAAAAGTTCGTGTTCGTATTTTGCAATATGAACCAGCCCGATTCTTGAGATATAATCAAGGGCCGATTTAAATGCGATGACTTCGGCGATAACCGGTGTTCCAGCTTCAAATTTATTGGGAAGAACATTGTAAGTTGTTTTTTCAAAAGTCACTTCAGAAATCATAGAGCCACCACCTTGGTAAGGAGGCATGGCATTTAAAAGGTCTTCTTTTCCATAGAGAATTCCCAGGCCATTGGGCCCATAAATTTTATGAGCAGAAAAAACAAGGAAGTCGCAATCTAAATCCTGAACATCGATTTCTTGGTGAGCAATTGATTGAGCAGCATCCAGACAGACCTTGGCCCCAACGGAGTGAGCAAGAGTAATCATATCCTTAACAGGATTTATTGTGCCTAGTGTATTAGAAGTATGAACAATAGATACGAGCTTCGTTTTTTTACTCAATAACTTTTTATATTCATCTAAAATGAGATTTCCAGCGTCGTCGACAGGGATCACTTTTAAAATGGCTTTTTTTCTTTCACATAACATCTGCCAAGGGACAATGTTTGAGTGATGTTCCATTTCTGAGATAAGAATTTCATCCCCTGCATTTATAAAAGCCTCACCAAATGAATAGGCCAAAAGATTAAGTGAGTCTGTTGTACCTTTTGTATAGATAATCTCTTGTGGCGTGCTAGCTTTGATAAAGTTTTGAACGGCCAATCTCGTTGCCTCAAAGTGTCTTGTGCCTTCTTCAGAAAGAGTGTGGACACCACGGTGAACGTTGGCCACATTGTGCTTGTAGTATTCATTCAAAGCTTCAATGACGACTTTTGGCTTGAGAGTTGTAGCGGCATTATCTAAATAGACGAGTTTTTTTCCATTTACTTGTGTGCCAAGCTGAGGAAAATCTTTTTGTAGTGTTAAAAAACTAAATGTGGGCATCATAAATTAATCTCACTACCATTCATTTTCTCAAAATTTTTCATCGTGAGACTGATGGCCAATTTTTGAGCGGCAGTATTTTCAATTTTCATGAGTACATCAAGAGCAAAACCCAGACAGAGCATTTTTTTAGCCTTGTCTTTATGAATGCCTCGCGACTCAAGATAAAATTCCTCATCTTTTGATAACTGGCCAATGGTTGCCCCGTGAGCACATTTGACATCATCAGCGGCCACTAATAATTGGGGGCGAGTGTCGATATGAGCTTTTTTTGAAAGCATTAAATTTTTATTTAATTGGTGAGAATTAACTTGCTGAGCATCTTTGGCGATAACAATCTTTCCAGTGAACACTCCGTGAGATTCGCCACCCATGATGCCTTTAAAAAGCTGTTCTGATTGAGTGTGAGCGGCCATGTGATTGATGCTAGAAAAAACATCTGAGTGCTCTGAGCCTGCCAATGAAAAAAGTCCGTTAACGGCGGTACTCGCGCCTGATTCATACATCGTCACATCCAGGTTGTGTCTAGAGGTTTGATTTCCTAAATCTACAGTCATGGAATGAAATGTAGCATCTTTTAAAACAACTGCTTTAGTGAGACCGATATGAGTTGCCAGGGCCGCTTCAAGTTGAATTTTTACGTGTTCAACTTGGGAACTCGCTTCAAGCGTAAAGTTCGTTGAACTGTTCGTTGTATACTGAAATAAATTATTTTGTGTTGAAGTAAATATTTCAACAAAAGACGATTTTGAAAACTTTTCAGCTTTTATGTTAATTCTTGGTGAAGAGATTTTATTCACACCGTTTTCATCCACTTGATGAATGATAGTCACTGGATAATCAATAACCACATTTTTAGCAATTTTTAAAAATATAGGTGTAAGGGCCGTTCCAAAATTAAGAGCATCAAAGCTATCATAAAAATTTGTTTCAAAAACCTGCTGATCAATTAAAATTCCATCTGGAAGAATTGATTGAAAGCGATTAAAAATGCCATTATTTAAAATAATGACCGCGCGAGGATCGATGATAAGATTGGCATGTTCAACTTTTTTAGCTTCAGTTCCCAGGTTTGTAAAAAATCGTGGAGAGAGATTCTTTGCGATATTAGTATATTTCCAGTCTTCTAATTTTTTAGAAGGAAGTCCTCTGACTTTAAAAACATCGAGAGCATGTTCCATGGCCAGGTTGTAACTTGCCCCTAAATCTTTTGAGTTTTTAAAGACTTCGCTAGTATTTTTTAATAATTCAGTTTGTAATAATAGTTCCATATAGTCTCTTAATCTTTTCTCTTGATATTTTCTTTAGTGTTTTTGTTTTAAACCGTGCTCTTTAATGACCCAGTCATAACCTTTTTCTTCCAATTCTAATGCGAGCTCTTTACCACCAGATTTAATAATTTCTCCTTGGTAGAGAACATGAACATGATCTGGAATAATGAAATCTAATAAGCGTTGGTAGTGAGTCACTAGAATAGTCGCATTGAATCGACTCTTAAGGGCATTAACACCTTTAGCGACAATTTTTAAAGCATCTATATCTAATCCAGAGTCAGTTTCATCTAATAGAGACAAGCGTGGATTTAAAACGGCCATTTGAAGTATTTCATTTTTCTTTTTTTCACCACCAGAAAAACCTGTATTCACCGGTCGGTCTAAAAAGGTTTCGTTCATTTCTAATAGTTCTAGTTTTGGTTTTAAAAACACTCTAAAATCTTCGGCCGACATTTCAGGTGCCCCATTATATTTACAAATTTCATTGAAAGATTCATGAAGAAAATTAAAGTTACTCACGCCAGGTATCTCAACGGGATATTGAAATCCTAAAAAGATTCCACTTTTTGCTCTCTCGTCTGCCTCAAGTTCAAAAAGATTTCTGTCTTTAGCATTGATTTTATAATTAATGGTTCCCGCTGTGACTTCAAATGAAGGATGTCCTGCGATGACCTTTGAAAGAGTACTTTTTCCAGAACCGTTAGGTCCCATGATGGCGTGAACTTCTCCGGCCATGACTTTAAGGTTAATACCTTTTAATATTTCTTTTGTTTCTCCGTTTACAACGACAGCTGCATGGAGGTTCTTAATTTCGATCATAACATCTTCCTTTATGGTAATTCTTATCCAATACTATTTTCTAATTTCATTTCTATTAGTTTCACGGCCTCTACTGAAAATTCTAAAGGAAGCTCTTTAAAGACATCCTTACAAAATCCATTGACGATCATAGAGATACATTTTTCTTCTGATAGTCCTCTTGATTGCAAATAAAAAAGCTGTTCTTCCGAAATTTTTGATGTTGAGGCTTCATGCTCAACCACGGCCGTATTATTTTTTACGTCAATATAAGGGAATGTGTTGGCGCGGGCCTTATCACCAATGAGCATTGAATCACACTGTGAATAGTTTCGTGCCCCCGTAGCACTCGGATTGATTTTAACTAATCCACGGTAATTATTTTCTGACTGCTCGGCCGAGATTCCTTTAGAAATAATAGTTGATTTGGTATTTTTACCAATGTGAACCATTTTTGTTCCCGTATCGGCCTGCATGAAATTATTTGTTAAAGCGACAGAGTAAAAAGCTCCTTCGGAGTTATCACCAATTAAATTGCACGAAGGATATTTCCACGTAATCGCAGAGCCCGCTTCAACTTGAGTCCAAGAAATTTTAGAGTTCACTCCTAGGCAGTTTCCACGCTTGGTCACGAAGTTATAAATTCCTCCGACACCGTTTTTATCTCCGGCATACCAATTTTGTACTGTTGAATATTTAATTTCGGCATTATCAAGGGCCACTAATTCGACAATCGCAGCATGAAGTTGATTTTCGTCTCTTTGGGGTGCCGTACAACCCTCGAGGTAGTTCACAAAAGATCCTTCTTCAGCGATGATGAGAGTTCTTTCAAACTGGCCTGTTTCTTTGGCATTAATTCTAAAATATGTCGAAAGATCTAAAGGGCATCTCACTCCTTTAGGAATGTAAACGAACGATCCATCAGAAAAAACTGCAGCGTTTAGGGCCGCAAAAAAATTATCTGAATGAGGAACAACTGTTCCTAAATATTTTTTGACCAATTCAGGGTGTTCTTTAACAGCTTCAGAGATGGAACAAAAAATAACTCCAACTTTTTCCAGGTCAGCTTTATGAGTGGTGGCGACAGAAACTGAATCAAAGACAGCATCGACCGCGACACCACTGATACGTTTTTGTTCATTAAGAGGTATTCCCAATTTTTCGAAAGTCGCGAGAAGTTCAGGATCAATTTCATCTAAACTTAGGTGAGCATCTTTCTTTTTTGGAACGGAGTAATAGTAAAGACCTTGATAGTCTATATCGGGAATTTCTAATTTTGCCCAAAGAGGAGATTTCATTGTGAGCCAATGCTTGTAGGCCTTTAATCTAAAGTCCAAGAGCCAAGTGGGTTCATCTTTTTTAGCAGAGATCATTCTCACGATGTCTTCGCTTAATCCTTTTGGAAAATCTTCAGTTTCAATATCTGTGTAGAATCCGTATTTGTAGTCTGAGTTTAAAATATCAGTGCTCATTGATGGGCCTCAAAAGTTGGTGAATGATTAAATTCGACTCCAAGAAGTAATTCAGCGAGAGTGAGATTTTGGAGGAAAGCATTAAGTTTATGATTGAGATTTTCAACAGGAGTGGAAATATTGCATTTGCCTAAAAGTTCACATGTACCTTTTTGTGACGAGCACACGCGGCCGATGTTTTCTTTTCCCTCGATCATTTGAACTAATTCCATGTAAGTAATTTTATCTAGGGATTTATTGAGTTGGTAGCCGCCTTTAATACCTTTGACGGAAATAAGAATGTCGTGATTGTTCATGACTTGCATCACTTTTGCTGTTGTATCAAAAGGAGTGTGAAATTCATCACAAATTTCGCGGGCAGAAATGAGTCCTTGGGATTCAATTCTGCCTGAGATATTTTTGTCGGCCATAAACTTTAGGGCCATGAGGGCATATTCGACTTTCTTATTTATTTTAAGCATTGAAAATCCCAATTTATTAACATTTCTCTAGTGAAGCCTGAACTTATCTTAAAATACGTCAAAAATAAACCTATATATGGCCAGACAAGGGATTTTTTCAATTATCTTATTGGATTTACTAACTTGTTGCGGTAATAATTGAGATGAAAGCGTTAGGGATCAAGACAGAGGTAAATTATGCATATAATTGGTGAACTTCGCGATAAAAAAATGATCGAAAAAATGCGAGATGACCTCTTTAGCATGGGGATTAGTGCAAATTCTCACTACAATCATCAAGAAGATCTTTATTTTTTAACGGTTGATGAAGCGAATGAAGTTGAAAAAGCGACGGATTATTACCGAGTGACGATGGGGTTTAAAAAACCACTTGAAGTCGATGAAGAGTGGATCAAAATTAAAAAATTGCCTCGAGGGCAAGTGACTTATTCCATCGTTATTCTATGCGTCGTTCTTTATCTTTTTAGCTTAAATGCAGGGGGAAAAAGATTTTTTGATCTCCTTTTTATGGGAAGTCCTGAAAGTGATTTTTTAGCAGAAATTAAAAGAGGCCAGATCTGGAGGCTCATCACTCCTATTTTTCTTCATCTTTCGTTATTTCACATTCTTTTTAATATGCTCTGGTTTAAAGATTTAGGTTATCTCATTGAGCATAAATTTGGACGCAATCAACTAGTGGGTTTTATCGCACTTGCCGGCTTAGTCTCAAACACTTCTCAATACCTGGTGAGTGGCCCTTCTTTTGGGGGGATGTCTGGGGTTCTCTACGCCATGTTAGGTTTTATTTGGGTTTATAAAAAAATTCATGAAGAATTTGAATATTCGCTTCCAACTCGCGATATCACTATCATGATCGGATGGCTGTTACTGTGCCTCACCGGATTTTTAGGACCTATCGCCAATACGGCCCATGCTAGTGGTTTATTTATTGGAATGCTTTACGCCCTTTATTTGGCCCCCGAAAAGTGGGGTAAACACCATTATCGCTACTTTTTTATGGCCCTTTTATTTTTAACTTTCACTGTTGGAGTTGAAGGTATAAAACTGGACGGCCGCTATTTTGTAAGACTTTGGTTTTAAGATTTTAAGATAGATGCAGTGATATAAGAGGAGAAAGTTAAGATGAGTGAGTTAACGGAAAGAATTAAAGAATTGAAAGCAAGCTTTGCGGAAAAAACACCTAAGCAAATGAGAACAATTAGAAATAGTTTAAATAATAGAATTAAGTCTTTTGAAGATGAAATGAAGTTTGGAAAAACACTACCCAAGGTTTCGGCTTCACATATGTTTTATGAGTTCGAATTAAAAGAGCTTAAAGATTTGTTAGAATTTGCGATGAAAAAAATTAGAGCTGACGAAAAAGTGAAGTAAAGTCTATGGGTGTCTACCTTCTCTTTTTGTCATTATTCATTCAAACGACTTATGGAGCAGAGCCTGAGCCTGAAAAGTTTGAAGCCTCGTTTAAAATCAATTCCCGTTTTTACTCTGGATCAGCTCTGATTTATGATTGCTCAAGAGGATATTTCACATGCGTCGATGTGGATGGATTAGAGACTTGTAAAGCGGCCCGGGAATACAGCGAGTATGTTGGAGAGTTTCGATTAAACTGTGCACCTCTAAGAGTGTTTAAAACTCGTCTGGAGTGCTTAAAGGAAAATTACCGAGTGCTTGAGTCTGCTGGCACCAAAAGGTTTTGTTATCCTAAATAAAAGTCAGTCGTAGTCTTAAAAATTTAAAACCACGACTGACTTAAAATTATTTTAATTCTACTGAACTCAATGACTCTAATGATCCCACTGTTAATGGAATTTGGATTGTTGAAATTTTAAACTTAGTTTTTTCACTCATAAAAGCGATACTCACATCTTGAGATTCAACTTGGTCTCCAAGTCTAGCAAAAGCAAACTCTGGAATAGAAAGAGAATCAAAAGCAAGTAAGTTATTTGTCCCAGAATTTTGTGGATTTGTTCCCACCCAATTCGTTTGGTTAATTTGGCTTCTGAGAGCGATTTTAGATAATGAGTCAGTCCAATTTTCTTTTGGAAAAGAAAGTATGAGGGCAGCACTCTTTTCATTTTTCAAATCAGTTGCAAAGAAGTCTTGTCCTCCTGTGCTTACTTTTACATTGCTGACTTTTACTTTATAAATGTTGATAGCTTCTTTATTGGCGAGAAGCTTATTGATGGCCTTAGCACTATCAACTTTAATTGAAAAAAGAGTTTGATTAGTTTTGTTTTCACGAACATATAAACCCAATGAGTAGTTATTGAGTTCTGTACCTCTTGTTCCTTCAAAAGCAGTGAGTGCTGGAAGGACAATATTGCCTTCTGAATCGATTAAAATTTTTTCTTCTCTTTGCCCACAAGGCTTAATGGCGACTTGAATCGGTTTAAAAATATTTCCACGAGTGAGTTGTTTATATTCACACTGTATCATTAAACTCGCACTCAGTTGAGTGAGGTCAGTTTTTTGATCAGCAGAAATCATTTTTAATTTTTTAACAGGTGTTAGCTCTAAAGAAAAAGCACTATTGGTGATAGTTAAGAGACTTAAGATTGGTAAAATAAGTTTTAATTTCATGAGGATCTCCATTAATTTAAATTTTTGTGATCTTAACATGAGAGTCTGACTTGACACTTTCGAATGTAAAAAATTCAAGGGAAAATTTAGATATGCTTAGACATGAGAACATGAGGGCCGATGCCTTCAATTTCAAAGACTTTATCGTCGAATTTTTGAAAACCGACTTTCTCATAATAACCCACGGCCGTCGTTCGGGCATTACACCATAAAAGGGTGCAAAAATTTTGCTTAATAATAGGAAAGGCCATCGTAAGGAGTTCTGAGCTTAGACCCTGAGCTTGAAACTCAGGAAGTGTGGCCATTCCACGTAGCTGGTATTGGTGCTGGTCTTTAAAGAGAGTATTTCTGTCATAAAAAAATGAAGCGACTGATACGAGCTTTGAATCTTTAAAGGCACCGAGATGAAAAGAAATATCCTCGTCGTCATCACTTACAAATTTTGCTTTTTTAATATCGTGATCAGGAATCAGAACTTGCTGTCTGATAGGGTATGTGTCGCTGGCGCTAATTCTTAAAACTCTCATGGAAATTTTATAATATGAATACGAGGGCTTGTCATTGTTTGTTTTAGGCTCTTTTATTTTTCTTAAGTTAGCTTTATTTTTTTATTTGGTTAATGACTCAACGTTGAAGAGTGTCTAAACAATGTTTCCATAGAAATCTTTGATAAGGCCTGGGAAAAAAATTCAAAAACGACGTTGGGAAAAGCCGTTTTTGGCCCGGACCAATCAGCTTTTGTAAAAAAGAGGCAACGGTTTTTATAAGAAGTGACGTAGATTGTGCCCTTTAAATTTTTTAATATTCCTATCTCAAATAGGAAGGGATAAACGCCTTCTTTATCTATGCGAGGCAATTTAAAAATGAGCAACATATCATAGGGTAAAAAAGCATGTGAGAGGAGAAAATTGATTTCTTGATTTTTTTCGTCGTAACGGCTTTGTTTTACGAAATCGATAAACTCACTGTAGCTTTCATAGAGTGAAAGCTTTTTTAAAGCATAGGTGCAAGATTTTGGGTGAAGTCCTGCGATCGTAAATTTTAATTCTTGAACTTCGCCTTTTATAAGTGGATCAGTA
>JAYSPR010000314.1:0-5795 GCA_043721975.1 Bacteriovoracaceae bacterium
TAATTAACTCCACTCTTATTTAAACCGATAGTTTTTTATATTTTTTGAGGAGTTAACAGTGGAAAGAAGACCTTTAGCGGTTCGTGGAACCAAGTGGGCCAATGAGACAGCGAAATTTTTAGCAAAAATTAATCTCAGTCCAAATAAGATTTCCATTTTAAGTGTCCTTTTTTCTTTGCTCGCATTGCTCTTTTTTTATTTGGCAGTAGATAATAAAATTTTCTTAATTTTAGCAGCTCTCTCAATTCAGCTGAGACTGATTTGCAATCTTCTCGATGGCATGGTCGCAATTGAATATAATAAAAAATCTGTTTATGGAAATTTATTCAATGATATTCCTGATCGCTTTGCTGACATTTTCATAATTATGGGAGCAGGAATTTATGCCAGTCAATTTGAAAACGCTAATGTTGCTTTAAGTCTGGCATGGATAAACTCTATCCTTGCTGTATTCACCGCCTACATAAGAGTTTTGGGAACTTCACTTTCAACACCTACCAATTTTTCAGGTGTGATGGCAAAACCTCAACGAATGGCCTTACTTACAGTTGCCTCAATAGGAGCCTTCATTCCTGGTCTCAACTTACCTTTTCTTTTTTTCGCTCTCGTTCTTATGTTCCTAGGTCAAATAATCACCATTATCAATCGAATAAATTATATAGCAAAACATTTAAAGCAAAACCAAGCTGAAGGAAAATAAAATGATTCAATGGCTAAAAATGCATACAGATTTTATCACTCCTCAAGTCTTTGCCGTTTTAGGTGGAATATACGGAATCATTGCTTTCTTAACAATCATCTTTTTAGCTTTGAAAAAAATCAAAGGTGAATCAAAACTATTAAACGAACTCATCGAGCGAACGAATTCTTGGTGGGTCATTATTCTCTTAGTTACTTTTGTCTTATTTATCAATAGAGAAGTCGCCACTCTTGGACTTGCCCTTTTATCTCTTATCGCTTTTAGAGAACTTAGCTCCAACATGAATTTGCGAATGACTGATAGGCGAGCACTCCTTTGGTGCTATCTCGCTATCCCCTTTCAATTTATGGCCGCTTATACTCAGTACCAAACTTTTTTCATGATCTTTATTCCCGTCATCATGTTTGTCTTTTTAACTTTTAGAACTGTGGCCGTGGGAGAAATTGAAAGTATCACGCGCTCACTGGGGACAATTCATTGGTCCATTATGGTCACTGTGTTTAGTTTTTCACATATTGTTTATATTTTATCTTTTCCCTACAAGTTAGATTTTCCTGCAGGCAATGGTGGAACTATTCTCTTTTTAATTCTAATCACTGAAATCAACGATATCTTTCAATTCACTTGTGGGAAATTATTTGGAAAAAGAAAAATTATCCCCAGTGTGAGCCCCAATAAGACAGTGGAAGGCTTTATCGGAGGAATGATTTGCACGACAATCGTAGGTGCACTTTTAAGTTTTCTTCTCCCTATCAATCTCGATAAAACTGTCATTCTCACTATTCTCCTTTGTATTGTAGGCTTCGGAGGCGACATTACATTATCTGCCGTCAAGCGTGAGCATAAAATAAAAGATATGGGAACAAGTATACCAGGCCACGGTGGCATGATGGATCGTCTTGACAGTCTCGCCTTTACATCAATCGTTTTTTTCTACCTCATTCGCTACTGGAGCTATAATGCTTAAAAAAATTCAAGTCATTAAATTCCCCATTCACTTTGTTCTCTATCGATTGATTATGAAAAATTTTCTCCGTCTCATTTTTGGAATTTCATATCAAAACACCCACTACTTTAAAAATTTAAAACAATTCATAATCGTAGCTAACCATAATAGTCATATGGATACCGTATCTATTTTATCTGCAATGCCGACTATTCATTTAACAAATGTTCATCCTGTAGCAGCAGGAGATTATTTTGGAAAAAATGTTTTCACAAAATTTATGACAGAGTTTTTTATTAATACTATTTTAATTGCTCGAACAAAAACTGACTCAAAAAGAAGTGCTATCGATGATATGGACCAACTTTTAAAAGAAGGGCGATCTCTCCTCATTTTTCCTGAGGGCTCCAGAGGTCAAGCGGAAGTTATGCAAGAATTTAAGCACGGTGTTTCAATCCTCGTGAAAAAAAATCCTCATATCCCCATCATTCCGATTTTTATGAAAGGTATGGGTAAGGCACTTCCAAAAGGAGATCCATTTTTAATTCCCATGGAGTGCCAAGTAAAAATCGGAGCTCCACTCATAATCGAAAATATTGAAAATCTTGAAATTGCAGACATTACAAATATTATAAAAACTCATTTATTGAATTTGCAACAATAAGGAAAGTAATGTCTCAAACACTACCCATAATTCTTAATCTTATTGCTGCAGTTGTCGGTGCTTTGGGACAGTATTGCTATAAACTTGGTTCTCAAAGACTAAAAGTTGTACCACTCTATGAAAATTGGCAAATCTTTCTAGGAGTCTTTTTCTTTTCTCTCGTGATGATTCTTTTTATTGTTTCGTTTAAGCTCGGTGGAAAAATCTCTGTGACATTTCCTTTTTATGCAACAACATTTCTTTGGGGCACACTACTTGGCGTATTTCTTGAAAAAGAGTCTTTTAATTGGATTCAAGGTGCCGGAGTTGGATTTGTGATTATAGGTATTACGATGATAGCGGGATTTACTAATAAATAATCTTTTCTTCTTAAAAGGATAGAACTATGAAATTTATTTTAATTGTACTTTATTTATCAATGTCTTCTTTCTCAAATGGAGCTGAATTAGTTTCAACTTTTTCAGCGACTTTAGGTAATCCATCTATTCCTATAAAAATTCAAATTACCTGGGGTGAAGAGGAAATAAAAAAAATAAGTGTCTCTGACTTAAAAGGGAAATTGATTCAGTACTTAAATATATCTGGAGATTGGACGAATTTAGGCAATACCAGTGATCATGATCGGAAAGATATAATACTCTCTGTTGATGCGAATTTCGATGGTCAAAATGATCTTTTAATTGAGTCAAGTCATGGAACAGCTGGCCAACTCTTTAAACTCTTTAAATTTGAACCAAAAACAAAAAAGTTTGAATCTAGTAATGCTCTTGACGAAATTTGGAATCCGTCTTTTGATGAAAAACTAAAAATTGTGAAAGCTGGTGCTAAAGATATGAAACAAATTACTTATATCTGGAAAGGTGAAACACTTAAGGTTAAAAAGTAAAACTCACTGTTTTTTAATTAAATTAAATAATATATTAGCTTATAAAAAAAAGCCTATCTAAAAGATAGGCCTTTTTTTTATTCAATCTCTTTCATTCTCTTCCCAAGACGCTTACTCAAATCCTCACCGGTTCTGAAAATAATATGTATTGGCGTATTATCTAAAGTGAACTCTTTACGTAAACCATTCTTGATATAGTTCTTATAGTTATCAGGAATATCTTTTGAAAGATTCGTAAAAAATAAAAATGTCGGTGGGCTTGATTTTAACATCGAAGCATACTTCACCTTTAATCTTTTCCCAGCTTTTTTAATTGCCACAGGATTACTTTCAATTAACTGATAAACATAACGGTTAAGCTTTCCTGTTCCAATATTTCTATTTCTAATTAGAACTGTTTTCTTTATCGCTTCTTTTAAGCGCCAAATATGCTTATTGTACTTAGCTGAAACGGGAATAAGATCACAGTGGTTAAGCCATGGCACAGTCGCACGCAAATCTGAAATCCATTCTTTTTTAGCTGCTTCATCAACCAGTTTGTCTTTTAAAAGATCAACTTTATTTAAGCAAACAATAACCGATTTCCCTTTATCCAAAGCAATATCAAGTAAACGTCTGTCTTGATGAGAAATTCCAATTGTCGCATCAATCATGAAAATAATAATGTCACTTTCTGTAATACAACGAAGCGAACGATACACTGATTGCTGCTCTATAAAACCTTCAACGGCCTTTTGACGTCTGATTCCGGCAGTATCTACAATATGCATTGATCGCCATTGTGATCCTTCCAGTTCTTTTTCTTTTAAAACTAATTCTTCAGCTTTTATATATTCTTCTGAATACTCAGAAGACTCTTCACCTTCTAAATCAAAATCTATATTCTCTTCATCATCAACAGCAAAAACCGTTTCATATAAATCGTCTTCCGTTTTTTTAATATCTTCATCCGAAAGAGCGTCATCAAAATCGATTTCAGATTGATCATCACTCAGTTCAGTTTCATCAAAAAGTGGCGTCTCATCACTGAGATAATCCTCTTCATCGTAAATTGGAGTTCCTCTCGTTCCTTCCTCTTCTAGGTTGTAACTTAAGGCAAGTGACTCATAGACGTCTGGATTATTATTTCTGAATTCTTCATACTGCTGAAATAAAAGATTATCTGTTTTAGCAAAAGTGACATCTTCTTCTAAAAGATTCGCTTCTTTTCCAAAGAATATATCAAAAAATCCTTCAATTGGATCAACTGTCGTTCCAGGAATATCGCTAACAAGGGCCCTTTCAGAACCGAGAAGTAAATTAAGCATAGTCGACTTACCAGCATTCGGAGCACCAATGAGAGCAAGTCTTGAAGCGACTTTTTCACGAGGAGTTACACCTTTTTGAAGCCTGGACATTTCATCTTTTTGAGTTTGTTCAAACCTTAATATTTCAGTGTGAAGAGCTTGCTTCAAATCTAATAGACCAAGACTGTGCTCAGCTGAAACTTTAAATAGTTCTTCTTCGCCAACTCCAAGACTATAGAATTCTAATTCTTCACCTTCTTGTTTATCAGTATCAAACTTATTAACTAAAACCCAAAATGGTTTCTTTTGAGTGCGGATATAATCAGCAATTGATTCATCAAAAGGAAGAACTCCTTCACGAGAATCCACCACAAATAAAATCAAATCACTTTCACGAATGGCAATTCTGGCTTGCTCTGTCATGATATTGAAAAATTTATTCATGACTTGATCATATTTTTTCGGAACATTTTCTTCAATTTTTGAAGGATAAAATCCACCAGTATCAACGAGAATTGCATCTGCTGATTTTACATGGGCAAGCTCTTCAAAAGTTGCAATGCCATAGTGACGGTCGCGAGTGACCCCTGGTTTATCATGAGTGATGGCCTTATGGGCCTTTCTCATGAGGCGGTTAAAAAGTGAACTCTTTCCGACATTGGGACGCCCGATAAGGGACACGACCATTGTGCGGTGATATTGATTTGTTTCCATTATTTTTTTCTCCAAACACGATTAGAATCTTTTGCTCTTGGAAGACCGATTTCTTCTAAAACAAAATTATTAGAAAACCATTTTGGCGATACTTTAACGTGTAAGTTTAAGTGCACAGGGCCTCCTGTCATGACTTCTATCTTTTTTCTCGACCTGATACCTATTTCTTTAATCATTGATCCACTCGAACCAATAACAATCGCTCTTTGGCTTGGACGATTGACTAAGATTGAAGCCGAAATGTGAGATTCAAATGTATTGGGATCTGCCTTACCTTTCACTTCTTTATATTCATCAATGACGACCGCGACTTCATAGGGAACTTCATCTTTTAATAATTCAAATGCTTGTTCGCGTATATATTCAGTGACGAAAAATCTTTGATTTTTGTTAGAAACATCTCCATTTGGATAGAGATGTGGACCAGATTGAGCGGCATCAACCAAAGCTCCAGTAAGAGTATGAATATTAAAAGCTTCTTTAGAAGAAATTAAAAAATACTTCTCTAAACTTGGAAAAATTTCTTTCGCTTTTGCAAACACTTCAGAGAGCGGCAGCTTATCGGCATCTTCAATTTTATCAGCTTTAGTAAATAAAAC
>JAYSPR010000315.1:0-1878 GCA_043721975.1 Bacteriovoracaceae bacterium
CTCTGTGGAAGAATGGATTGAAGCCTACATGCCTTATAAAGTTAACACAGCAAAACAAGAACTCATGCTTTTTGTTTCAAGAGCAGATCGCTTTGGCCCCTATAACTCTCAGAACTACACCGGTATGGATCTCTTCAACACGGCCTCAAATCATTACGAGAGAACAGAAGATTTTTATCGTGGCTATTTCACGGATTACTTTGAAAGCTTAGATAAAGAAAGAAAAGAAGTTAAAAAATTTCCAGTGAGAAAATAAAAAAGGGCTCCAAAAATGGAGCCCCTCTTAATAAAACTAATTAAATTAAATTAAATTAAATTAAAGACTAAAACGGAATGTCATCAGATGTGAAATTTGTATCTGTTGAAATGTCATACTCTTGATTCATCATGCTTGAATCGTAAGTCGGAGCACCAGCACCAGCATTGTCTTTAGCAACTCTTGGACCAGCGTCAGCACTTGCACCACCAATGAATTGAACAGTCTTTGCATTGATTTCAGTTGTGTAACGTTTCTGACCAGACTTATCGTCCCATGAACGAGTTTGAAGAGTTCCTTCAACGAAAGCTTGTCTGCCTTTTGAAAGGTATTGGTTACATAGTTCTGCAAGTTTTCCCCAAACAACAATTCTATGCCATTCAGTTCTTTCTTGTTTTTGACCTGCTTTATCGGCCCATGATTCACTCGTTGCAAGAGTAAAATTACAAACGGCCATTCCACCTGGAGTGTATTTCAACTCTGGATCTTGACCTAGGCGGCCTAAAATAATAACTTTGTTAACACTCATGAGAATTCTCCTTAGAATAGTTTGTCACGACAGGTACAACGTATGAAACTTGTCGCTACAGTGTTTTGTTTAATGGACGTCATTAAACGTTAAAATCACTAGGAGCAAAAGCAGAATAATCTAACAATTAATTAAATCTTGGATTTTTTAGGCAAAAAAATGATTTTTAGTCACAAAATGACAAGCAAGCTTCCTTTTTTTGATTATAAAATACTGTAAGTTCATAATATGTATTCTTGGCGCTACGCCGGAGTCAAGCCGCATTAAAATAAGAATTTATTTTCCTAAAATTTGAATTGAAGACAAAAAGATCTCAATCACTTTTTCACGGCCAGAAACCATATCATAGCGGCTCGACATAAAATATAAACCTTCTAGCTTTCCTGAAAAACTAAAACTCGTAATGAGTCCCGTTTTAGCTTTTTTCATTTCTTCAAAAGTTCTCTCTTCCATCAATTCTAAAGTCACTGTGTATTTTTCAACAGTTCTACTTCCAAGTTTTATCGATCCCCCAAAAACTTCTGGTAACATTTTTTGATCTGTATTGGGTAAATTATAGGCAAAGTAACCAATTTCTTCTTTTTTCTTTTCATCCCAAAGAATCCAGCGATCACCTTTTTTTCGCCCTGACTTTAAAATCCATTCAAAAGGAACTTTAAATGAAAACGATGGGCACTTGCTTTTGCCAATAGGAAGATTTAAAGATTTTAGAGAATCAGAGGCAAGAAGTGAGAAAGAAAAAAATAGACTCACAATAAATAAGACATTAATTCTATTAAAAATATTTTTCATTTCTTTATATTAAAGCAATTCATTTTGATTTGAATACATTTGTTTTGTAGTCAATATTAGAAAGTTATCTTAATCTTGTTAGGTTGGAGATTATTTATAACAATGACTATTTTTGAAAAAATAATTAGTGGCGAATTTGAAGGTAGTTTTGTTCATAAAGATGAGCATTGTGTAGCCTTCATGGATATTAATCCAATCAACGAAGGGCACATCCTTGTTGTTCCAATTCTGGCGTATAATAGATTAAGCGATCTTCCCTCGGAATTAGGTGGTCATTTATTTAAAATTGCTCAAAAAATTG
>JAYSPR010000316.1:0-4105 GCA_043721975.1 Bacteriovoracaceae bacterium
TTGCAGTTCATCGCAAAGGACCTAATGGAGAGGAGCAACTTCCGGCCGGTGTGATACGCGCTATAAAAAATAATGAAGAACAACATAAAGCTGAAATTGGTATTACAATAGTCGATTGTTATCAAGGCCACGGACTTGGAACAAAACTACTCACAACCATAGGTGAGCGGGCTTCCAAGGTGGGAATAAGCTGTTTCTATGGGGACTATCACACCAGTAATAACAAGATGTCCAAACTGCTTCATAAATTCGCGGATGAAAATGCAGGCCTAAAAACTCACCACACTGGCGATGGTTTTATTTATTTTGAAGTTCAATTGAAACCTGTAAAGCCGTAGTCAATCTTTATAAAAATTGTTATTCTTTATGCATTAAAATTACTTTATTAGGAAGGCATGTGTCATGGGACGTAAGTGGAACAACATCAAAGAAAAAAAAGGCGATCAAGATAAACAACGCTCTTTAATGTATACAAAATGTTTACGAGAAGTCACTAAGGCCACCAAAAATGGCGGTGAAGAAATTGAAAGTAATTTTTTACTTAGAATCGCTCTAGAAAAATGCCGTAAATACAATGTTCCTAAAGATAACGTCGACCGCGCAATCAAAAAAGGCCTCGGTAATGAAGACGAAGGTTATGAAGATATTGCTTATGAAGGCTATGGACCTAATGGTGTCGCCATTTTTGTAGAGGCCTCAACTAACAATGGGACGAGAACAGTCGCCAACGTCAGAAATTTTTTCAATAAATGTGGCGGCTCTATGGGAACAACAGGTTGTTTGCAATTTGTTTTTGAAAGAAAAGCTGTTTTTGAAATTGCTCAAGGTAAACTGGTTGAAGATGACTTTACCCTTGATATGATTGATGCTGGCGCAGATGATGTTATTTTAGAAGATGGCTTTTTTACAGTCTTAGGACCTATGGAAGCTTTCGGGCCTATTCAAACGAAACTTGATTTATTAAAAGTGACGGCCGATGAAGCTGGTCTAGAAAGAGTCCCTTTAACTTACAAAGAAATTGATAAAGAGACATTTAAAACCGTGACAAAACTTGTGGATCTTCTCGAAGGTGATGATGACGTCACAAAAGTTTATCATAACGTAAAATATGATGACTCTTTTGCCGATCTTTAATTAAGTTTATTAGATGACAAAAATAATCCTAACTTTGGTTTTATCTTGCCTGTGTATGACATCAGTACATGCTTGGGACTTTAGTTTTAAGGGTGATCTTTCACAAAAGACAACCGATAACGTTAACTCAAGTAGCACGGGTCTTGTTAGTGATAAAATTAAAAATATTGGTGCCTACTTTCAGACGAAAGATGACAATGACCGATTCCGCCTAAGATTCAAGGCCACTCGTTACATTAAAACAACAGAAAATAATAGCAATACTGTTGAAGCAAGCTATCAAAGAAAATTTGATAGAGACTTAAGTGATAGCTTCCAAGTGAAATTTTTTAATGAAAAATATACAACGCTACCAACGATTTCCGGAGACACGAATTCCAACAATAAAGGTGGTGAAGTTCAATTAGTTTTAAGCAAGCCTATTGATAAAACCCTAAGTGTCAGCGGAACTTATCTTGTTAATTATAAGGATTACTTTAATAGTCCTCCTCGAAAAGACTTCAGGGCTGAAACGGCATTTGGTTTAGAAAAAATAATTAAAAAAATTCTGACCGTGGCCCCTGAGTTTAATGTGGCCCTCAATAGTTCAAAAGAAAGTTACTACTCTACTTTTAATTTCGGAGGCAATATTTACGCAGCTATGGAGCTTAGTGAAAATGTCGAGATGAGTGTTAATTATAGTTGGGGTAAAGTTCATTATAACGATAGAACTTTTACCGTGACAAAAAACTTAAGAACCCTAACCTTTAAAGAAGAGGTCACAAATACTTCTTTTGAAGCTGGACTCAATTATTATCCAACAAATTGGTTAACTCTCGAAGGTAAAATTGGGAGCTCTAAAAGTGATTCAAACAATACTTCAAACGCTTATAAAACGACGGATTGGTCAGTTGGTGCTAGCTTTAAGTACTAAAAAAAAGCCCCTAGCAAAAGCTAGGGGCCGTCAGTTTCAATTATAGTTTATTGTCCACTTTTACTGTTTTCTAGGCCCGCCTTCTTTCCTTTCTTCTTTGCGGTCATCCTTGCGCTCTTCTTTTCTTTCTTCTTTACGATCTTCTTTACGATCTTCTCGGCGCTCTTCTTTACGCTCTTCTTTACGATCTTCGCGGCGTTCTTCTTTACGCTCTTCACGACGATCTTCTTTTCTGTCTTCCTTCCTATCTTCTCGCCTATCTTCACGTTTATCTTTTCTATCATCGTGGCGTTCTTTTCGATCATCTTTCTTTTCATCTCTGTTGTCTTTCAACTCATCTTTCTTTTCATCTCGGTTGTCTTTCAACTCATCTTTTTTCTCGTCTAATTGATCCTTTTTCTCATCTCTTTTTTCCTTCATTTTCTCTTTTTTAAATCGAATTCTTTCTTTAATCTCAGCTTTTTTATCTACAGGTTTTGGTGCTGGATTTTTTTCACCAACAGCGATTTCTGCGGCCGGAGCTGAAGCATCCGCATCTTGAGAATAAACTGGTGCTGAAAAGAGCGTAATAGTTAATAAAATAGCTGCGAATTTCATCGGAACTCCTCGGATTGTTTTTGAAACTCAATGTTTCACTAGAACCTATATTATTCCAAGCCTTGTAATTATCAAGACTGAATCTTAATTCAAGGCCTTCGCTAAAAGACCTAGCTCCTAAGTGACTTATTTTGGAGGCAATACCAGACTAAATAAATGAAACTTTCTATTTGATTACAATGAGTTAAAATAAAATTTAAGAGCTATAGCTTATTAGTGCTAAAATCCAAGAAGTTCAAATACAACAAAGCAAGGTGGGACTTTTGAGACTACTAGTAAAAACACTTTTTATTATGGCGCTTCTATTATCCTTCACCTCTTCTACGGAAGCTTCAGAGGAACTCACTGATCCCTTAGCTGGCTTTCAAATCTCTAAAGATGAAATAAAAGGAAGTTTAAATAAACTAAAAGCCGAGGGAAAAATTTCAGAAAGTGATTATAAAAAGGCACTAGATCAATTAGAAGATATGAGTGATGGCCAAATCAATGCCATGAAAGACACGGCTATTGGAATGGTGAGAAATGACCCCGATAAAGCAGTCGAAATCGTTAATGCTAAAAAAATTAGCCCTCCAGATATTGAAAAGCAAATTAAAGAAATTTCACAGCCAACAGTTAAACCTTAATTAGGTTTTAATTTAAAAAGACATCCATTTCTATAAACAAACTTGGATTCAGCATATCTGCTTGAAAGCCATCACTAGCAATTTCCATTAAACGCGTATTAAACATTTCATTAACAGAAGTCTTCACTGTTAATTGTGGTAATCTTCCTACGATCTCACCTTTGTTCATCAAATATGATAAGTGAAGAGGTGTCGAAAAATCTCCTTTGTCAGTAAAGTCACCTCCGTGCCCCATAAAAACGATAATACAATTTTCAAGAGAAGACATGATGTCGGCCGTGGACCTCTTCCCGGCTTTCACCATCAGTGAGTTCAAGCCCATGCTCACAGCTGAATCGAAGGCCCTCATTCCGTTACCAGTAGGTGCCACCTTGTACTTGTTACTATTTCTTAAATCAGCAATAATATTTTTAAATACTCCATTTTCAATTAATGGCAACTGCGCCTGGCTTCGGCTAATACCTTCATCATCAAATCGTCTATAAAGACTGTGCTTAGGAGACTCGTTAATATCGTAGAGTGAAAACTGAGAACTTAAAATTTTATCATTAAGTTTACCGCTATAAAGGGCAGAGCCTTCAAAATACTTATCGGCCCTAAATGATTCTGAAAGTTTATGAAATAAATCACTACTGTCGATAAATAGGACTGGATATTTTCCTTCTTGGAATTTGATTTCATTTTTATATGAGGAAATATATGGAATATTTTGGCCTAAAACATTATCAAGATCGAGATTTCTTCCATTACTCCCGAAATATCCATCCATTAAATTTGGGGAGCCTACTTGTTTAAAAAGATAATACCATTCATTCGTCCCGTATTTTTTTTCTAA
>JAYSPR010000317.1:0-5823 GCA_043721975.1 Bacteriovoracaceae bacterium
TCTTAAGGTTCCCATAAACAATGTCGGATCTTGAGGGATGATCGCCAATTTGGATCGTAAAAATTTTAGATCAATTCGGCTAATATCAATTCCATCAATTTTAATAAGTCCTTTATGAATTTTCATAAAGCGATAGAGGAGTTGAAAGATAGTTGTTTTCCCGGCTCCTGTTCTACCTATAATACCGACTTGTGCCCCTGCTGGTATGTCGAGACTGAGCCCTTTAATAACATCTGGCAATTCACTATCGTATCTGGCGTAAACATCTTCAAAAACAATGTGCCCGTGCCTAGGCCAACTGCCGGGATCAGCAATGAGCGCTGCTTCAGTTTCTGCACTAATAGATTTTTCACCTTCAAGCATCGTCATAAACTTTATTCTTTCAATGGAAGTCATCTTTGATTCTAAATCAGAAAGAATACGAATCCCCCAATTGAGCGCACCCCAAAAAGACATTGAGTATAAACTGACCAGTCCAGCACTCGAAGCACTCAAACGACCTGAACTCACAGAATAAATCAGGCAAATGGCCGTTGAGCCTGAAATAACTCCACCTATAATTGGAATTCTAATTGAGAACCAACGATTCAAAAGAAAACTATTCACAAATGCTTTTTGACTTCTTTCTAATCTCACAAGAAACTGCTCTCTAAACCAAGCGGCTTTATTAAAGGCCCGGATCACAGGTAATCCACCAAGCGTTTCTTTAAAGTGAGCATAGCGAGGCGATCTGGAAATTGAATCCAATCGCTTCACTTCTCTCGCTGAACGCCTATAAGCAATTTGGAGTTGCCAATAAAGACAGCCCACAGGAATGACGACAACTAAAATAATTGGCACTGAAAAAATAATAAGTGTCAGAGAAATAATCACTTGAAAAAGTGACTGCAGGGCCGCTTCAAAATTCCATTGCAATTGAATATCGACTGCTTCAAGATCTCTTGAAAATCGCTGGAGTAATCGCCCGACTGGGGTAGTATCAAAAAAACGAACAGGTGCATTGAGTACTGATCTCAACATTTGGTCATGCAGTAACACACCAGCAGCTATTCCCCTTTTAAGCCAAAATAATTGATTGGCCATTTGAATGGATAGACTCACTAAAGCGATAACTCCATAAATTAAAACTCCTCTCATCGGAGTCATTGATCCTGTATGAGAAGTAAACCAACTCAACCACCACTGATTAACCAGTGGAAAGCAAGTTATGGCAAAGACTCCTACAATAAGAGTCATCATAATTATTTTTTTAAATTTTCCACCACCGCCGAGGGCCTTAACGTAGTCGATGTAAAGCGAACTTTTTACTGCTCCTGATTCTCGGTCTTCCTCAGTTATTAGCTTCGTTTGACTTTCATTGGAACTGTGGCTTATCTCGGTAAGTTTATCAATTGATGGATTTTCATTCGTGAGCGATTTGTGATGTGAATAAAATATTTTGAACTCTGGCACATTCTCAAGTAAATAATGAAATGGATGACAAGAGAGCACCTCTCCATTTTTAATAAAAAGCACTTGATCAAACTTTGCTAGATTTTCTAGTCGATGGGTCGCTACGACTCGTGTTTTATGACTCCAGGCCCCAAATACAAGACGTTCGTTTAAAATTTCTTCTGTATGAACATCCACTGCAGATAAAGGATCATCTAATAATAAAATATCCGGATCGTGATAGGCACATCTAGCGAGGCAAAGTCTTTGCTTTTGTCCCCCACTTAAATTAACACCTCTCTCCCCAATTTCTGTTTCAATGCCGCCAGGAAGCTGTTTGATATCTTCTTGAAATGAAGCTTGGTAAAGGGCCTCTTCTATTCGTACTTTTTGTAAATCTGAATTTAAGTCTAAGCCCATTTTAATATTTTCAAGAATACTGCCGTTCATAATATAGCTTTCTTGACTGACATAACCAAAGTGTTGTGAGGCTACGATTTTCGATCCTGAGCTTTCTTTAAATTCATTTAAAATTAATTGCAAAATAGTTGTTTTACCAGAACCGACCTCTCCAACAATCGCAAGGCTTGATCCTTTTGTAATTTTAAAAGAACAATCTTTTATTGAAAAAGATGAATTGGGAGCATTGTAATAAACTCTATCAAAAATAATATCAAAACCACTTTCGATTTTAGCAGTCTCGGCTTCGGCTTCAGACCGGGTGTTCACTTCTTTAGATCTTAGAAATTTGCAAATTCGTCCAGCTGAAACCCATGCATTCGTAAGTCTAGAAAGCACTCCTGGCAAATGGGCGATCGGCTCTTGGAGTAAACCAAAAAGTGAAACACAAGTCAGCACCAATGCCGGAGTTAAAACTTCACCTCGCAGTAGATGAATCCATAGTGAAATAAAAAGAACGAGGGTTGATATAGCAACAAAACTTAGACCTGAAAGCATTTCAGTTCTAGCTAAACTTCTTCTGGCATTAATTTCTTCATGCCTGACGAATCCGACTTGCTTGACGATTTCTTCTTCCCAAACAAAGTATTTTACAAGACGCATAGACTGTAAAATTTGTCCCATTAAGGTCACTCTGTGGTCTCTTTTTTTCATCATCAAGTCTTCAAGGTGTAAAAAATTTTTTGCCATTTTATGAGTGACTGGGGTGAGAATGGCCAAAATGCACACTGCGATGAAACCAGTCAATCCTAGATAATAAAAAAACATGGCAAGAGAGCCAGTCAAAAGTAAAGTTGACCAACCAAGATCACCTAAGAGCATTGGGAGATCTGCAATTGCATCAGTATCTGAACTCATATGGTTGACAACATCTCCAACACTCACAACTTGTCTGGCTTCCTGAGAAAGCTTTAAAGATTTTTCAAAAAGTAGTCGGTTAATTCTATTTGTGATTCGGACGTGGGCCCGCAGAGTTCCATAAAAATTATGCTGATAACCTATACCCATGAAAATGCCGATACACCCTAGCCCAATGGCGACAGGAAGCACACTTATCGCCTCGACTTTTCCTTCAGATAATAAAGTTAGCCTCGTAATAAACTGATTGACGAAAAATGGACTCGATAAACTGGCCAACGTTCCGATAAAATAAAACGACCAGGCCCTTTTTAGAAAACTTTTTTGTTCTCCTAAAATATGACTCAAAAAACCTTTCTCAGTTTCTAGTTTAATCGGTAATTCTGATGCTTTCCTATCTATGACAACTTCAGGAGGAACGTCTAACAGGTCTTCGAAAGTGAGAATTTTCTCACGTCCTTTTTTTACTAAAGGAGAAATTTGAAAGAAAAAGAACTGTTTAAATGATTGAAGCATAATTTTTATTTTGTTATTTCTAAAACACTAAGACAATGACCATGACAAATAGAGAATTTTCCAGTGAAGAGATCACAATGACCAACTTTAAAATCTTGACTAAGGTCTTTTAAGAGTTTTATTTTAAATTCACCTTGAATCGAATCAATTTCACAAACTGCTGCATCATGAAAGCCGAAAAAAATTTTAACCTGAGGGTAAAGCGCTTTATAAAGTGATTCCTTGAAGGAAAAAATAAGAGTCAGCAATTCCTCTGTCGTAAAATCTTTGTGAGATTTAACATCTTCGAGACCTCTAATATGAGAAGAAAGCTCTATCTTGGTTCTGCCAATTTCCTCAAAATCTATTCCAATGCCATGGAGGCGAGTCGATTCGCTGACAGCCGCTCCTACGAAGTTTTTACTGTGAGTAATGCTTCCAAGCACACCTCTCGGCCAAAGTGGAGAGCGATCAGGACTCACGGGAAGATCGAATAAGTCTTGTTTAAAATAATCCTTAAAAGCGAGACTTGAACACAGCCTTCCAAGAATAAATTCCTCACGCCTTTGTGGATGAAAGTTATGAACTTCTGAGGGAATAATTATTTTTTCTTTTAAATTGGACTGACCACTTGTTAAAGCACTATCTTTTTTTAAGTAAATAAAAGAAGAGCTTGAAAAAAGATCAGTCCAACTCCTCTCTACCATAAAAGCTTATCACTCACACTGTCACGCCAAACATGATCATTACCTTGAAAGATTTTAAATTTCTGATTTCCATATTTTAAGTAATAGGTTCCAAAATCTTCCCATCTTAATCGACCTGCTTCCATATGCTCTTGCAATGTGGCCCAAGCACTAAGAGTACTGGAGCTAAATTGAGATTCAAACTTGTTACTTAATAATCCTAATTCATTTGTTGCGACAACTTCTAGGCTATGATTTCCATCCGCTAGGCCACAGAGCTCAAATTTCCATCCAGTGTTTTCAACAACTGTTTGATAATTTTTTCCATCAACGTTAATTGTGACATCAACAATTTTCTCTGGGCCATTATTAACCGCTATTCCGTGAAGACTTAAACAAGAATTAACAACTTGGTATTGAGTGTTGACGAGTTGTGGATAATTCACACCACTGACTTCTCCAAGCCATGAGTTTCTTTTAAAGATTCGGCTGATACCAAAAGTATTTTTTATTTCAAAATTAAAAACATACTCTCCATCCTTAAGATCCCGAGAAAAAGCACTAAAGCGTAAATCTCTCCCCACTGCAACTTGAAATCTATCGACAACCAAACCTTTTTCTTTATCTTGAACAACAACTTGCATCGATTTTACTAATTCTTTTGGAATCGTTAATGATCCGGCCACTAAAAATTTAGATCCAATGGCCACGACTGGGTCTAGTAAAACTTCAGGCATCTTAACACTTTTCGAGCGGCGGTTATTAGCATAAAAAAACTGAGCTAGGTACTGTGGGTAATTGAGACTTTTTTTATTAATAAAGTTTCCACTGTTGCCACCTTGTCCCGCCGGCCAATTGTGACCTAAGTTTTTGTTCATAATAAGCGAAACTCTTGGTCCCACGCTATCAGACCACATTGTTCCTGTGCCTTCTTTATTGGCCCCATCTAATTTAGTTGTATCAAAAGTACTTTGATTGCTAGCACTGTATATTGTTCGCATAATATCAGCATTAAAAACATCAAATTTCGTACTCACGATAAAATCATTATTACCGTAAATGATAGATGTTAATTGCGTTTTAAAATGATCTTCTTTACCAGCCCCTAATTTTTTACAAGTATCGAGCATAGTTTGGTAAGTTGTTTTAGGCATCGAGATTTCAGAAGATAATGTCCCAGTTGAAGGGCCGGCATTAACTCCTAGACCTGAGAATATCTCAGGGGCCATACATCCTAAAACCATCGTCTCTCCCCCACCTGATGAAAGGCCTGAAAGATAAATCTGTCCCGGATCAATTCCTAAATCAATTCTTGCCATCATGGCCTTCACTAATTTTAAAAGTGGACCGTTGTGGCGGTTAGTATAGGTATGATCTCCACCATAATAATCCCAACACCCAGAGATAACTCCTCCGCTGGGGACTTTAGGCAGGGCCACAATCATATTAAAATCATCAGCTGTGCTTTCCCAATTTCCATCTTTTTTTAGGTCTTCTGCTTTTTGTGAGCAACCGTGAAGATTCACCATGAGAGAACTTGTCTTTGTTTTAAAAAGAGTCTTTGGTACATAATAATGAACTTGAACACCTTCAATTGTTTCAAATTTCCAATCACAATATCCTTTCATTGAAAAAACAAGTAAGAAACAAATGAGTGTAATTTTCATGGTCAAACCTTTGGTTATTATAGGGGCAATTTAGACTGAGCTAATAAATCATCTAAGAAAAATGCACTTAATTCCATTCTTCCACCAAGCTGGCTTTTTTTATAAATCTGACTGGCCTGTTGCCTGACAGTGTTTTCATTAGAGCCTCTAATGTCTGCAATTTCTTTCATCGAGAGACCTTTAATTAATAAAAGTGCTATTTCTTTTTCACCACGACTAAAGGCCCA
>JAYSPR010000318.1:0-18251 GCA_043721975.1 Bacteriovoracaceae bacterium
GCTTGCATTGATGATTTCGGAACAGATCTCGCAAAAATTGGAAAAGACATTGCTTCGCTTGTTGGACTACCAAGTTTGCTATTGAAGCAACGACCTGTGGTGGACACAATTAAAGTTTACTACCAAGACAAGCCATTGCCACCAGGTCCAAAAGATAAAGGTGGAATTTGGTTTTATGAAGAAAGCACAAATACCATTAATTTTTATACAATGGATTTTGTGAAAGATCCTAAAAATGATTATTTCAAAATCGATTTCGATATCGATGATGGAAATACACGAGATTTGAAAGTTCATTCAAAATAATAAATAAAGCCTATCTTAATGATAGGCTTTTATTTATCTAAAAAGTGATTTAATAATTGAAATGGAGTTTGATTTATGAATAAGGGAATTTTTCTTTTATTGCCTTTCATTTTCTTTTGCACATCATGCAGTTCTGGTGAAAAATCGTTTCGCGAAAAAATGAAAGAGCGAATTGCCATAAAGCTCGATCAAAAAATGGATGAAAAATTTAGGTCATCAGAATTAGCTTTTTCACTTAAAGTTAATGGAATAGACCGCAAATATCTCTTACACCTCCCAGCTAAATACGACAGTAAAAAACCGACACCACTTTTATTTGCTTTCCATGGAGGTGGTGGTTTCATGGAGCACATGGCGACAGAGACCTTATATAAACAAATATCTAAGTCAGATGAAAATGGGCACATTGTAGTTTTTCCCAATGGCCATAGTAAACTCCCAACAGGGAAGTTTGCTACATGGAATGCAGGGAAATGCTGTGGAGATGCACGTGACTCTAAGTCTGATGATGTTGCTTTTGTAAAAATGATGCTCGAAAAAATAAAATCAGAATATAATATCGATCCAAAAAAAATCTATGCAACTGGTATGTCTAATGGTGGATTATTTTCTTATCGCCTTGCTTGTGAAATGTCAGATGTCTTTAGTGGGATAACAGCAGTAGCAGGAACAGATAATACTGAAGTCTGTAATCCTGTTAAGCCTATTTCAATACTCCATATTCATGCGCAAAATGACGACAGGGTCATCTTTACTGGTGGAGCTGGTTTTGAAAAAAATAAATCCCAAGTGACAGACTTTGTTTCAGTACCTCTTACGATTGCCAAATGGGTAAAGATTAATCAATGTGAAGCGACTCCCAAGCGAGTATTCACGATTAAAGGAGCATATTGTGATGAGTACACAGGCTGTAAGGATCATGTAAAAGTAAAATTATGTGTGACTGAAACGGGGATGCATTCGTGGCCAGGTGGCCAAAAAGAAAAAGGGGATGAACCACCCTCGCAGGCTATTTCGGCAAATGATATGATGTGGGAGTTTTTTAAATGATGAAAATATTTTTTTTATTCACTGTTTTTTTTTCAAGTGAATTATTTGCAAGCCGTCCCGTTTTTGAACAAATTTCTCGCTCGCAAATGATAGAACAAAGCAATTTTATTTTTTCAGGGTGGCCTTCAGTCGCAGAGCCTCTTACTAAATGTGACAATGAATTTAAACGTTGGTGGGTTCACAAAGTTTATAAAGGTGACAAGTCCCTCCAAGGAAAAGTTATTAGTGTTGCCCTCAATAATTATAAATTTCATCATAAAGGAGCCCCAAGTTACCGTGCTTTTTTATACAACGATGGAAATTTAAATCTAGAACAAGGAACTTCTTTTCTCTACACAACAAAAAATGTCGATGGATGTTTTGAATTAGCTGCCCAAGGGGCTCAAGACCATAGATTTTTAGAGCCAATTATCGATGCATTATTTGCTTCGCCAGATGATTGCTCCACAATAACAAGAGGTCTTGAATCGCTTCAAGATAAGATGCCTAATGACTGTCAAGTTGATCGTGATTGCCAGGTATTTCTTGAACATCCTATGACTTGTTCACGACCGAATATTTGGAATAAAAAGGCTTCACATTTGATGGATAGTGACTATTTAAGTTTAAGAAAAAAAGCATCTACTGCCTGTGCAAAAACTTATTCATATATGAGTACCTGTAAGCCAGAGGATATTCCTTTTCATTGTGGTGATAAGGTTTGCAAAAAAGGTTATTCAAAAGAAGCAATGAAAGTGAAAGTAAAATTTGTAAAAGCTTCCGTGTTTCCGTCTTGTGCTCCTCATGATGGACCAGCTACAATGATTTGGTTATCAAGCCAGGAAAAAACGGGGCCTTCTTTTTCTCTCAGTTGGTGGGGAGACTATAACGATAAATTATTGTCTTCAAAATTTATTTTTAAAAGTGAACAGGAGAAAGAGTTTAATCAAAGTTTTTGTCCTATGCCTCAAGGATGTAAAACGATTAAGAAAAGTGAACTTACCATTATACGAAATGATAAAAATGAAGGAACAATAAAATACTTCATAGAAACAAATGACCAAGAAATATTTGAGGGCACTGTTCCCATTTCCAATGAACCGAAACCACGTGCGATTTGCGGATAAATATAAGGATATAAAATGAAACTATTTCAACCACTACAACTTGGATCTCTTACTTTAAAAAATAGAATTATAATGGCGCCACTTACGAGAGCTCGTGCAGGTGCTTCAAGAATTCCCAATGATTCAATGGCCAATTACTATAGTCAAAGAGCTTCTGCTGGTCTCATTTTAACTGAGGCCACTTCGGTTACACCAATGGGAGTTGGTTACGCCAACACTCCAGGCATATGGTCAGAAGAACAAGTTTTAGGATGGAAAAAAATTACTAAGGCCGTTCATGATCAAGGTGGATTAATTTTTATGCAGCTCTGGCACGTAGGAAGAATTTCAGATCCATCTTTTTTAGATGGGCAAACACCAGTGGCACCCAGTGCGATTAAGCCTAAAGGCTTTATCAGTTTAGTTCGCCCACAAAAGGAGTTTGTCACACCACGGGCCCTTGAAACTCACGAGATTAAAGATATTGTCGAGAATTATCGCCAAGGTGCTTTAAATGCAAAAGCTGCAGGTTTTGATGGAGTCGAAATTCATGGCGCCAACGGATATTTAATCGATCAATTTTTACAAAGTTCAACTAACCAAAGAAATGATCAGTATGGCGGAAGCTTAGAAAATCGTGCAAGATTTCTTCTGGAGGTTACTGATGCAGTTAGTTCTGTTTGGGGAGCAGACCGAGTTGGTATGCACTTAGCGCCTCGTGGTGATTCTCACGATATAAAGGATGCTAATCCTAAAGAAACTTTTATTCATGTAGGGCTCGAACTAAAAAAAAGAAAAATCGCTTTCATTTTCACTAGAGAATATGAAGGTGTTGATAGTCTCAATCCTTTTATTAAAGAAGCTTTCGGTGGAGTCTTAATTGCCAATGAAAAATTTACTAAAGCTAGTGCAGAGGCCCTATTACAAAAAGGAATAGCAGATGCCGTTTCTTTTGGACTCGCTTTTATTGCTAATCCAGATTTGCCAAAACGCTTTACTGAAAATCTTCCGCTCAATGAAGTTAACTTCAATACTTTATACGCAGAAGGCGAAATCGGTTATACGGATTATTCGAGCTCGACTTGATCGAAGTAATCAAATCCAAATGGATCAATTTTAAAGTTCTTCACTTTATTATCCATGACACGAAAGACTTTCGCGTGAGCGATAGTTGCCCATGGAGCCTCTGATTTAAAAATTCGCTGAGCTTTTTTATAGAGCTCAGTTCTCTTTTTTTGATCAATAGTTTTTCTTGCCGCTAAGATAAGATCATTAAATTTAGCGTTGCACCAGCGAGCGGCATTGTTACCAGTTTCAACACTTGCACACCCAAGAAGATCATTTAAAAATGTGTCAGGATCATTATTTCCAGTCCAACCAAACTGTAACATTTGAGTGTCCCCACTGCGGGCCTTCTTTAAAAAAGTTTGCCAATCAAAGTTTACTAATTTCACTTTGATTCCCACGACCGCCAAATCTGCTTGCATCAGTTCACCCATTTTTTTTCCGTCTGGATTGTAGGGCCTTGAAACAGGTAAAGTCATAAGTTCGGTTTCAAATCCTGATTCAACTCCTGCTTTTTTAAGTAAATCTTTAGCTTTTTTTACATTGAATTCGTAATCAGGGAGAGTTTTGTCATAGGAAAAAAGACTAGGCGGCACGGGATTGGTCGCAATTATTCCTGTGCCATGATAGATGGCATCGAGATAAAGCTTGCGATTAAGGGCATGATTAATTGCCTGTCTAACCAAAACGTTATCAAACGGTTTTTTAGTAACGTTCATACCCAAGTACCCAACATTGAGTCCTTCTTGTTCTAAAACTTTGACATTTTTATTTGCTCTCATATCATCAAGGTCATTTATTGAAGGAAGTGTGACAAATTGACATTCACCAGCTTTAAGTTTTTGATAACGAACTGATTGATCTGGAGTAATAGCAAAAAGTAATTTATCAATGCGATTGCTTTCTTTTCCTTTATAGCTTTTTTTATCCCAGTAATTTTCATGAGCAGCAAATCTAATAATGCTGTCTTTTGTATAGCTCACAAATTTAAATGGCCCAGTACCCACGGGCAAATTATCTATATCTTGTTTTTTTCCGCTTGCTTCTAATTGATCAGCATATTCTTTAGAGAAAATGCTCATGAAGTGGCCCGTTGCATAGGCTAGAAATGGCGCCAGAGTTTCTTTAAGTGTAATTTCAACTGTTAGTGGATCTAAGGCTTTAATATCTGCAACATTGTCTTTTAAGTTATTTTCGTAAAATGTATAAATACCTCCACCAACTAAATGATAGGGATGTTCTTTTAATCTCATTCTATTAAAAGAAAATAAAACATCCTCTGCATTTAAATCACGAGTCGGTTTAAAATAACTTGTCGTATGAAATTTAACACCTTTTCTTAACTTAAAAGTATAAACTTTGCCGTCTGATGAAATTTTATAGCTCTCAGCAAGCCCTGGAATGATTTTCGTTGTCCCCAACTGAAAACGCAAAAGGCGATTATAAAGAGTAATGGCCGATGCATTAAAAGAAGGGGCATCAGTCACAATCTGTGGATTAAATGAGCTCGGCGAAGCTTCTGAGCAATTAATGAGTGTTTTAGCTTCTAAGTTAAAAGAAAAAAGTACAATAAGCGAACTTAATAAATAGCTATACATCTAAAACTCCAGTCGTTTTTTTAATTTATTATAAGGGGCCGAGTGCTAGGATAGCAACCTCAAGTTAAAAGGATTATTTTAGGAGGTCACATGAAATTTCTCCATACTATGCTTCGAGTAAAAGATTTAGATAGGTCTTTGAATTTTTTTGTCAGTCAGCTGGGTCTAGTTGAAGTTAAAAGAACTGATTACCCTAATGGAAAATTCACTTTAGTTTTTTTAAGAGCCGAGCCCGAAGGTCCAGAAATTGAATTAACTTATAATTGGGGCACTGAGCTTGAATCAGAGCCGGAATACTCAGTAGGCAGAAACTTCGGGCATCTTGCCTTTGAAGTAGAAAATATTTATGAAAGCTGCGCACGATTAATGGCGTCAGGTGTTGTTATAAATCGACCTCCGAGAGATGGATATATGGCCTTTATAAAGTCTCCGGATAACCAGTCTGTAGAACTTTTGCAGAAGGGAAAAGCCCTTCCAGTACAATTGCCTTGGAGTGAAATGAATAATATTGGGTCTTGGTAAAAAGATGCGCATGGCGACAATGTCGCTATTATTTCAAATTGTTAAATTACTATCGCACAAATGTAAGACGATGTTTATCAATTATTTTTGTGAAAAAAGTGACAAGTTAAAACGCTCTCAATATGATTCATAAAAATTTATGGAGGAACCCATGCAAACGATTTTCAAAACATTAATTCTCTCAGTTGCACTCGTTACAACGACAAATTTTGCTTTCGCAAAAGATGAAAAATTCTCAATCAGTATTATGACTCCAGCTGCAGTAAAGACAGCTATTGGAGAAGCTCCATTGGCTGATTCAGCAGAAGAAAAAGCTGAAGTTAAGGCACTTGTTGCTCTTCAGGATTTAAGAACAGTTGAGCAGTGTGATTATGCTCTATCTCAAAGTTCAGCTAACCTTAAAACTCTCTTTGTTGAAAACAACGGTCCTTTAACAGCAAAAGAAGCTTCTCAAGTTGAGAGTGCTACTTTTAAGAATTATGCTCAAGCAGGACTTAACATTTACCTAGCTAAGAAAATGTACAATCGTCCAAGACCATACGACTCTCACCCAGAAGTGAAGCCATGTATTGACTTAGAAAGTTCAACATCTTTCCCTTCAGGACACGCTACAATTGCAAGATACTATGCAAACGTTTTATCTGAATATTTCCCAGCGAAAAAAGCTGCTTTCTTCAAGAGAGCTGCTGAAGTTTCTGCTAACAGACTTCTTGGTGGCGTACACTACCCAAGTGACATTGTTGCTGGTCAGAAATTAGGTGACGCACTTTATGAACTTTTCAAAGCTAACGAAAAAGAAGACAGAGACTAGTTTTTTATAAGAAACTTGTAAATGAAAAAGCCCGCTTTATGAAGAAGCGGGTTTTTTTTGCCTATAAATCATTAAGTACAATTTCAGAAATTTTGTATTTTCCGCCAATTTCATTCATTGTGATATAGAGACTAATAAGCATGATGCCTAGATAGAGAAAATTTTTATCGAGAGTTATTTTATTTTTAACGAGTGTTTTAAAAATTTCTGCAAATGAGTTTTTAAAGACGTTTAAATCAAAACTTATTTCATCAGTTCGTCCGTTAGAAAAATGCTTGAGAAAAACAGCCTCCACTTCTTTTTTTTGAGCATTATCCCAGTTTGCTTTTATGAGTCCACAGGCCTCAAGCCCTTGGCTAAAAAGGTCATCATTATGGCGATAATAACCAGTATAAATATCTCTCAAGCCAAATAAAAATGAGGGATCAAATTCAGCCCAGAGGTTTCCAGGGTCCCATAAAAGGTTGGATACTGTCTCTGATTTCTCGCTCATAAAATGCTTAGGTCTTAAGTCTAAAAAAGTTTGGTCAGATTTCATAATGAGAAAGAAATAAAGTTTAAGAATTTTTTTTCCGTCATCTTCATTTAGTTTTATTATGGAAAGTGGACTTTTGATAATTATATCAACCGGGAGAAGTGGTGAAATCTTCTTTTGAATAGCGAGGGAGCTCTCGGCATTTAGTCGTCGATTAGATAATTGTGTGACCTCAAAAAACATCTCTTTCCAAGAGATAAGATCTAAGAGAGCATGAGGAAGATGATTAAAAATCTCCTTGAAGTAAGGTGGAACAAAAGAGGATGATAACATGTCTCGTATACTCATTGCTGGAGCCTCAGGTTTTATAGGTCAAGCACTCTTAAAAAGATTGGAGCTAGATTTCAGTTTAAGCATTGTGGCCCTCTCACGTCAAAAGATAAATTTTGAGCATCCTCGTTTGGAGTGGAGACAAGCTGATTTATTTTCCTTAAAGGACATTGCTCAGGCGATGCGCGGGTGTGATCAAGTTGTCTACCTAGTTCACTCCATGCTTCCTTCTGCTTCACTCGTACAAGGAACTTTTTATGATCTCGATCTTATTCTAGCTGATAATTTTGCTCGAGCGGCAAAAATCAATAAGGTTTCTCATATTGTTTATCTCGGAGGTCTACTACCTCTCGATCAAAGCCATCTTTCTTGGCATTTAAAAAGTAGATTAGAAGTTGAAGAATGCTTTCAAGGAGCGGCAACACAGCTTACCGTGCTTCGTGCCGGTATGGTTTTGGGCGAGGGAGGATCGTCATTTGTTATGATGAGACGACTTGTTCAAAGACTTCCGGTGATGCTTTGTCCCCGTTGGACTGAAAATAAAACTCAGACCATCGATCTCAATGATCTTATTTCAGTTCTAGAAAAATGCCTAACAGATGAAAGTGTGAGAGGACATACATGGGATGTGGGGGGAGAAGAAAAATATAATTATAAAGATATTTTAAAACTTACTTCCGAACTCATGCACAAAAAAACATATTTCATTAATCTCAATGTTTTTTCTCCTGGATTTTCTCGTTTTTGGGTAAGCCTCGTCACCGGTGCACCCAGGGCCTTAGTCTATCCGCTCGTTCAAAGTCTGATTCACTCAATGAATGTGAGAGAAGAAGCTCGTTTTCCTTTTCCTGAATTAATGGCCACACCTATAAAAGATTCACTTACCCGTTTAGTTTCAAAGGCCGAAGGAAGAGTTTACGCCTTTTTAACTCCGGTTGTATTAAATGCTCCTAAGCATGTTCGTTCGGTTCAAAGGTTGCCTTTACCAGAAGGTCATAATGCAGAGTGGGTCGCTCAAGAGTATTTTAAATGGCTTCCTCGATTTTTTTCTTTCATTGTTAAAATAAAAATTACTGGTAGCCTTTGTAATTTTTATTTTTTAAGTCCAAAATTTGCGTTACTTTTATTGAAAAAGTCCGTTGATCGAAGTTCCCCTGACCGTCAACTTTTATATATCAAGGGCGGACTTTTAGCTGCTAAACAAACCAGGGCCCGCCTTGAATTTCGAGAAGTACTTCATAAAAAATTTATAATAGCCGGAATTCATGATTTTAGACCGGCTCTTCCTTGGTTGGCTTATAGATACACCCAGGCGATCGTGCACCTTATTGTGATGAAATCCTTTTCTAAACACCTTAATAGTGTTAAAAAAAAATTATTATGAGTGCCAAAGATTTAGATCATGCCGTATCACTTTTAAACGCCAACGACGTTGTAGGAATACCAACTGAAACCGTTTATGGTCTTGCTGGCTCTATTTATTCCGAAGTCGCCTTAAAAAAAATTTTTAGCACTAAAGAACGTCCTTTTTTTGATCCACTTATTGTTCACGTCGCGAGTATTGAGCAAGGTCAATCACTAGCTCTTCGTTGGTCTAAGGCCCAAGAGGTTTTAGCAGATGCTTTTTGGCCGGGGCCTCTTACATTAGTTGTTGAAAAAAATACTCTTGTCAGTGACCTCATTACTTCAGGACTCACTACAGTTGGCCTTCGTATGCCTAGGCATGATCTCGCTTTAAATCTTATCAAACAATTTGGAAAACCTTTGGCCGCACCTAGTGCCAATAAATTTGGAAAAACGAGTCCAACGAGTGCAGAGCATGTGAGAGAAGAATTTAAAAGTGAAAATATTTTTGTTCTCGATGGTGGCCCTTGTGATGTGGGAGTAGAGTCCACCGTTTTATATGTAGATCAGTTGGGTCATGATTCTGAAGTGAGTCTCGCTATTTTACGAGCAGGCCACATAGTTTTGTCTGACATAATAAAAGTCTTGGAAAAAAATCGTCTTAAAGTTAAAAATGGAGAGTTGAGTGTGCCTGTAGCAGCACCAGGGCAAATGAAGCATCACTATATGCCTAAGAAACCACTTATTTTTTTAGATGAAGGAAGTAAGATTGAAAGCTCAATTCCTGAAGTCGTAAAATTACTAAAATTAATTCCAGCAGTCGTTGAAAGTGTAAATGTTATTAAGCCTTCCAAAATTGAGTCTTGGCGAGAGCTTACTTTGTCAGATAAGCCTGAAGAGGCAGCTCGGCAGTTGTACTCCCAACTTAGAATTGTTTCTGAAGGATCGGAAGATATTATTTATTTCCAAAGGAAATCTCATCACCAGGGAGAACACTGGGAAGCAATTTTAGATAGACTCGGAAAAGCAGCCACAGTAAAAATTTAAACACAAATCAAAGGTATTTATATGAAACAATTATTATGCATTATTCTATTAAGTTTAACTTCAGTTTCTGAAGGAAGAATCACTGATGACCAAGTAAATTTAAAATTAGATAGCAATAAAATTATTATAGCGGTTAATAAGAATTTTCACTTAAATGAAAAAGCACCAGCTAAAATGATCATTTCATTATTTACCAAAGCTATTAAGCCAAAAAAGAAAATGAGTGATGAGTTTGTCTTTGAACTAGTAGAAGGAAAGTTTACTCAAAACCAAAAAATCCATTTAGATTATTTTGTTTGTGATGACAAAAATACTATTTGTGAGCAGCATAAAGAAGATTTTCAGGTTAAAGGTACAGAGCTTAGTAAGTTAACGGTGAATGAATCTTTATTAAATGAAAAAGAAGCTCAAACAGAAAGTAGTCCCTCTGAAGTAAAATATAATAAGCATCACTTTATATTGGATAATTTAAAAGCAGCTCAAGAGATTGCCAAAAAAGAAAATAAACTGCTCTTGGTAGATTTTAATGCTGTTTGGTGCCCTGCTTGTTTGCGATTTGAAACCGAAGTTTTTGGAGAGAATTTTTTTATCAAAAATACAAAGAACTTTGTTAAAGTTTCAATCGACATGGACCAGGATTCGAGCAGACCTATAGCTCAAAAATATGATGTTAATGTCATGCCCACACTCATTGTCATGGATAGCGCTGGAGTGGAGTATGCGAGACTTGTAGATTTCAGAGAGACCAAGGTCTTAGTAAGTGAACTAAAAAATGTTAGTCAGAATTTAATAAATATTAAGACTCAAACTGAGTTAGTTGTCTCCGCTAATCAAGGCGACAAAAAAGCCATGAAAGAATTAGCTCTTAGAGCTTTTAACATGTCAGATATGAAAACTGCTTTGACGTGGTTCAAGGCATTTGGTGAAGAAAATCTTTTTTATAGGGCCTCTGAAATCAATGTAGCCGAGTCAGAAAAATCAAAAGACTTAATGGGTCTCTATAAAAATGGAATCGTAAAATATGAAGACACACTAGATTCACTTTCGTGGAGAATTGAATACGCTAAGATTTTATTAGACACAGGCAAAGACAGCGAAAAAGAAGTTGCACTTAATCTTTTAAATAAAAATGTTACTCTCCTAACAAAAGCTCTCTCAGATTCAAAATTTAGTACCAAACTATTTAAAGAAACAGCACAAGGTCTATATAATGATTTCGAACGAGATGAGCTACTTTTAAAGCTTACAGAAACTTACGGAATAATGAAGAATGAAAAATTAGAAAAAGAAAGCCTTAAAAAGTTGCAAGATCATCTTTCATCAAAGAAATTAGAAGCATTTAGAACTGGAGAAGTCTTACTTGCCATTGATTACATGAAAGAAGCCGAGATGAATGACTTGGTCACGACCTGGTATCAAAAACTCATGGACAAAAATCCTGAGTCTGATCTATATCCAAGAAAACTTGCCAGAGTTTATTATAAAGAAAAAAAATATGATGAGGCCCTAAAAACGGCACTTAAAGCAACTTCTTTGGGCAATGTTTTTTCATTTTATAATTATTCATTGTTGGCACAAATTCAAAACGACATGAAGCTTAAAGTAGAAGCCAAGGCTTCGGCTCAAAAAGCATTAGAATTTGATGATGCCAAGAAGAAAAGTAATCTTGAAACGGTCGAATTAATGCAGAAGATTCTTTTATAGAATTTTAATTATTCAATACTAATATCGAGATTCCGAAGAAGGTCTAAAGCTTCTGGTAAGCTGAATTTAGCTTTTTTGATAATCGTCTCTTTTATATCGATTTGATAATCATAAGCGGATCGAAGGTCAGCCTGAGAAAGATTGGCCTTACTAAAATTTGCCCCAGCTAAGTTTGATTTAAAGAAGTTTGCTTTTAGAAGTTGAGTTTCATAAAAATCAACTTCTTTTAATGAACACTCTGTAAAAGTCGCTCCGTTTAATTTCAATGATTGAAAGACCGAAAAATCTAGAATTGATTCACGAAAATGAGGAGTAGAAAGAGTTTGAGTTTCTGTCCAGTTGAGTCCCATTAATTTACATTCTAAAAAAGCAACGTCACGAAATGTAGAATTTTTTAAACTGGTATTACTCAAATTACATTTTAAAAATTTGCAATCAATAAACTTACTAAGACTTAAGTTAATTTCACTGAAATCAATCATCTCAAATTGACAGTTGATAAATTCAGAAGCTTTGTAGGGCAAGAGCTTGCTAAATTCTTCATTGCTAAATTTATGATCTTCATAATCGTTCATTATTCTAGCTTCCAGTTTTCTTTACGTAGTTCCCAAACTTCTTGAGTTGTATAAGCAGGATCAACAAAACTACCGGGTTCAACTCTAAGTAAAGTCGCCCCAGTTTTTTCTTTAATTCTTCTCGATCCAATATTACCTAGAGCATTTGAAAAAATGAGCTTTTCAAAATTTAATTCATTAAAGGCATAAGTCATGACGGGATGAACCGCTTCTGTCATAAATCCTTTGCCCCAGTGCTTGCGAGCGAGCCAAAATCCTCTGTTTTCAGGTTTTCCATCTCGCCATAAATCCACGCAGCCTATGAGCGCGTGGGGACTTTCTTTTAAGAAAATTCCCCAAAGCCAGCGGTCACGACCGAGACTCGGAAGTATAGAGGAGTCGTAAAAAGTTTTAACTCCGTCCTTGGGGTAAGGCCAAGGGACAAAAGATGAGAGGTGACGAATGACTTCGTAATCGGCAAAGTGAGTTTGCCAGCTGTCAAAGTCTTCGTTTGATACAGCTCTTAAAATTAAATTTTTTGTTTGGAATGTTGGGATTATTTTCATAAATTACTTCAAGAATGGCTTTCGCCAATAGTAAGGTTGAATTTCTTTAAGCGTTTTTGATTGCCACAAAGACGAATCATTTTCATCCGGCACAGCCGCTTCAATCTTATCTCCCCAAAATAAGAGTCTTTCTTGGCAGACTCCACAAGGAGTTAAAATATGAAACTTTCTATATTCATCTCGAGACACACAAACCGTTGCCGTAATTTTTTTATTAAGTTTATGAGCTTCACAAATGGCCCCAGTCTCATGACAAAGCTCAACTGATGCGTTGACGTTATCTGGAGAAGTTGAAATGAGAATTTCACCGTCTTCAGTGTACATGGCGGCAGCACCGGCCCAAGCTTCAAAGGGAAAGCGAGTGTTAATAAAAGAAATAGCTGCATCAATGAGTTTTGAATCTACTTTCATACACAGAATTTAACATAATTATAAAACTAAATAAATGAGAGCGAAGTGAAATACCGCTCCAGCACAAACCATCACATGAAAAAATTCGTGATAACCAAAAATGTGGGGAATAAAAGCTGGCTTCTTAAGTCCGTAAACGATAGCACCAAGGGTGTAGGCGAGTCCTCCACCAATGAGAAGTGAGAGCTTTAAGGTTCCCAATATAACAAACAGGTCTTTAAAATAAGGTAAGACGAGAAAACCCATCACAATATATAAGAGCGAGCTTGCCATTTTAGGTAAATTGACAAAGAAAATGGATTGTAAAATTCCGACAATACCAAAAATCCAAACACGGAGTAGAAGTTTCGGGCCATCTTCTGAATTCATAATGAGCAAAGTAATAGGGGTAAAAGATCCAGCGATCATAATATAAATGCCAGCATGATCTAGGCGTTTCATAAAATAGCGTGGCCCTGGTTCCCAATGAATTCGATGATAGAGGGCACTGACTCCGAACATGATGAGTAGAGCAATGGAGTAAACTAAGATTGGTATGAATTCATGTTCTGTTTTACATTTGAGAAGTAAAAGAATGCTGGCACCTAGTGAAATAAAAAAAAAGGCCTGGTGAAAATGTCCTCTCAGCAGTGGCTTCTTAAGAGCTTTAGTACTTTTTTTATTTTCCATTGACTGGCGGTTCTCCAAAACAACATTTGCCTAATTCTCCTTTTCTAAAGTCGCTGAGAATCAGTTTATAAACTCTTTCATAGTCGGGAAGACCATGTTGCTTGACACAACCACGAAGAGTGGCAATTTTTATAAGCATATTATCTATCCCAAGATTCATGATTTCATCTGGTGTAAATTTATATCGCTCTAAGAATTCTTTATTACCTAAGTTTTTAAAATATTCTAGAAGATATCGCGCCGGTAATTCTTCACCAGCAACATCATCTGGGATGGCATTGAGAGCACAAAGCCACAGCCCGTGTTCCTCTTTTGCGACAGAGGCCGGCATGACACCTGGAGTGTCAATGAGATCGAGCTCCTTATCAATGACGATGAGTTGTTGAACTTGAGTCTGTCCTGGTTTGTCGGCAATTTTGGTCGCACTTCTACCAGCGAGCTGATTAATGATGGTTGATTTACCCGTATTAGGCAGACCAATAATCATGAGACGCATTTTAGTTTTCGTTACAACTGTATCAGGATTTGATTCTTTTCTTTTTTGGGCCACGATAGCTTTTGCCTTCGTCATGACTTTTTTCATGGCACCTTTATCAAAACAATCGATGAATAAAAATGGAACCCCTTCAGCTTCAAACCACTTCTCCCATTTTAAAATAGAATTGGTGTGGGCCAAGTTAACTTTGTTAAGTAAAATAAGTCGGCTTTTTTGACGAAGCATTGATTCAAGGGCAGCGTTTCCCGAAGCAAGGGGAGCTCTCGCATCGCGAATTTCAAAAACAATATCAACAGTGGAGAGTTTTTCTTTAATTTCACGAATGGCACGGGCCATGTGGCCGGGGTACCAATTAATACCGGCAGGCTTTACGTTGTCGGGGGTGAGCTCGATATCGTCTTCATCTGTCTTGGTGAGGGCCTGGTTTGGCATCTTAGTCTTTTTCATAAGCTTTTATATAGGGTATAGTCATTTAAGGGTAGTGTTATTATTAAAATTTCATCTCTAGGCTTATAAAACGAGGTTCTTTATAGCCTACTTTCGTATAAATACTCATTCCATCACTTGTCGCTCCCAAATGAAGTTTGTCGGCATTTTTAATTTTAGCCAATTCATTTAAAAGTTTCATTAACTCGCCGCCAACTCCTCTACACCTATAAGAAACTCGAGTATAAACATTCGTTACATATCCAACGAGTCCAGAACCTCCACTGATACTTGGAGGTTTTTGATAAAAGCATACACCTGCAGTTCCCACAATGAGGCCACTAGATGTGACTGCTAATGCGCTCATATAATTTTCACTGGGAAGATTGGTAAGAAAATAATTCTTAACAGATTCTTGATAAAGAGGATCGATGTGAAGTGATGATAAATCATTCACTTCACTTTGCATCAATCCTCTTAGTTCAATGAGTTGGTTAAGGTCATCTAAATTTGCATAGCGGTAAATTATTTTTTCCATGTTTGATTATATATTTCTACTATTCAAAATGAAATAAGTTCGGCTTAATAGTTTTATGAAAAAATCAATTATTTACTCATTAACGTTTTTAAACTTTATCACTCTTAACATCTCTCACGCAGGTGAAGTAGCTCCCGGCTATAAACTTGAAGGCGAAATGCAAAATTTTATCGTGATTGGCGATACGGGCAAACAAACAGTGGCCCAAAGAGAAGTCGCCAATTCAATTGAAAAATATTGTTCAACAAATGATATGGAATGCGATTCAGCTTTTATGTTAGGGGACAATCTTTATCACGCCGGTATGGAAAGTGCAGATGATCCAAAAATGGATATGGTTTTTAGAGACTACTATCAAAATTTAAATTTTCCTTTTTACGTTGTTTTAGGCAACCACGACTACGGAAAATATTCACTTTCACTTAAAAAAGCCAACTATGAATTAGAGTACAGCAAGAGAAATCCTCAATTCATTATGCCAGCGCGTTTCTATATCAAAGTTTTTAAAGACGTTGTTGTGGCCCATTTAGACACGACTCGAATGATGTGGAAAAAAGATCTAAGTGTTCAAGGTGAAATGGTTTTGGCTGCAAGTAAAATTGCTCGCGAAAAAAATCTTTGGCTTATGGTCACAGGACACCATCCATACTTATCAAATGGAGGTCATGGAAATGCCGGCCATTATGATAAAGTAAAAGCTCCTTATTTCGCTTCAGGAAAATATGTGAAGAGATTTTTTGATAAATATGTCTGCCCAAATGCCGATCTCTATTTATCTGGGCACGACCATAGTTTACAATTGATTCAAGGTACTCAAGCAGGTTGCAAGACCTATCTTGTGGTTTCAGGTGCAGGTGGATCGGGCTCAAGCTTGACTCCTAGAAACCAAGTTGATTTTGAAACGACCAATCCTGGATATTTTCATTTTAAAGTAGAGCCTCGTAAGATTGAAATTCGTGCCGTAAATTCTGAAGCAAACGAAGTTTTTACTAAAGTCTTAACCAGGTAATGATTTGGATCGATGCGGATGCCTGTCCTAAATTAGTCAAAGAAACTATTTTTAAGGCTTCTGCGAGACTAAATCATGCAGTTACTTTAGTGGCTAACGCCAGTCAAAGCATTCCTCAATCACCCTTAGTCAAACTTGTTATTGTTGGCAGAGGTGATGACGTTGCCGACCAATACATCATTGATCATGTAAAAGAAAAGGACTTGGTGGTTACGGCTGATATTCCTTTAGCTGCTAAAATAGTCGAAAAAAATGGCCTTGTGATCAATCCACGAGGGGAAATTTATAATGAAGACAACATCGGAGAAATTCTTTCTATGAGGAATTTCTTAAAAGACTTAAGGGATTCAGGATCTATAACCGGTGGGCCTGCGAGCTATGGGGCAAAAGATATTCAATCCTTTGCTAATTCACTCAATCAAATTTTAAACAAATACAAATTCTAGGAAAGTGATTTGGTTTGATCTAAATAGCTTCCTAAAGTCCATCGTGTCCACTGAGCAGATTTACTTATTTCTTGTGGATCTTCTCGCAATAACTCAATTAGTAATGCAAGCATATCTGTACTCGTGAGTATTCCTAAAAGTTTTCCTTTAGAATTTTCGACAACAATCACATCTACGACAGATAAATGACGAATATCATTTTCCTTCATAGTGAGATAAGCATTCTTTATTGTCGAATCAGGCTTCACTGTGAAGACTTCACTCAGCATAATTTTGATAGTTGTACTCATAAGTTCTTTAGCGAGTAGCCCCATAATAAATATGATATCGCTTAGGTTTTCCACAAAGAATTGTCAGCATAGCTGGGAGCTGTTAGATTAAGTGATTAGAATGATGGAGAAAGAATGAATATTTTTTTAGAAACGATAGTTGTCGGATTAGTTTTAAGTGCCGACTCGTTTTCTGCTGCCATGGCCATGGGACATAGACCTTTTCAAAGATTGGATGCACTTAAGTTTGCGGTTTCATCAGGTGGAGCAGAAGCACTAGTCGCTTTCATTGGAGCTATTGCTGGAGCAAAGATTATCAGTCAATTTGCGGCCGTTGACCATTGGATTGCTTTTATTCTTCTCGCAGGCGTGGCACTTCATATGGCCTATGAGGGCTTTCGTGATTTAGTACGTCCTCAAATAAACGAAGAGAAACTTGAATTTCATAGTTTCACAAAAATTTTAATTGTTTCACTCGCGACCAGTTTAGACGCTTTTGGTGTTGGAATAGGATTGGGAATTTCAAAAAAGCCAATTCTTCCTTTTATTATTTCTATTGGTTTTTGGGCCTTTATCACAACGATTATAGGTCTTTATCTAGCGAGAAAGTTGTCAGCTAAATTTGGGCCTATTATGAATTTAGTGGGGGCTATTGTTTTGGGGGTTCTTTCAGTACAAATGCTAAGTCTATAAACACTGAGAGCTTGGCCCTCAGTGTTTATAGATGAATAAATCGTATTACTGGGCCTGAATAATTCTCAGAATGTTTTGACCTGTAGGATAGAGAGTCGATATTTTTAATTTCTCATTTACCGAATGGGCCATTTGTTGAAAAGGGCCTAGAGCAACAACTTCTAAACCAGGAATTTTCAATTTAAATGCTGACGGTTCTAAGCCTCCAGCGAGATAAAACTTTTTAGAAAATTCAGGAATAGTCATCACTGTTTGTAAGAGAGTCGAGTCTTCAGGTTCAATCCATGGAGCGATATCCATGGCAATCTTTGAAGTAAAGTTATTAATGAAATGTGTTTTATTTAAAAGTGAAAAAATTCTCTCTTTAACTTGTTCCATTCTTTCAACATCAAAACCGCGGGCCATGAATCCAAAGTTTCCAATATATGAGTTAACTTTAAGAGAGCTTGGTTTAAGTTCAAAAAATGATAAATTGTTTGAGTTTTTAGTTCCAGCAACACCATACTTAGGATCGTAATCAATAACTCCGTTTGGAGCGCTAGCAAACGCTTTAACTAAATAATTTGTAAATTCTAAATCTGTAGTTAAGTATTCTTTTTCTTTACCTGTATCAATGACAACTTTTATTTCTGCTTTTGCAGCGTCATCAGCATTTTTGGCAATAACACTTTTTAAATAACTTTCAATTTTTTCTTTTAAATTATAAGTAGGTTTATTGGCTGGAATAACTAGTTGGGCATTAAAAAGATTAGGAATTTTATTCATAACACCTATATCACCAATGACAACATTCTTTATCGTCACTTCACCACCAACTTGAGAAGAAATAAATTTTAC
>JAYSPR010000319.1:0-6105 GCA_043721975.1 Bacteriovoracaceae bacterium
ATCGTCAGGAATAACGGGTTACTATTTTGCTGAAAAAGCTTTGGCCTTAGGCCACAAGGTAACAGTTATAGCTGGTGCTCAATCCACAAATCTTCTCAACTTATTTACAAAACATCCAAATTTTAAATTGGAAAGAGTGACTACTGTCACCGATATGCATGAAGCTGTTATGAAAAGTATAAAACATGTTGATGTCTATGTGAGTTCTGCGGCCATCTCTGACATTGAATTTAATGTGGCTTCTGAAAAAATAAAAAAAGACTCGCTACAAGAATCTCTTCCTATAAAAAAAGCAAAAGACATTTTAAAATCTGTCATTGAATTAAAATTACCTAACTTAAAAATTGTAGGATTTGCTGCTGAAACAAATCCAAGTGATGAAGTCTTAAATAAAAAGATGAACTCAAAGCCTGTTGATCTATTGGTCGCGACCAAGGTTAACAATGGCCTTACTGGCTCTCATGAAATTTCCGGATTCAATGTCGACCAGGCTTACTACCGTTTGAAAGATGGAAAACAATTCTTGCATGAAGGAGTTCTTTCTAAATCAGAACTTGCCTTAAAAATTATTCAATACTTTTTCCCGACAAAATAAATATGATTAAAGTTTTCACAACAAAATTTGATTTCGAACATTACAGACAAAACGTAATCGTTGATAAAACAATCGGACTCGTTCCTACGATGGGCAATCTCCACAAAGGACACTTATCACTCGTTGAAAGATCCGCGCATGATAATGATGTGACGATTATAACTATTTTTGTCAACCCAACTCAATTTGGGCCAACAGAAGACTTTGCCAAATATCCAAGAACTCTTGATGATGATCTTTCAAAAATATCTTCTATCGCTCTTTTAATAGATGCTAAAAAAGATATTGTGGTTTTTGCCCCAAAAAGCCCTGAAGAAATCTATCCGAAAGGATTCTCTAGCACCATCTCGGTAGGTGAAATCACAACTAAAATAGAAGGGAAGATCCGCCCTACCCATTTTGATGGCGTCAGTACAGTTGTCTACAAACTTTTTAATTTATCAAAAGCTCACAATGCTTATTTTGGACAAAAAGATTTCCAACAATGTTTAGTTATTAAAAAAATGGTTTTGGATCTCGATCTCCCAGTCAAAATTCATATAATGCCTATTATACGAAATGCTGAAGGTCTGGCACTTTCCTCACGGAACCAATTCCTAAGTGAAAGTGAAAGAACCGAAGCGCTCATCTTCCCACAGTCATTAATTAAAATAGAAAAACTCATTAGAACAAATCAAAATTACCAGGCCCTCATCAATGAATTAAAAATAGATTCTAGATGGGATTATCTCCACGTGTTGGATGCTCATACTCTGGAAGAACCGATTAAAGAAGAAAGTTTGGAAATTGTCATAATAGGTGCATTCAAATTAGGCACAACTCGCTTGCTAGATAATATTCTCGTCACTCTCAATAAGGAAAACCCCCATCATGATGGATAATGAATTTAATATAGATCCTAATTACCGTGCAACATTAGTTTCTATAGTCTGTCCTAGCTTTCCCGACCACCAAACAGAAAGTGAATCCTTGAGATCTATTAAAGAGCTAAGAGAGCTTCTCAGGACCCTTGGACTTAAAGCCGGTGAAGCCCACATTCAAAATAAAAAAGATATTGATCCAGCCACCATTTTAGGTTCTGGAAAATTGGCAGAAATTGCTGAAGCCGCTCACGAAGATGGATCAAAACTTTTAGTTTTTGACTTTGAATTAACTGCAAGACAAATTACAAATATACGAAAAATTACTGGACTCTCAGTGGTTGACCGGGTTCATGTTATTTTAGAAATCTTTGCTAAACATGCCAGAACCAGAGAAGCGAAAATTCAAATCGAAATTGCCAGACTCCAATATATGCTTCCGAGGCTCGCTGGTTTTTGGTCCCACTTAAATCGCCAGCGTGGTGGGGTTGGTGTTCTTGGTGGAGAAGGTGAAAAGCAAATCGAGCTTGACCGACGTATTATTAGAGAAAAAATAGAATTTTATAAAGATGAATTAATTCAATTAGAAAAACAAAGAGTAGTGAGAAAAAAACGCCGAGAAAATCAAGCTGTCACTGCTGCCTTGGTTGGATATACTAATGCCGGAAAATCTTCTATCATGAATCGACTATGCCGAGTTGAAATTCTCGAAGAAGATAAACTTTTTGCGACACTTGATTCGACTTATCGAATGCTCAATCCAGACACTAAGCCTCCGATGATTATGATCGATACCGTTGGATTTATTTCTAATTTACCCAACACACTCATTGATGGATTTAAGACGACTCTCGAGTCCGCACTAGAAGCTGACCTGCTCATAATTGTCTGCGACATCTCTGATCCTCATTATGAAAAACAGTTAAGTGTTACGTATGAAGTTTTAAAAGAACTTGATGTAGAAAACAAAGAAACCATTATTGTCTTTAATAAGAAAGATCAATTAGATGATGACCTTTTGAAGAAAATCGTTTTAAGAAAATATCCCAATAGCTTCTTAGTCTCAAGCTATGAGCCTGCTGACATGAGTGCTTTAAGAACTCATATCGTTGAATATTTTTTAGCGAAACAAGACCATTACGATTTATTTGTACCTTACGAAGATGGTGGAGCTCATTCTGCAATCATGTCAAAAACCAATGTGATGAACACAACTAATCATGAAAAAGGGATTTTTTATCGTATAAGAGTGCCTGATTTTATTTTTGGAAATTTAGGTGTTCAAAAATACATCTTAGCCCCTAATGATCCAAGACCTGAAGAAATTGAGTGGACTACCTCTTGAGTTGGATATAAACACCAATTGCAAAAATGACAACCGTGAGAAGTATTCCAAAAACTATTATACGTGTATCTTTATCCATAATTTGATCCTAAGTAACTATTGTAACAAAAGAATATGGAAATAATAGCGGCCCTTATTAAAAATTGCACTTTTCATCCTGATGTCTTGGTTCAGCATGGTCTTTATATCTATGAAGTGTATGACGGAAAGAACTCCTACAATGTAATTTGTAATGCTCCTAATGTGAAAATGGGCATGGTCTCTGTTTTTGCTCCGGCCGGATCGATAACACCGAAAGGGCTCAAGGTTAAAAATATTTCATTCAAAGGAATGACTTCAGAAGGCATACTTTGTTCACCCAAAGATCTCGATTACTCCCCAAATGAAGAAGGAATTATTAACTTGCCTCCCAATTTTCCTATTGGCACCAAACTAAAAGATATTCCCCATGAACTTCTCACTTCTACTCCTTGGTATTTGTACAAGTTAGTTGATACTATCTGGGAAAATAGGATCACAAAAAAGCTTCTGATTAAAAGAAGTGATGAATCATCACCTCCAACAGAATCATATCGCCCTATTTCTCAAACCTATTATAAAGACGAAAAATACTTCTATCGCTCTTTTATTAATTGAGTTTTTGCACATAAAACTATGTAAATATTATCCACTTCCTATGATTAGGAGACCATTTTCGTTATGACTCCGTAAACAATTCCTACTTAATCACTGGAGTCTTTATGAACAAAACTTTACTTGCAATTTTCGCTCTTTCTTTATCAACCCTATCACTGGCTGCTGAAATCCAAGGAACAATTACTAAGTTCTCAGGTATGACGGTTGAGTCTCACAGACCGTATTCATATGTTGCAATTCAAACTAAAGATGGTCAGCGTATTCAATTTCCAAACTGGGTTAATACTGAAAAAAATAATGAACTTCTTAAAAGTGCTGTCTCAGTAGACGCCATGGTGAATCCAATGCTTTGTACAGACATGAGTTCTTCATGCTTAACTGGATATTTTACAAATATTAGATTATTTAAAATTACTTTCCCTGGTGTTAAAGATAAAAACCTAAAGACTTACTCTGCTCGCGTTGAAAAATTTTCAGGGAGAGCTGTAGAAACAGGTAGAGCTTATAGCTATATCGTGATTAATGATAAAGTTAAAGTTGCTGTTCCTGCGTTCTTAGATGCAAGCTTCTTATTAAAGAACAACACAGAAGTGACAATTACAGGAAAAGCTAACTTCATAGTTTGCACAGATATGAGTGCTGCTTGTGGACCTGCAGAGCTTTCACCATTAAAGTCTGTTGAACTTCGCTTCTAACTTTTTAAAAAAATTGTAAAAATAACATTGGGAACAATTATGAGATTACCATTTCTTCTGCTTTTCTTGTCTTCGTTTAATTTGAACTCACAAGAAGTTACAAACACTGAGAAAAATTTATTATTTAATCCTTTTTCTAATAAATTTGGTATTTCCCAAACTGTCATTGATCAAAGTCAACTTTCAGTTTTTAAACAAAGTTCTTTTTTTAAAACTTTCGGAACTAACGGTCGAAACTGTTTTTCTTGTCACCGTCCTGATCAAGGATGGACAATTACTCCAGAAAAAATTCAAGAGCGCTTTGTGAATTCACAAGGCCTGGATCCTATCTTTGTTAATTTTGATGGCTCAAATTGCCGTGAAGCTAACTCTAAAAACTTTGCTCAAAGAAAAAAGGACTACAGCTTACTGCTTAACAAAGGATTAATTCGAGTTGATTTAAAAATCCCGGTTGGTGCAGATTTTAGTCTCCTAAAAATGGACGATCCTTACCGTTGTACAAAAAAAGAAGAGATTGCTGTTTACAGACGTCCGCTTCCTACCACTAACTTAAGATTTTTAACTGGAGTTATGTGGGATGCAAGAGAAAGCTCTCCCAACAAGACACTTCGTGAAAGTTTACTTCAGCAGGCAGCAGATGCAACGACGGGACATGCTCAAGCGGCAAACTCACCTTCTGAAAATGACTTAAAATCTATTGTTGATTTTGAAATGGCCCTTCATACTGCTCAAATCTATGATGACAATGCAAAAAATCTTAATCTCGGCGTGAATGGTGGTCCTGCCTTTTTAGCAAAGCAAGCTTTCGCAGTTGGAGTTAATGATCCATTAAACCCACAAATCGTTTTTAATGAAAAAGCGACAAACCTCTACACTAATTGGGAAACAGAAAATGGAAGAAAAGCTTTTCTTTCACCAAATGACCTAAGTGACATTAAGAAAATAGAAAACCAAAGGACTTCAATTGCAAGAGGACAAAATATTTTTTCTACAAAAAAATTCTTTGCAAAAGATGTTATGGGTTTAAATGATGTTATCAATGTTCCTAGTATTTCAATTTCATGCACGACTTGTCATAACACCCCGAACGTTGGAAATCACTCAGTTCCATTTCCGGTTGACCTAGGTCTCTCGAGCGAATCAAAAAGAACAGCTGACTTACCCTTATATACTTTCAAATGTGCAAATGGTTCTATTGTTAAAACAACAGATCCAGGGCGTGCGATGATCACTGGTAAATGTAAAGATTTAAATAAAATGAAAGGAGCTGTCTTAAGAGCACTTGCTCCAAGAGCACCTTACTTTCATAATGGTTCTGCTGCTTCTTTAGAAAAAGTTGTTGATTTTTACAATGAACGTTTTACTATCAATTTAAATGATGCAGAAAAGCTAGACCTCGTAGCATTTTTAAAATCTCTTTAACTATGCTCGCTTATCCATGATGCGCTTGAGCTTCCCAGTTCGCTCATTGCGCTCGAGTTCATCATGGTTCACAATTTCAATTTTTAATGGATGGATAAGATTTTTCTTCAACAAATCTCCATAGCCCACTTTTTCCCGTGCGAACTCTGCAATAATATCACTTTCTAATAATTGCAACTTTGATATTTCATTATAAGACAGGCGCAAAACCAGTTCATCTTTATTGGAATGATGAGTAATCACCATTTGGAACATGAGTCCTGAAATGTTTGGTGCAATTTTACTTATCATTTCTCGCGTATCTTCAAAGTAGACACTTAAAGTACCAAGTCTCGCTGCTTCTTCAGACCGTCCCTGAAGTTTAAATTTTCTATTAGGACTCCCTTCTTCTTCTAACCAAGACGCTAAGTCTCCGGCTGGATAGCGAATGATAGGCATTTTCATTCTCGTTAAATTAGTGAGAAGCACTTTACCAATTCGACCTGTTTCTGTAATAATTTCATTCGTATCTGGATCTACAATTTCAATAACATTGGCCCCGTCAAAAACGCG
>JAYSPR010000320.1:0-4374 GCA_043721975.1 Bacteriovoracaceae bacterium
TACCCCGATGATATATGGTGTTTTCATATTCAATCCTTACTTTGTTTGAAAAAGTCTGTCGCCCGCATCTCCCAAACCTGGAACTAAATAACCAGAGTCATTAATTTCCGCTTCAATGTTTAATGTGATGACATCAACATCAGGATGAAAATAGTTTAAACGCTCTAAACCGACCTTCGAGGTAATAAGGCAAAGGACTTTAATTTTTCCTACCTCATACTGCTTTAATCTATCAATCGCAGCTACAATCGTATCGGCAGTAGCGACTAGTGGATCACATAAAAGAATTTCTTTTCCTTTAATGTTTTCTGGCATCTTAAAATAATATTCAACTGTCGTGTTGATAAATTTATCGCGATAAATTCCAATAAAACCTGCACTAGAAATAGGAATCATAGATAACACAGCATCGAGCATTCCATTTCCAGCTCTTAAAACCGAAACAACTACAGGTGGATTTTTAATTTTTTCAATCGTCGTTTTAGCAATGGGCGTTTCAATGGCCACAGTCTCAAATTGGTCCCACTCTCTCATGGACTCATAAGCTAAAATTTTTGATATTTCTTTCGTCAATTCTCTAAAATCATTAGAGCTAGTATTTTTATCTCTTAGTAAACCTAATTTATGTTTTAAGAGAGGATGATTAATAACAGTTACTTTACTTGCACTCATATATTTTCCTTCTTTAATTTAAAAAACAGTTCCATCACTTTCAATTTTTAATGGTGGTGAACTATCAGCGCGAAGAGCTTTTGCCGCCTTTCTTCCGGCCCACCATGTTCCACCTTCAAGGACTTTCGCCAGTGGAAACTCAGCCGAAGTTTTATTTAACTTCTTTTGAACTTCACTACCAATACGGTCTAAAAGAGCAATCGTTAATCCGCGCCACTCAATTAAAACTTCTGAATCAGGTCTATGAGAGACAGATAAAAGTTTTGGATCTGTCATAGTGATTAATTCAAGATCAAGCATTAGGCCACCGTTTCTATATTCAGCAAGACCAGTAAGTTTATCGACATCGCTAATATTAAAACCTGCTTCCATCAATGGTTCACATAATGAATAGGTCATCCATTGTGAAAGCTTATGGAAAGCTGCAAGACCGCCTGGAACTTTTTCATAAGGCCAAATATCACCTAGGTTTACTCCGGCGACTCTGACTCGGCCGGGCCAAATTTCACCAAGGCCATCTAAAACAGCACGAAGAAGTTGTGGACCTGTAAAATTTTTCCCATAACGAGAAAGTAAGCTATCAACGAGATTTCCTGGGCGACCACCAGGAAATAGATCTTTTTTCAGTTGAATCGTTTTTCCTAAGTTTTGAAGAAGAGAAAGCCTTCCTTCAACACCAATAAGAGGATTAGAAGGACTCACTTGAAAAGCTTGGCTTAATTTTTCTTTCGATAAATTAATAAGACCTTCTGAAGTTGCTTGAAGAGTTCCATTATGTGAGAGACTTCCATCCATAAAAAGATAAAAGCTTGCGACTCCTAATCCTTCTGAGCGATTGAAATCTTTGTCACTTGATTTTTCATGGAATTTCCATTCTGCACCTGCTCCAGCATCAAGAAGAACTGAGGTAATAACTAAGTCTAACTTTGTTCTCGCCACTTCAAGTGCGTCTGCACCTTTTAATTTTTCATCAAGCTTTAACACTCGATTATTGGCACCAACTCTAAAATGTCCCCAGCGAGAATGAAAGGGAATATCAAGTGTAGGATAATTAGATCTAATGACTTCTAAAACATAATCGACTGTGTAGTTAAATTTTTCAGGGTGATAAGTGAAATGCGTTTGCCCCTTTTGGGTTAAATCAAAAATAGCTTCTGCACTTTGTCTAATTGCTTGGGGAGATAATAAAAAATCTAAATCTTTTTCTGTGTAATTATTCGACTTATTCATCAATTGGTCTCCCTTTAACTTTTTCAAGGGCATCACCTTTTTTTACTTCATCAGGAGTAAAATATCCTGCAGCTTTTTTTGCTTCAATTTCGACTTGAGCATCGGCTGGAATAAGTTCAGGTGGAATTTGAATTCTATTGATAACTTCAATTCCACTTTTAACAATGGCATTGTATTTCATATTACTCATTGAGTGGAGATTATGAATTTTCGTGATTCCAAAAAATTGCAATATATCAGGCATTAATTCTTGAAATCTTGCATCCTCAACTCCAGCTACACATTCTGTACGTCTGAAATAAGTAGCAGCTGAATCTCCTCCCGCTTGGCGTTTACGAGCATTGTAAACTAAAAATTTTGTCACTTCACCAAGTGCTCGCCCTTCTTTTCTATAGTAGGCAATAATTCCAACACCACCTCTTTGAGCTGTACGGGCTGCATCTTCAATTCCATAAACCAGATAAGGCCTACAAGTACAAATGTCAGAGCCAAAAACATCAGAGCCATTACACTCATCGTGAACTCGACAAGTCAGTTCAATTTTTGAATTAGAAAGATCTTGTGGATTTCCAAAAATATAAACTGTCGTGCTGCCAATGGGTGGAAGCATGACTTTTAAATCAGGTCTTGTAACGAGCTCAGGAAACATTCCTCCCGTTTCTTGAAAAAGAATTTTTCTAAGCTCTCCCTCGTCAACACCAATTCTCTTAGCGATTCCAGGAAGATACCAAACTGGCTCAAGAGCGACTTTCGTTACTTTGATGTCCATATTTTCTTTAACAATTTTTCCGTCGATTTTTAATCTTCCGGCAGCAATGGCCTGATGAATTTCTGGCAATTGTAAGTGAGCTTGTGTGACAGAAATAGTAGGACGAATATCGTACCCTTCTTCATAAAGTTTCTTAAAATTAATTTGAACATCTAGGCCCCATGGATCAATGGAAACCATTTTTTCTGGATCAGACCAAGAAGGATAAGGTCCAATTTGAACCGGACTTTCAGTGTTATGGAGATCAGGTTTATGATTCACATCATATGAGCCTTGAGCAATTGAAAGTGCACGATAAACAGAATAACTTCCACTATGTGTTCCAATGGCATTTCTCTCTTTGATATCGGTCAAAGACGCAATAACCGGCCCTCTTTCGTTAGGTGATTTTGCCCCCCACTTAATTTGCAAGCTATTTTTATAAAGTTGCTTTGAGTGTGAAGTCAGCACAACGTGTGCTGATCTTTTAATTTTTTTTTCTGTTAAATCAATCATTCTACAAACCTTTTTTAAACTTATTTTTATGACATCCAGTTGTTGTCATTTTGTTTTTCCCATTTAATTGTCACTTTTTTTATGTTGCTCCAAAAATCGAGTGAGTGCTGTCCTGTAATATCACCATGTCCATATTTTGAAGCATTCACTCCACCAAAAGAAAATGGTTCACGAGGTACAGGAACTCCTACGTTAACTCCCACCATGCCAGTGCTGGCCATGCGAATAACTTTTTCAGCGAGTGCGCCACTTTGAGTAAAGACCGAACAAGCATTTCCATACTCAACACTATTTTCAATTTTCATTGCTTCGGAAATATCTTTGCAGCGAATAATACTAATGATTGGTCCGAATAATTCAACTTGGGCCGCTTCACTTCCAGGTTGAATATGATCTAAGATCGTGGGTCCCAGCCAATTTCCTTCTTCCATTCCTTTCGGTGCAACTGCTTTTCGTCCATCTAGAAGAACTTTTGCCCCAGATTGCACTGCTCTTTCAATTGCAGTATGTAAAAAATCTTTTTGAGCTTTCGTAATAATGGCGCCCATATCTTTACCGAGAGTAAGCGAGTTTGCTCTCTCAACAATTTTTTTAATGTGAGCTTCAACATCACCAACCGCAAGTAAGACAGAAGCGGCCATGCATCTTTGGCCAGCACAACCTGTGAAAGAATCACTGATTCCAACACCAGCTAAATCTGGAGCAGCATCAGGTAATAAAACAATATGATTTTTTGCTCCGCCTAGAGCAAGTACACGCTTACCTAAATTTGTTCCACGATCGTAAACAGCTTTGGCAATTTTTGTTGATCCGACAAAACCCACGGCTTTAACATGTTTATTATCAATAATCGCTTCAACTGTTTCACGAGTTCCTTGAAGAACTTGAAAGAGTCCATCGGGAAGACCGGCTTCTTTGAGAGCTTTCGCAATTTTCATAGAAGTCAGCGGCGTTTTTTCAGAAGGCTTCCAAATGTATGCATTACCTAAAGTGAGAGCGATAGGAATGGTCCACATAGGAACCATTGCTGGAAAATTAAAGGGAGTAATATTTGCGACAACTCCGAGCGCTTCACGGCGATACTCACAGCTCACACCTCTAGAAACTTCAACTTTTCCACCGAGATCCATATTTTGAAGAGCAATCGCAAACTCTAGAACTTCTATACCTTTCATGAGTCCTGCTTTACCTTCATCAAAACATTTTCC
>JAYSPR010000321.1:0-2713 GCA_043721975.1 Bacteriovoracaceae bacterium
GGCAGCACTACGATCCATTGTTTAAAATCAATCATACCTGTGCTATGTTCCGAGCAAATATAAATAGATTAATTAGAAGAACCTGGTGCACTTCTAAGCGCATGGATCGCCTTCATGACCATATAGATTTGTATATTTACTATCAAAATACGGTTTTATTAAAATCAAAAAATTAAAAATTTTAAAGTAGATGATGGTGTCACCATTGACACCATCATAGTCAGGCAGTTTATTGGCAATTAACGTAGCTTGTTTTTCCAGCTGACCATAAAATGTTATTGCTTTTATCTATCGGGTAACAAGCCCCATCATATGACTTATATGAACCTGAATGACAAAGCTTCCAAGGCATCACCCCAGCTCCCCACAGCTTATTACTAGAATTAAAGTCCACGGCGTAACATTTACCATCGTAAGGTGCATAATCTCCTCCGTGGCAGCTTTTCCAATCTAATTTACCAGCATCCCAAAGAATCCTTCCTTCTTTATCAGCTGCATAACAATCACCGTCGTAAGTTTTAAAATTCTTTCTATTAATTCTGGACGTAACTGGAGCGACCCCTTCCTCTTTTTTAGAAAAAATATTTGTTACTTCTGCTGCACTAGTATTCGATAGACTTGCCTTCGGTAGGGATAATTGCTCAACGACCTTTTTCATTTGGCGAATATAATTAATTGAATAAGCATCAGACATTTTCTTTTGAGGAAAAATTTTCAGAGCATTATTAATTTTTATAATCTGTGGTGCGTAGCTTATATTGTTTAAGTCTCTATAAAGATCCCATTGTAGGAATTCAAGTGCTGTTCTTTGAATATTATACTGAGCAGAGGCATCGAAGATGGATTTATTTAACTCATGCAAAAATCCAAAATATTCAAGACCAAATTGAGCAAATGGCAGTGTTGTCTTTTTGGAAAGATTAAGAACATCTGTATCATAGTATGAAATGGCCAATTTTATTGATTGCATAAGGACTCTTACCTTAATATCAATACTCCCAACGACTTGAGAATCCATTTCTTGATCTAAGATTTTATAGAGAACCAAAGATCTATTTAAAGAGTATCTCATAACCAATTCTGATTTTTTTGATTGGCTCTCTTTAACGACTTGCTCCACACCCTCAAGTAGCCTTTCAAGGCGTTGTTCCATTGGAAGACTTTGGGCATTATCAATGAGATCAACCAAAAACATTTTTGAGTCTTTTGCCCAAGGAAGAAGTTCTGCAATTTGGGCCATTGAGAGTTCTCTTTGAGTGCCTTCATCTAGAAAGCTAGGTGACGAGATCGTAGGAAGAATTAATTCTTCTGCTGACGCTAATGTCCCTAATAAACTTGAACCAATGATAAGCATACTCAGTATTTTGTTCATAAAGGTTCCTATTTAATCTTTTGTTCTAATGCCGATATAGCGTTTGTTAAAGCTCTCTTGACGTCAGCATCTGTTTCAACTTGCATCCATGCTAAGAGAACTTTGTAAGTTTCTAGTGATTCGTATCGAGAAATAAATCCAACAATATATTCTCTTTTTTTCCAGTCAACACCTGACCAGACTTTTACCATATATTGATAGACTTCTGTATTAACGCCCTCAAGCGATTCTGCTTTCATAACATACGAAGGATTAGCGATTCTTCCTCTTAAGGCGGGTATTAAAGCATTGGCAACATCTGCATCTGTTTCACTCATCCAGCGTTTTAGGAATAATACTGTAATATCTCCACCAATAATTCCATTTAAAACTTTGACTGCTTCTAGTCTCTTGGTCCAATCACTACTAGAAATATTCATGCTATAAACTCTGAATCTTTCAATATCTAGAGCTGAACGGCTTCCTCTTAATTTTTCAATTTCCAATTCTTTAAGGATGGTGATTCTTTCTGCTTCAGACCTTGCAACCAGCAGTCTTCGCTCTTCTTCATTTGAAGCTTCTGCAATTTTTCTTGCTTCTTCTAATCTTTTTAAGGTTGATTTCACTTGTAACTGCTCTGAAACTTTTTTCATTAAACGAATATTGGCAATAGATTGTGAATCCGATAACTGCTTTGTTGGAAATGTTTTTAACGAATTGTTAATTTTTACAATTTGAGAAGCATAGCTAGCATTATTAACATCTCTATAAAGATCCCACTGTAACCATTCTAGTGCTGTTCTTTGGATATTGTACTGAGCAGAAGCATCGAAAATAGATTTATTTAATTCAGACAGAAATTCAAAGTAATCTAGTCCGAAAATAACAAAAGGAGCCACTGATTTTTTAGTTAAGATTGCTAAATCTATTTCATAATACTTAATGGCCATATCGATTGTAGATTTTAAAACTCGCAGTTTTGCATCAACACTACCAACTGCATTTGCATCCATTTGCTTGTTAAGTATGTCGTTAATGACAAGACCTCTATTGAGTGTATATCTCATTAGAAGTTCCGAACTTTTAGGGGCACTATCACCGACAACAGTTTTTATACCATCTGTTAATCTTTCGACTTTATCTTCGGCAGTTAAACCTTGAATGTTGTCTAATAAATCAATTAAATATATTTTTGAATTTTTTGCCCAAGGAAGTAACTCATTAATTTGAGCGTCACTTAAACCTCTCTGCGTTCCTTCATCCAGAATGGCAGGTTTACTAATGAGGGGAAGCTCAATTTCATCTGCATGTATCATTGAAGTTAAGCTTGCGACTGATCTTCCCCTGTTAAAACGGACACAC
>JAYSPR010000322.1:0-13291 GCA_043721975.1 Bacteriovoracaceae bacterium
TTATATTCAGACCATATAAAACTTTTTGGATAGAGAAGGTTTTTTCTTTTTAGCATCTCAATAAATTTATGTTTGCTATGAAGTTCTTTTAGAATTCCAAAATCTTCAGCAAATAAAGTACTATAAGCTTCAATTTTTCTTTTTATTTTCGCGAGATGAAATATCTCTTCACAGGTAGGAATAACAATATCTATCTTTTGGCTTTTTAAGATATTCATCAACTCATCTTCAAATTTTTCAAAATTCATATTAGGAGAACTTATACAAAAATTCTGTGAAACATATTTCGAATATTGACTTAAATGAAAAGAAAAAAATTCAACTGCAACCACACGGTGTCCAGCTTTTCCAAAAAGTCTTATCAGCTCTAAAGTGTAGGGGGATCTCCCACCTGTCACAAGGATATTCATTACAGCTTTATTCCCATATTACCGAGAGTTAATCCCGCAGCAGTACTGAGAAAGAGAAACTGATCACCTTTGACTAATTTTTTTTCTTCCAAAAGCTCATGAAGTGACATGGCCACAGAAGCAGCTACCAGATTTCCATACTTGTGAACATTAATATAAAATTTTTCTGGAGATATATTTAATTTGTTTCTCATTAAACTTAAGGCCATTAATGAGGCTTGATGTGGAACAACCATTTTAAAATCATCTAATGTATAATTATTTTTTTCTAAACTTTTTTTGAAAAAATCAGGTAAGTAAACTGAAGCGAGCTTGTAGATTTGTTGTCCTTCCATTTTAAATAAAAAACTCTCTCCATCAGACTCACTTACATCTTTTGGATGTTGTCTTGTGCCTCCAGCTGGAATTTCGGCTAAATGGACCCCATCACTGTGGGTTTCAAAGTCAGAAAATAAAATTCCTTGATCGCTGCTTGATTCTGAAACAATAAAAGCAACAGCACCATCACCAAATAAAGCTGCTGATTCAGGCCAGTTGTAATTTAGTCCCACACTCGGCTTTTCCGAGGAAACAATAATGATATTTCTATAAATTTTTGTCTGCAGTAAGCTTGATGCCACTTGAAGGGCATGAACAAAACTAAGGCACGTTCCATTAATATCCATAGGTGTAATATTTGAAGGAAGATTGAGCTCTTGATGAATGAGTGCCGAATTATGTGGAATGGGCTGATCAGGGGTCCCCCCAGCAGCAATCATTAAATCAATTTCATTATAACTAAGCCCGGATTTGGCCATGGCCTTCGTTATGGCCTTCGCGGCCATTGAGGCAATTGTTTCATTTTCTGCATAGTATCTTGTTTCAACACCAGTGCTTTTTAAAATCCATTCACTTGAGACATTCATCCGCGCTTGTATCTCATCGTTAGTGACTTTTTTATTGGGAAGATAACTACCACTTGAAACTATTTTAAAACGACATTTAATACCTGACATAAAATTCCTGCTCACAACTTTATTTAAGTTTAATAATCGTAAGCTCTCGTGTGGAATAATTCAATACAAGTTATTACCATTCGCATGATTTCATTGTGTCTTTAAGATTTTCTATAGGGTGAGGTGCAACAATCCTTGCGAGTAGAGCAAAGAAAATACTGTTTTTCGCCTCGATTTTTTCATGGGCCTTTGGGTAGTTCCCCTCAAACTTTTTTCCAAATAAATTAAGCTTTAATTCAAGCCTAGATTTATCAAACTCAAGGCCTTCTAATAACTGATTTAACTTCGTGTCGAAATGATCTGCAACTACTATTTCCTGTCCGAAAAAAAGCGTTTTTCCTCCAAAACCAATAGAATAAATTTTGATTCTATAATTCCAAGGATTGATCATTTTTGGAATAATTTTTCCCATAAAATAGTGATTCGTTCCTTGTGAGGCTGGAATTAAATTGCTGTACATATCCATGGTTCCTGTTTCTCTTATCCCGGTATAAGGGCCAAGACAAAAAAGAAAATAGGCCAGAGGTAAGATGAAGCTTTTTAGCGAGAATAGAAACTGCTTTTCCTTCATGGTCGCAGGCAAACCTGAGCGATAAAGAAAAAAGATAAGCAATATCGTAAAAAGTCCTGGCACATAATTCACTGAAACAATCTCTAGATATTTTAAGAAAAAATTCATAGCGATTATAAAAACCCCTGCGATAACAAGCTTAAAAAAATCTGGGGAACGCTTAGTATTTTCTTCACCCCAAAAGGCAAGTGTGACCAAGGTGATCATCAAACACCCAAAAGGTTCCACCGTTGGATTTCCGACTGAAGATACAAAATGTAAAAAGGCCATAAGATAAAATGATGAGGTCCTCCATCTTTTTATAAAAAACCCTATTCCTAAAAAAAGTTCAACTCCCACCACGATCCAAGGGAGTTTAGCGTTAATCCAAGATAAATCAGCGCTAATATTGACTTGTTTTAGCGACATATTGAAATAGTGAATAGCACAACTATAAGGAGCCTCAAAAAAAGCGACATTCATTTTATGAATAGCACTAATGCCATAGGCAATCCCTACCAGCATTAAAATAATCACTTGATAATTTTTACTTCCAGATAATGATCCAAAAGATTTTAGTGAATAATAAATCCACACACTGCTCGCGAGAAATAAAAGGATCGCTGAATTAGAAAGCATTTGATTACTAGAAGCAACTAAAAGCATGGCGACAGTAAAAACACAATTAAGAAGAAAAAAAACATCCCTTTTAAAATAACAAAATAAAAAAGTAATTGTTAGTGAAAACAGACCTAGAGGAATATTGAGTCCTCCATAAAAGAAGAAAACAAACACCGTCTGTAACAAAGAAATAATGATGAATGGCCTATTCTCATAATAGTTCATGATAAAGATGCTAGCAGATTTTCACTCTTTCACAAAGTCATTGACGACCGCTTTTTAAATATGATCTCATCATTACTAAAGGCGTAAAATGGATAAATTAGATAATGTTAATGAGGTGAAATCAAACTGGTATGTCCTTTGCCACAGCGATTTCATGAAAAAAAATGTTCTGCATAAATTTGAAGTTTTAAACCAAGCAATCGTTGCCTACAGAAATTCTGCCAATGAAATCATCGCCCTTCCCGATCGCTGCCCTCACCGCAATGCCCCTCTTTCGTCTGGTCAGATTAAAAATGATAATGTCGTCTGCCCTTATCACGGCTGGAACATTAATAAATACGGTGAATGCGTTCATATTCCAGGGATGAAGGAACAAAGTTGCCTTAAAACTTTTTTAAAACCTTTTTTGATACATGAAGAATCTCAAATCGTCTTTATTAACTTAAATAATCAAGTTGAGACCAGTCCTCATATTCCTACCCATATTTTATCTAAGGAGCTTTCCACTTTTTATTACCAAATAGACATGAATTGTAATTATATCGACTTAGTTGAAAATTTCTTAGATCCATTCCATACTCCTATTCTCCACCCAGGGCTTATCAGAACAGATCACAAAAGATCTACCAATTTAGTCACAATGAAGAGAATTGAAAATGGCCTTGAATTTCATTATAAAAAAGAAAAAAAACAATCTGGAACCTTTTCTTCTTTTGGACCTGACATAAAAAAAGGCTTAGGAAGATTTCGTCTTCCTTCCACTGTGGAACTAGAATTCTTTAGTGAAGAAAGACTTGAGTATACCAACACCATGTTTCTAACTCCCCTAGCGGAATTTAAAACAAGGGCCCATTTTTTTGTCTCTATTACAAATAAATTTCCCTACCCCGCTATTTTTCGTTTAATTGGTGCCCCCATTTTAAAAAGAGTCGTGAAGCAGGATAAAGTTATTTTAGAAAAGCTGACTCGGAACATATTGCAGTTCGGGGGAGCAAAATTCACGTATGCCTCTAGCGATTTCGCCAGACGCAATATCGAAAAGCTTATTGAGAATAAAGACGCTCACCTTGAATTTAAAGAGCAAAATGTCCTACTTTAAATATCTATTTGTAATTTTTACCTACTAAAATAAGATTCAATTTTAAGTCTAAATGATTGATGATACTGAATTCAGATTATGAAAATCAAAACTCGTTTTTTAGAAAATCTCAAAGTTGAAGCCCAATTCGATGACTATACCTTAGTTGCCGATCAACCTATTCGTTATAAGGGTAATGGAACGGCACCAGGCCCTTTTGATTATTTCCTCGCTTCAAGTGCTATGTGTGCCGCTTATTTTGTTAAAGTCTATTGTCTCGCTCGCAATATTCCGACTGAAGATATTAGACTTACCCAAGATAATGTTGTTGATCCTGAAAATCGCTATCAGCAACTCTTCCATATTCAAGTTGAACTGCCAGAAAGTATTTCTGAACATGACCGCGAAGGAATATTAAAATCAATTGATCGTTGTACGGTTAAAAAAGTCATCCAACAATCTCCTGAGTTTAAAATTGAAATTCTCAATATTTTAAGACAAGACTCGGTGTTGATTTATAGCAAATCAAAAGATTCAAAAGAGACTGATCAAAAGACAATGATTTTGGGCAAAGATGCCTCTCTTGAAGAAACAATTCTCAATATGACAGCGAAAATTGCCCAACTGGGAATTAAAATTGAGATCGCTTCATGGAGAAATCCCATCCCTCACGTGTGGTCTGTTCATATTCGCGATGCTGACTCTCCTATGTGCTTTACTAATGGTAAAGGAGCAACTAAAGATGCCGCACTCTGCTCAGCACTCGGTGAATATCTCGAACGCATCAGCAACAATTATTTATACAATGATTACTTTCTCGGCGAAGAAATCGCTCAGTCTGATTTCGTTCATTACCCAAATGAAAAATGGTTTAAGCCAGGGCCAAAAGATTCACTTCCTCTTGGACTTATGGATGATCTATTGCTCGAACTTTATAATCCTGACAATGAGTTAAAAGCCTCTCATTTACTTGATACAAATTCTGGAAACACTAAACGTGGAATTTGTGCCATTCCCTATGAGCGCCAATCAGATAAAGAACTAGTCTATATTCCAGTTAACCTTATTGGAAATTTATTTGTCAGTAACGGAATGAGTGCCGGCAATACTAAATACGAAGCACGTGTGCAATGTTTATCTGAAATTTTTGAAAGAGCAGTGAAAAATCAAATTATTTTAGAAGAAACAACACTTCCCGATGTTCCAAGAAGTGTTTTAGAAAAATATCCTAAAATTATGGAAGGAATTAATAGGCTTGAAGCTGAAGGATTTCCCATTCTCGTGAAAGATGCCTCATTAGGTGGAAAATTTCCAGTGATGAGTGTCACTTTGATGAATCCAAAAAACGGTGGGGTCTTTGCTTCTTTTGGTGCTCATCCAAAATTTGAAGTGGCGCTAGAGCGCACCCTCACTGAACTTCTTCAAGGGAGAAGCTTTGAGGGATTTAATGTACTCACTCCTCCTACTTTTAATCAAAGTGCTATTACCGAGCAAAATAATATTGTTGATCACTTCATTGATTCAACCGGTGTCATTTCTTGGAAGTTTTTTAGTGAAAAAGCTGATTATGAATTTGTCGAGTGGGATTTTTCAGGAACAACCGAGGAAGAAAACAATTACCTCATGGACATCTTAAGTCAGCTAGAAAAAGAGGTCTATATAGCAGACTTTGAAGAGATGGGCGTCAAGGCCTGTCGAATTTTAGTTCCTGGCTATTCTGAAATTTATTCTACTGATGACCTTATTTGGGACAATCATAATAAAGCCTTATCCTACAGAGCAGATATTTTAAATCTCCATTCTTTAGATGACAAACAACTTTCAAAACTTGTAAAAAAATTAGATGAAAGTGAAATCGATGATTATACTAAAATAGCAGAGCTCATTGGAATAGCATTTGATGAAAATACAGTTTGGGGACAACTCAATATTGGTGAATTAAAGTGCCTTTCATTACTTGCTTTAAAGCGTTTTGATGAAGCTCGTGAATTAGTTGAAATGTTTTTAACGTTTAATGATAATTCAAATGCTCGAAAATTATATTATCAGGCAGTCAATACTGTCCTTGAAATTACCCTTAATGAAGAACTAGAGCTTGCTGATTATATTCCTAACATGACTAGAATGTTTGGTAATGAAACACTGAATAATGCCATTGGAACAATTTCTGGAGAAATAAGATTCTTTGGATTAACAAAAACTAATATGCAACTAGAAGGACTTGATAAACATCTCAGGCTCATAGAAAGTTATAAGAAACTTCAGTTCGCAAAAAAGCAATTTCATCAGTCATAATCATTTTTATTTATCCTGAAATCGTTGTATAGTATATTCCATAAATACGGGACAACCCTTTCAGGTAAACATGAAAATTCTATCATTCATCTTAATTTTAATAACGCTATCGACCAATATTTTTGCAGTGGAGAAAAAGCCTATGACTCAAGCTAAATGGTTTGAAAAATTTGGTTGTGAAAAAATGAAGATTACTCAATATGAATCGGCTTCAAGTCGTAAAATCATTCATGAGTCAACCATTGAAGATGTTGATTATATTCGCTTAATTCAAGGTGAGATTAGCCAGCTGCCTACATCAGGGGACGAGTATATAAAAATAGGTCCTGACTCTGATTATCTTACTTTAGATTTTACTTGTGAGGGCAAAGGCACGCTTATTGAATTTTTTAATAAAAGTATTAAAACACCTGCCACATCCTTTTATAGCAAATCAAGCAAATTTGAACTGGATGTATGGAATCAAATTGAATCTCATTTCACTAAAGCAGAAATAGGAAAACTCGCTCCTAAATATAAAAATGGTCTCATTAGATATGATCTTTTTACTGTCAAATACCTAGGCTCCGAGGATAAAACGCCTAAAGGAACAACTGCAACATCCAATCATGAAACTTTTATTGTTACCAGTTCCAAGGATCAAACAATACAAACTATTATTGTTCGCTCTGGACAACTGCCTCCAAAACCTTTTGAATTTAAAATTGGCAGTGAAGAATATATTCTCAGTACTTACTCTCAATCAAAAGGCCCAACACTGCACCCAGCAACTTTTATCATAGAAAAAAAACGACCATAAAGACTTATGAAGTTTATAATAATTTTTTTTTTAGCTATCTCAAGCTACAAGCTCCATTCTGAGACACGCTCTCTAGGTCACCTACTTTCACGTAATGACTACATGATGGATGAAAGTAAATGCATGCTGGGTTTAGAGTTCTCTGGTTGCAAAGTAGGATCTTCCACTCTGGTTGGAATCAGTCCTTTTTTGTACACTGGTTATGAATTAAATAATATCTACATTCGCCATAGGCTAAAAACTGATGAAAGTACCACACATACTATAGATTTTGGAGTTGTAGATAATATTCATAAAAAAGATCCAAACAGTGACGATTATATCGTTGCCTCAGAGTATGAAGCTTATGACATGCAAGCTTTTATGTTTAATTACATTACGACATTTTATCTCAGTAATAAAAGCCGGCTAAGTTTTAATAATTCTCTATTTTATTATACTAATTACCACAAACCTTTTTCACTTAGACGGCCTGATCCGAGTTTAAAAAAATTACAGTTAAACTCATCACTGCTTTTTGAAACTCCTTTCACTGACTCTCTAACCATGTGCTCTGAGCTAGGCTTTTTGCAATTTAATGGTGACTTTCCTCGTATCCAAGCAGGAGCCAGTTTAGATTTTCACCGATCAAAATTTTTATTTAAATTGGGCTTTTCTGTGACTTCAACACTTTCTGGATTTTTTGTGAGTAAAATTAGGCCCAACCGAGGAGACTATCAACAAGAACTACTTCAGACGAAAGAAGGATATTATCAAAAATTAGACCGAGAAAAAATTAAGTATGACTTTGCCCTTCACCCAGAAATTAATATTCAATATGAATTCTAAAATTACTTTTCAGGCAATGGAATAAATTCGGTTTCTCCCGGAACCATCGGAAATGTTCTATCCTTCCATTTTTTTTTGGCAATTTCTATTCGATCCTTACTACTTGAAACAAAATTCCAATATAAGTGGCGTGGGCCTTCTAGAGGTTCACCTCCAATAATCACAAGATGAACATTTTTTAGTAGCTTTATCTTAGACATGGAATCTGAATCTAGGACTATCATTTGGCGATCTGAGACTATCACTTCCCCTACTTGAACAGTTCCCGTAATCACATACAGAGCTGCTTCGAACTTTATGTCTTTTAAATCTAAAAATGACTCATTGATCGCTTTAACTTCTGCAAAAATTAATGATGATGAAGTTTTAACTGGTGACTTAAGACCTAAGGCCTCTCCTGCAATGAGCTTTAATGAAAAGTTTTCATTTTGCAGTAATGGAATAAGATTTTTTTCATAATGAATAAAGCTTGGCTCTACCTCTTCTTTATCAAGCGGCAAAGCAATCCAAAACTGTAGCCCGTGCATCTGTCTTGTTTTCGCTTTATCATCTACATGAGCACGCTCTGAATGAGAAATTCCGCGACCTGCCGTCATCCAGTTAACTTCACCAGGCTCAATGGTCGCCACTGCCCCACCACTATCACGATGAACGATTCGTCCTTCAAACAAGTAAGTGAGTGTCGATAAACCTATATGGGGATGAGCACGAACATCAGTATTTTGATTGGGAAGTTCTGTTATTGGACCCATATGATCTAAAAAAACAAATGGGCCAATGGTTCTTTTATTGATATTAGGAAGAATTCTTGAAACGATCATTCCTCCACCGAGGTCATGATTTTTGCCATCAAACTTTATCATAGGGCTCCAGTTAAAATAATTTTACAAGGTCTACAAGCTTTTGATTAAATTCTGAATTTTTAATTTTTGAATTTTCTAAATCAAAATTATCATTGAAGCTTGGTAGTGAAAGACTCCCTAGGACATGGGCTCCAAAAAAAGGCATGGAAGTATTAGCTGCCGCCAGCACGGACTTGGCCCCACCAGGCCCAGGTGAAGTCGATAATATAATCATTTTTTTATTTTCATAAACTTTTTTTGCAGTTCTCGAAGCCCAATCAAAAATATTTTTATAGGCACTTGTGTAAGAACCATTATGTTCTGCAAAAGAAATAATCACAGCATCTGCTTCAGAAATTTTCGCAAGAAAATTTTTCACAAGCAAAGGCTCCCCTAATTCTTTTTCTTTATCTTGACTATAAAGTGGTAATTCAAAATCATTCAAGTCAATGACTTCAACCTCTGCACTTGTAACTAAACTTGCAGCATACTTTGCTAATTTTTTATTAATTGAATTCTTACTACTGCTTGCAGCGAAAGCTAAAATTTTCATAGGCACCCTCAAATATATTTAGTAAATTAAATCATGTTAAAGATTGAACTTCAAATCATAATAAAGGAGTAAGCCCTTGAATAAAACACGATTAGAAGCATTCAGCGATGGTGTTTTAGCCATTATTATTACAATTATGGTTTTAGAGCTTAAAGTTCCTCACGGAAAAGAACTACAAGATCTCTACCCTCTTTGCTCAAAAATGCTTAGCTATATTTTAAGTTTTACCTATATTGGAATTTATTGGAATAATCACCACCATTTATTTCATACAGTCAAACATGTGTCGGCCGGGATATTATGGGCCAATCTCCATTTACTTTTTTGGCTTTCCCTTCTTCCTTTCGCCACGGCTTGGGCCGGAGAAAATAACTTCTCTCAATATCCTATAATTATATATGGAATATTGTTATTTCTCTGTGCGATTGCTTATTATATATTATCCAAAGTTATTATTTTAGAACATGGCGATGATTCACTTTTAGCTCGTGCCATGGGTAAAAACGATATCAAGGGTATGATCTCTCCAATTATTTATGCAAGCGGTGTAGCAGTCGCTTTCTACAATCCAATAATCTCAGTTCTTCTTTATTCCATTGTAGCCATTATGTGGATTCTTCCAGATAGGCGAATTGAAAAAGTACTATAAGTCACAAACTTGGCACACACGGCGTATTCTCTGATAAGGATAAAACATGAAAATCATACCGATTGTAATCTTATTCATTTCATTAAGTTTGTTTGCAATGGGTGGAAACAAGCTCGGCCCGAATGGTGGATTTATTAAAATGCCGGGGTCATACCATGTCGAACTTGTCGATAAGGGAGAAACATACCAAGTTTTCTTACTCGATATGTCAATGAAAAATGCGACAACTGAGAATTCATCACTGAATATAAACTATTCAAGAATATTGAATCAAAAAATTAATTGTACACCTAAGCAAAATTTCTTTAGTTGTAAAAAATCTAATTCTGGCTTGAGAAATTATACAGAAATTGCCATTGAATCCGTGAGAAACAAGGTGAAAGGAAGTGTCACTCGTTATAAAATTCCATTAGAACTAGAAAAATAATTGTGGGGGACTTGTAAAAGAAAACTCCCCACAATACTTAAAACTATTAAGATCTTCTTAACATCTTTTCCACTTCAGATACATGAGTCTCTTCATCGACAATCATTTGCCTTGAAAACTCTTCTACTAAAACGTTCTTGTCTTTTGAAAGCTCCAAAAGTTGATATAAATCTTTGAGTTGCTCTTTCTCATGGGCCAGTGATTCACGCAGGATTTCATCCACCGAATGTTTATGTGACTCATCCAGCTTTGAAATTTTAAGAGATGGATGCCCACCAAAGGTCGTGATGAGTTCACCAATTTGTTCGGCATGAAGAAGCGATTCTTGAGACTGCTCTCTAAACCATTTTACAATCGGAATACGATTATGACCAAAAATCATTAATGAGTAATGACTGTAACGAATAACCCCTGCATACTCTCTTTCAACTAATCTGTTTAAGATATCAATCATTTTTGCTTCTAAGGAATTTGATTTCGCTACTTTTTTTACTTCTTTCTTTTTCTCTTTTTTTGCCATTTGATGCCCCCATATAATCAGAATATTATTTTACATACTACTCTAACTGACGAAGAAGATATTCCAAAGGAAAAAAAGCTAGTCATTGAGACGATAACCGATTCCGGTTTCTGTGATGATAATATCTACGGGGGCACCAACACCTATTAACTTTTTTCGTAATTGTCCTACATAAACTCTTAAGTACTGCGTGTGCTCCACTGAATTTGGTCCCCAAATATTTTTAAGCAAAGTCCTATGAACAACAACTTTTCCTGTCACAAACATTAAATACTTAAGAATATCAAATTCTGTCTGAGTCAAATGTAATTCTTTTTTATTAAAAGAGACTGCATGAGTTTCAATTGAAAGCTCAATGCGATTAGAAATTAACTTATTCTCCAAATTTGAATTAGATGTTCGCCTCGTGATGGCCTTTAATCTTGCCTGTAATTCATTTATACTAAATGGCTTGGTTAAATAATCATCTGCACCACTTTCTAAGGCCTTAACTTTTTCTTCATCACTATCATTAGCCGTCAAAATTATTACAGGAGTATTGCCCCACTCTCTAATTTTTAATAAAACATCTAGACCTGAAATATCAGGTAGGCCTAAGTCGAGGATAATAATCTCAATCCGGTTATCTCGAGCGGCTTGTATACCTTCATGCCCGTTATCACAAACTTTGACATAGTAACCTAGGCTATTAAAATGTTTTTCGATAAAACTTGAGACCGACTGTTCATCTTCAATAATTAAGACTCTAAAACCATTCATGCAAACTTCCGATTTATTTTAGGCAATGTCACTTTAAAACTTGCCCCTTTATCTACGTTGTTCATGGCCTCGATATCACCACCATGAAGACTCAAAACTTCTTTCACAATGGAGAGGCCAAGACCCGTACCACCCGTATTGACGTTACTTGATCTGTAAAAGCGCTCAAATATTTTAGATTCTTCTCCTTTCGGAATACCTATTCCTTGATCAGTAATTTCTATTTTTACCGAATCTTTTCCTTCAAATAGTTTTGCCAAAAATTTTCCAATAGGTATGCTAAAAGTAAAAATTAAAATAAAAACTAAAATGATTTGTACGTATTCACTAATAATCATAAATAATCCTTAAAATTTTTCTGGAAAAAATAATGTATAAAATAAATAACCTAAAACGCCGACACTGACGATTAGGGCCAAAGCTGATTCCATGATGACTCTCCTTTTTAATGACCTTCTTGAGTCATTATGGAGAAATAGGTATAAAGATTGTGTAAAGATTTGAGAAAGGTCTAAAAAAGAATAAAATGGTCAACAGTAACAATTACTTACTCAAAACCCCATTCATTCTTCCAAGTCTGAGGAAGCTCAAAGCCACCAAATGCCGCCATCGTAGACCAAATACCAATATGCATACATTCGTGTTGAATAAGAACATGGGTGTATTCTGTAAAGGTCATATTCACGCCAAAAAAATCTAATTTAAAAATTGAGAGGTCTTTATTTTTATAGTCATTAAGAACTACTTTTAGTTCTTCATCCTTTTTTAGAAGATCAGCTTTAATTTCTTCCTTAGTTAATGCCCCATTGTAATGAGAATGTTTTTTTGAAAAATCGACTGCTTGGTTTTTAAAACCTTCAATATAAACCCCATACACAGAGGCCACATGACGAAATTGTTTTGAAAGAATTGAGTATTTTGGGTGGTGAGTGTAGTGCCACTTATCTTCTGGGATGGCGTCTAAAAATTCGTTGGTCACTTTTCGTGTATAAAACCAAGTTTTTTCAAACTCTTCAACAATATTTTTTGCAATCATTCTTTTCTCACTTTCGATTGTTATTACTTAGACCAAGTTAACTGAAGCTTTTTCAGTTCTCCATTTTTCGTAATGATGCCTATGCCTTTATCAAATTGCTCAGCCAAGATTTTAGACCGCTTATGCTTTTTTGAAAATGATATATATCCTTTTAATGTACCTAAATCACATCCAATGACGACATTAATTTTTAAGCCTGCTCTTAGTTTTACATATTCAATTGTTTTTACTTCATCAATGGTCACAATCGCTGCATCGACTCTCTCATAATCTACCATTGATAAGCCCTGAGTCTCTTGATTGATCATAATGGGAGATATTATTTTATTTTTAACATAATCATCAAATTTTTGCACATACTCATACTGATTTGTTGTTGCAACTTTTAAAGGTTTAGGCCATTTAGAAATATCACAATTACTTATTTCTTTTCCTTTTTTCACCCATAGAATATTTCGAACATTTATGATTGAATTTTTAGGAAATATTAATTTTTTTTCGGTTTGAGAAGTTTTACTCGTTGTAAAACATGCGATGTATTCACCTTTTTCAGTGAGGGACTTACACCTAGCATAAGGCATAATATCGAGCTTAACATCGATGCCAACTGATCTTTACCTACTTTAACGGAGTCCCTTTTAAGCAGCATAACGGTTTTGTTCAGCATACTCTTTCGGACTCATATAACCAAGTGAAGAATGCAA
>JAYSPR010000323.1:0-5728 GCA_043721975.1 Bacteriovoracaceae bacterium
TTGCATTCTTCACTTGGTTATATGAGTCCGAAAGAGTATGCTGAACAAAACCGTTATGCTGCTTAAAAGGGACTCCGTTAAAGTAGGTAAAGATCAGACTTAATTTAATCTGGTGAGTTTTTTTGACCATGAGATCCGCAACCCAGCAGGAATCACCACAACCACAACTATGGTACCTAATGACTTCTGAAGAAATTGGCCAATCTAAATTATAATAATCTGATCCAAAGGCCGATGTGAAAACACAAAGAAACAAAGTCATAAAAAGAAAATATAGTCTAAAAAAATAATTCATTTAATTCCAAATAATCAGAAGACATCCCTATCTTCTGATTATATTCGAAATTTAGACCTATAGTGATTTTTGTGTAGGAATCATAAAAGCTTTTCTAATTTTTTGGCCACAAAGCATAGATTTTTGACCAGCTCCAGCGTTCAATGCTTTACGAGCAATGATACCGTAGTATGCTTTATCTTTAGAAACCCATGGATAAAAACCAAAAGCTCCGGCACTTGAAAATGAACCGTCACCTTTTTTGGCATCATTTTCTACCCAATGAGCTAGAGAATAATCATAATCAAGATCGCTTGCAATTGGAGATCCTACTGCAGCTTCTGGACAGTAAGCTGGCGATGCGCAGATAGCATGCTTACCTAGAAATCTTCCCATTAAAAGATCATTATTCATCATATTTCTTAAAAATTTTGCATATTCGTCAGCACTCGTTTCAACTGCTCCAGCTAATTGTGGGCTAAAATATTTTATATTAAACCCTAAAACTGAGCTCATCTCCTGACCTAATGAAATTGCATCATAAGATCCAAGTCCCATGACGACACCTAACTTTTGAAGATGGCCCCCGTTGTAATTAAATTTGCCAACATTTTGAACTGACTGATTGCCATTGGTCCCAGATTTCTGACATTCTTCTACTGTTATTCTTTGTCCACATTTAGTAAACTGATCATATCCAGAGCTAAAATTTAAGAGACTAATATTTAAAGCTGAAAGTCTGCCTTGTAATTTTTGAACAGTATAAGCTCCCATGATCCATTTAGATGCAGAAGCAATATCCATTTCAGTAAGTGCATCAGGAGCATTTAATCCAATTGAATCACCTAAGATGGCATGATTTTTATTTCCCACTTCATAATAAAAAGGTTGGATGGCCTTACACTCTTGTGCTTCTCTGGCCACTTTGTGGGCCGCAGTTATACGATCATTCAGAGATTGAGCAAAAAGTGAGTTAGAGGCCAAAAAGAAACTAACAATTAGTAGTGATTTTTGTGACATAAATTCCCCCGAAAAAAAGGTTGGTAATTCTCAGACGTGAGTGCTTTCAAAAAGTTTCGCGAGTCTCCAACTTCATGATTTTTCAAAGCTTTGATGCTTCAATTTCCCTATAAAATTTTCATAAGCTACTATAAATAAAAGAATCCCTGCTATATCAAAGGGATGAAAACACTTATCTTACTCATGACACTTACATTGAGTTTTATTGCTAGCTCCTCAGAGCTGGATCACTACTTCAATCAAATTAAAAACGATTCAATCAATAATCCCTTTTTAAAAGGTGAAGAAAATTCGCTCAATCATCCACTCTACCAAAAACTAAAAATACTTTCGCTTTCTTATGGATCAACAATCGAATGGCACAATTCAGTCTCTAAAAGAGTTCTGGAATTACCCTTTCATCCTGACAGAATGAAAATAAAAAAATCCGATGAATTTGATGGGTGGTTTGATGAATTTACAAAACCAAATCTTATCATCATTCATCAAGAAGCTTCACTGGTCACTCTCATTCATGAACTCAGGCATTCGTTACATCTAGGTACTCATAAAATCATTGAAAGTGAATGGTTTGATTTAAGTTTACAAAAAAATAAAAAGAAGATTTTTCAATTCCAAGAAAAAATCCAAAACACCCCACTCACTAAAAATGAAATATTAAAATTAAAAAAATTAACAACAAGACTAATTGAAACTTGCTCCGAAATCAGTGCCCACGAAGGCGATTTAGTTTTAGCGAGAGAGTTTGACCAGAGTCTTGAAGAGGGCTTTAAAAGTTTAATCAAAGACTATAAATTAGAATTCAAAAATACTTATAATCAACTTATAAAAAATTCTTTAACGCAAAATGAAGATTTCGTTCTTGAATTAAATATTGCCTTATCTAAATACTTAAAAGAAAAAAAGATCTAGTCTGGTTTAAGCCCCAGTGTATCGAGGAATTTAATTATTGATAGTTTCAACGCAGGATCTTCGATCTCTCCTAATACTGAAACATCTTTTCTGGCAGATGGAATGACAAAGGTCATTTCCTCAGCTGCTATCATATCCATAGTTCTCAAGGTTTCAAGTAGATATTCTTTAACATAAGCACCTCCACTGGGTGAGCTTATAAATACAACGACTTTCTTTTTGATAGTCTCTTCACAAATAAGCCACTCGAGAGCATTCTTCAAAACTCCTGGTATACCGTGAGCGTACTCAGGAGTAGCAATAACAATATAATCACTTTCAAAAGCGTAATGACGAAGAGATTGCACTGAATGTGGAACTTCAGCTCCAAACTGAATTTTTGGGTCAAAAAAAGGTAATTCATCAATTTTAAAATGGTTCCAATTTATATTAGCAGTCAAAAGATTATGAATTGCCTTTAATAATGCCGCATTCGATGATTCGCTTCTTATACTTCCAGATATAGCTAAAATTTTCATATAGATTTAATATTAACTTTCATAAAGATGATGTTCAACACTTTATGATTTTTTTATCTATCGAATCAATATTTGTTTATTAGACCAGTTATTTTGAAGCAGCATCTAAACTAATTGGTTTTGTAACCGTATCTAAGCTATCTTCAACTTTTTTAATACCACGTTTCAAGTCATCAAAAATTGAACTTTCGAAGACATATCTTCTATCGTCACAGATTACATATTGCTCAGTTACTTCTTCGCATTTATGATTTTTCGAAGAAAATGGAATAACTTTTTCAATTTTAAATTTAACATCACATTTGTATGTAACTACTTCTTTGTCGTCATTCTCACTACCTTTAGTTTGAGAAACTCCTTCATAAACTTTTTCTGATTTCACATATAATATTTTATAAGTAAATTTGTAAAGTCGATCTCCACTTGGAGTATTTGCCATTTTATTAATCATTTCTTTACAAGTTGTATCTCCGTCACATTTTCTATTATTCTTAACTACACAATCATGAATAGCATTATCTATCTTATTGACCTTATCTAGCGCATATAAATTTACTGAAAAGGTAAGAAGAATACATAGAATTAAGGACTTCATAGAATTTGCCTCCAAATTTTAATTATTTACTTGTCGGGTAATTATTGAGTTTTCTTTAAGTTTAAAACAAATAACTGAAGCTCTTTGAAGGCCAGGATGCTTAAGGCATTCAAATTTCTTGAGTTCATAATTCTTGATCCTAAAATTACTAGCAATAATTTTAGGATTTTTAAGGGATTATCTCTAGAATTTCGGGGAGGAGAAATCCTCCCTTTTTTTATTTCTTTTCTCAAATGACTTAGTCTCCTATTTACATAGAAGGTGTAATTTTTTCAAACCCATCTCAAAGCATTTAAATGTGATAAAAACCGCATCATAAATTATCCAACTAAAACGGCAGTTAACCACAATAAAAAGAGACTCAAATGAAAAGTTTATTAATCCTCACGATACTCATCCTTTCTCAAGCCACTTCGGCAAGCAGTGGTTGCGCCCTCGCTCTTGGTGTCTACGGTGCATCTCCTCGTGCCGAAATTATCTATAAGCTTCGTGACGCTCTAGAAGTCGAACTTCAAAAGGCCAACAAAGCAAACACGATCGAAATTGTCTCTTCACCTATTGAAGCAAGCTCTAGTGATTATTGCTATCTACTCACGCAAGTTTCTGGTGGATTTCGTGTAGCTATTAATAATTTACTTATCAGTAATACTTTCTACTCTAATGAATATAATAATGGTGCTTTCAGGTCACAAAATGAAGTTGTTAAATATTTGGCCCGTGATTTTGCCGAAGAAGCCTTAGTTAAAATGAAATATTGTTCAAAATAAAAAAGGGCCCAAAAAATGGGCCCTTCGTTTTTATACTTATTGTATTGTAATTAAACTAGGCATAGGAGTAATCCAAGCTCTCGGCACTTGATGAAGTGTCTTCATTGCCTTTTCATTTAAAGTTTTTGGAAGAACATCTATTTTAGATTGAGCTATAGCAAGATCAATACTCATAGTGCGTGAAAGTTCCGCAGCTCTTTTTGCTCTCTCTCCATTGACTAATCCAGAAGTTGAAACTTTCCCTTTTAACCATGACTTTACATCAACCGTCCCTAAGACAATCTTCTTAATGCCACGGAAGTCGAGTGCAGGGTTTAAATCCTTCACAGCTCCAGCTATACCAGCAACGTAAGGAGCTGCCTGGCTTGTTCCAGAGACTGGGATATATTTACTGCCTGGAGAAGTTGAAAGGATTCCGACTCCCGGAGCGGCCACTTCAACATTCTTCACACCGTAATTTGAGAAGTTTGCTAAAGACTGATCACCCAAAGTCGCTGCGACAGAAATTTTGTTTTCTCCCGCGACGTTTGTTGGTGTTGATGGTTTTACATCATTATCAGATCCATCATTACCAGCAGCAAAAACGAATAAAGTTTTAGGAGCGGCTTTTAAAAAAGATTTTGTTTCTTCAACTGCGATACTGAAATAAAGATTTGTATAAGGTTCAATGATTTCAGGTGTTGCTTCTTTTTTTGTTAATGTTTTATAAAGAACTGCGAGGAGTCCTGAAATTTGGTCATATGAAGTTCCAAAAGAACCATTCATAACATCAGCTTTGGCCCCATTAATATAAGTTCCAATTTCACCATAAACAGCTGACTGAGACTTCGCAAGTAAAGTCACCGCTTGCTTCATTAAGAAATCCGCAGTTCCTTTATTCTCGGCCAATTCCATTTTGAAAACTTTATTGCCAACATTCAAGGTCAGCTGATTTGATTTCTGTCCAGGAAGTTTAACTTCTGTTGGAATTAATTTTGCTCCAATCATTTGAGCATCAGCACTCCATTTAGCAGCAATACCAGTGACATGAGTCCCGTGCATATAATTTCCAAAGATCGTAATGTCTTTGATAAACTTTTCATCTTTTAATTTCTCATTGGCCCATATGCGGTCTTCTTGAGTCATTGTTCCTAAAAAAGATTTTAATTGAACATCAAAAAATCGACGAACGTCCGCTGTGTCTGACCAAGCATAAGTGTAATCAATGAGTTTATTATTTGATTCAGCAAAGTTCCATCCATTCACATCATCAGGATAACCATTTCTATCTTCATCTCTGTCATTAGCTGCAATTTCCAGGGGATTAACCCAAGCTTTGCTTTTTAAATCTTTATGTTCGAAATCGTTCCCCGAATCCACAATGGCAATTTTAGCTGCCTGTGCATTAAGCGTTGTGAGAAGACATCCAAGTAGCATTAAGTGAGATATTTTCATCTCTCCCTCCTAGAGTTTGTTAAGGTCAATCTTTGACTATCTCTAATAATGCTTGAATTAAATTTTAAGGGAGTAAAAATATTCTAATACTTTCTTACCTAAAACAAAAAACTGATCTTCCCCTGTTAAAACGGACACACTTTTAAGCACATAACCCAACAAAGGGTATGTAGATGAAGTTGAAAACAAAGAAAATTGAACAAAAGAG
>JAYSPR010000324.1:0-4018 GCA_043721975.1 Bacteriovoracaceae bacterium
AAAATCAACAGATTTTCAAAAAAGATTTTTAATGATTAATTCTCTCGTCCCATTGGTGATGCTTTCCTATGATTGGTATTCAGGACAATTAGGGGCTAATCCACCAGAGGCCATTATCAGAACTACCGGTGTAATTGCCATACTTTTTTTAGTTTTATCACTCACAGTTTCACCACTCGCACACTATTTTAAATGGACGTGGGCCATTAAGCACAGAAGGTGGTTAGGCCTTTGGTCTTTTTACTATGCCATACTTCATCTCATTGCTTATTCTTTCTTTGATAAAAGTTTTGATTTCACTTCAATTGTCATCGACATAAAAAAACGACCTTTTATTCTCTTGGGTTTTGTTGGTTTGTTATTGATGCTTCCGCTGGCTATAACTTCAACCAATAAAATGATTCAAAAAATTGGATCAAAAAAATGGAAAAAACTTCATAAGTTAACTTTTATCATTGCCTTAGTCACATCAATTCATTTTTGGCTTATTGTGAAATCAGATCTTTTTTATCCAGGCTTAGTTGCTATTTCATTTATTTTTCTGGTTTTATTAAGAGTTATAAAGCACCTGAAAAAAGCTTAACCATAGCTATGGGCAAGGTAATTTAACTTCAGTTTCACACTTTTCAAATTTTTCTAGAAGTACAGGAAGTAAATTGTTAGTTCCATATCCGACAATATTCATTAAAGTTCCGTAGTAGCGAACGCCCCCATAACCGTTGCTAAAGATGTTGACAAGTTTCACTTTTTCATTTTTTTCGAATTTATAAAATTTCTCGCTTTGAAATCCTTGTCCTACTTCAAATTTTTCTTTAGCACAAAGATCCATGCCGGCTCTAAGGTCCAAGGCAGAAACTTCATCGATTGGTAAACTTAATTGATCAAATCGAGAAGTGTTGGTTTGAGTTCCTGGATTATACCCTCGACCACCATAATATTCTAAAATTTGGACACTTCCATCTTCGTAAAATTGACTAACTGGCCCCATAAACCATACATCTTTTCCATCTCTTTTTTTCAGGGCCATGACATAACTATCTTTTTTAATTCCTTGATACTCATCTACCATTTTTAAAAGCTCAGTTCTTTTTCGTGGTGTTGTTTTCCAGAATTTACCACAAGACTCAGCCACGTTTTCTATATCATTTTCTGTTGAACACGAATAAACGTATCTCTTCCCAACACTATCCCAAAAGCGATCAGGATTTTTTTCGTCAAGGGCGAAGAGCGCCGTGGATTTTAATAAAATAACAAAAGTGAAGGTGGTATAAAAAGAATATCTAAATTGTCGACTAAGTATTTGACCGCCATGAATTAAGATTAAAATCTCTCGATCATTATATAGTGGTTTGGAATAAATCGTCTTTTTAATCGATATAAGCAATGAGTTTGAGTCTTTATTTTAGGTCCTAAAACCGGTCTGATGCTGTCTATAATTTTGACATTTGTATAAAAAATTAGACATTTAAATAAGGATAGGTGTCGTATGTTTATGATATTAAAGAATTTACTTCCGCGGTAAGAGACTTGCAATGCTGACTACAGTAGGCTGGAAAAATTACATCTCTGGTGGGGTTCGATTGAGTCTCATCTTGAACTCCGTTAAGGTGTGTGTAAGAAAAAATTTTAAAAATAGTTTTAAATATAAATGACAGTAAAAGGAGAAACCCATGAACTTTAAAAAAATGTCTTTAGTTTTAGCATTCACACTTTTAAGCAGCAACGCTTTTGCCGTAGGCTTTTTGAAAGCTGGTGGCTACCTTGGATCACACAATGGTGATGAAAAAGTTAACCTTCTTGTAAAGGCAGCTCCTGGAAGAGATGGTTCATTCTTTGCGGTTTTAATGAAAGATGAAAAGAAAATCTCTCTTTATTTAGTAGATGAAATTAACTCAAATTCATATGCCATGACTCCACTTGAAGTGACAAAAGATGGTGAAATTGGCGTTTTAAATGATGATCCAAGCTTAGTTATATCTTCTGCAAAAAACGATAAAGGTGAAAGTATTTTTAAAATCATGAGCGCCAACTCTACTAATAATGTTGGTTTCACAGGATTTTTTGAATTCGCGAGAAAACCTTCAAAAGTAACTTGGTTAGATATTGATGATGGTCTTTATGAGACAGCTGAAGCAAAAAATGCTCTTCAGATATCAGAAATTGACCCAAAAGAAAGAGAAGCAACAGCAGTTTTTTTAACAAAAGAGTTGAGTGGAACTTTTAGCTTAAGAGAAAAATTTCCATCAATGTATTTGATTAATCAAAACTCAGTTCTAGCAACTGGGGTAAAAAAGAGCCAAATTCCTTCGGCAATTGGTGTTTTCTTAGAAAAGAAATCAACTTTTTCTAAGTCAAAAGAAATGGTTTTAATTAACCCAAAAAATGATACTGATTTAAAAAGTTTTACAAAAAAATAATTTTAATAACTAAATAAATGATTGGAATATAATATGAAGACTCAACAGAAAATTATTTGCATTGCCCTTTGGTCGGCTTTAAGTGTAACAGCTGCTTTTAGCGGAGAAGAAGAAATTTCAATTCCACTTATCGCAAAACCTGCCATGCTTGAAGAAGGGACTCAAAGGGAGTTAACTTTAGCTCAAATTAATGAGTTATTACCGTGGGCCAAAGATTCAAAAATTTTCTTATCAGATCTTCTCGATAATATCGAAAGTCTCTCGATGAGCGATAAAGTAGAAAGATTAGTTGAAGGTATTTCAAGTGTTGTTGAGCAAAGCAGCTCAAAACATTCAGAACTCCTTATGCGCTATTCACTCAATAGAGGACTAGTCATTAATGAAATTCTTTCAAGAGAAAGTGATGCTGATGCCGTTGGAACAATTGATGCTAAATATAGAGTTCTAAAATCTTCGATATTAATGGCAATTAAGTATTATGAAACTGATATGGCCATTTTGGCAAAAAAATCAGTAGCACCTTACGTTTTATTTGGTCTTGATTATTTTAATTTTTTAACAGAATTAAATAAATCTATCTTTGATGCATCCGCTCAGTATCAAGTTCAAAGAACTTCTCTCGAATGGCTACAGTGGGATCTTTATAGAGATTTAAATAATTCCAGCTATGCTCCACAAATTGTAAAAATTAATAATGGATTAAAAACTTTTCCAAATAGAAAGTTAACCGATGCTCAATCAATTAGTCACATTAGGCAAATGAAGGGGCTCGCGAAGCAACTTAATTTGACTGCAACTCTACGCAAATTAGAAAGTGATAGAGAACTAGCAATGGCCAAAACTGAAGAGCAAAGAGTGGCCATCATTAAGCAAAGACAATTAGATATTGCCAGACAAGCTCAACTTGAAGAAGAAAGACGTATCGACCAAGAGATGAGAGATTTAAATGACGGAAAAGAAGTTAAACAAGCTCGTCTAGCAGCAGGAGAAACTGTTTTATTAAGAAACCAAGTAAGAACAGTTGAATACGTAACAGATAAAAATCAAGTTGTTTTAACTTATGTTTACAATAAATTTAACCAAGATGTTGTGAATCGCAATGATGTTCAAAAAGCTTATACCTCTAATTTAGGTCTTAAGCAGAATGATACAGTCTTTTTTGGCAATACGATTAGAACTGTTGAGTATATTGGTGAACGTGGAAGAGTGACACTAAACTATGTTTACAATAGATTCAATCAAGATTTTACGGACATCAAAAGTGTTTCAAAAACAATAAGCAGTTATAAACATCTCAATGTCGGTGATAAAGTTCTCTATAATGGTAAAATTCGCGATATAGAATATTTAGATATGAATGGTCGCATTGTTTTAACTTATGTTTACAATAAATTTAACCAAGATTTTACGACAGTAGATTCAGTTTCAAAAGCGTATTAATAATTAATTTTAATGGATATAGTATGAAATTTTTAACAGCTCTTACATTTATTGGAATAACGGTCTGATCTTTACCTACTTTAACGGAGTCCCTTTTAAGCAGCATAACGGTTTTGTTCAGCATACTCTTTCGGACTCATATAACCAAGTGAAGAATGCAA
>JAYSPR010000325.1:0-2185 GCA_043721975.1 Bacteriovoracaceae bacterium
GATTGTTTTTTTCTCTATGCTAACTATTTTAAACTCACTGAATATGAAACCCAATTTATTTGTTTTAAAATTTTAGCAGCAACAGCGAAAAATAAGGATGTTAAGCAATTTTTTACTTCTATTTTATTAAATTATGGAGCTAGAAATGTTGCTTTTAATGAAAAAATATCTGTAAAAAATGCTATTGATTTTGGTGAGAGTTGGCTGTCCATGGCCATCTTTCAATTGACGAGATTCAAAGATTTTCAAGCTTCAGCTACTTGGATACAAGATAAACTTGGCGGACCTAAGTTCGCGACTAAAGCAAAAATCAGAATGACACTGACAAATATTCAGAAAGCTGGTTACTTGTTAGAAGGTAATAGTTATAAGGCAAATGATGAATTTGTCATACAAGACACTGCTCCCTGGGATGACGATAGTTATAAACGTTATGGTACAGGACTTGTGCGTACACAGCTTTCTCTCAATTTAATTTCTCAAACAATGATGACTGCCCCTTGCCGCTATCATATGTATGCCATGGCCCTTAGCCAGGAAAATGCAGATAAGTTGACATTTCTTTATGATGAATTTGAAAAGATGATCACTGCTATTTTATCTGAAGAGCAAGAAGTCGAGCGAGTTATGTTTGTTTCTAACAATGTTTTTTCTATTTCTGAGTGAATGACGCTCACTCATTTTTTACATTAATTGCAGTGAAAATTTTATCATCAATAAAAGTTCCTTTTATGGGATGCAGGCACTCTATAGGCTTACTTTTATTTGATACTATTTGTATTTTTCGAGTTACAGGATCAGTCGTTTTTGAAATACTTTCTGTCAATTTATACTGAGTATTATCTTTTGAAAAAGAAAGTTCGTAAAGTTCACCATTGCCCCAGATTTCTTTTTTTAAAATCATTGAATCGTTATATTGAATTTTAATTTGAGCCTTTGTGCCAAGACGATAAACTAGACTTGAATTTTTTACATTTATAGACTTTAGGCAAAGTGAGAGAAATTGGTTTTTATTTATTTGGCAGGATAAAGTAATTTTTTCATTTTTTTTACAGAGTGAAGTGAGGTTTTTTTCTAGAGTTTCACATGAAGGGAGATCGCCGAATTCACAGGCTTGTTTTTGATAAAAAAGAGCAGTCTTTTTTACTCGTGGTAATCCACCAAGACCAAGGGTGTGAAATTTCGCTAAATATCGACAGGATTCAGCATTTTTTTCAGAGCATCCTTTATTGAGGAGAGGTAATGCTATTTTTTCATTTTTTTCAATACCTTTTCCTCTCGCATATAAGTTACCTAAATTTCCACAGCCAAAATCATCTCCTTTAAGGCAGGCCTGTTCAGAATATTTCGCTGATAATAAAAAATCTATTTTAACTCCTTTACCCATTTCATACATGAAGCCTAGGTTTGTGCATGCAGAAGCTTCTTCGCTTGCACATGCTTTTTGTAATAATCGCAAAGCCTCAGGGTAATTGACCTCTGTTATCTCTCCCATCATTAAATAGGAACCTAAGGAACTACAACCACGGGCAAATTCATGGTCACAGCTATATTTAAAGAGTTCAAGTGCGTGTTGATTGTTATGCTCGACTCCTTCTCCGTTAATATAACGATAGGCCAGGTCATGACAACTTATGACATCTCCAAGATCACACCCTTTTTTCATTAGTCTTGTGGCCTCAACAGGATTATTGGCCAGCAATTTACCTTTTATTGTAATCATAGAAAGGCGGTAACAAGCAGGGGCATAATCATATTGACAACTTTCTTTTAATCGCATGACAGCGAAGTCTAAGTTAATAGGAACTCCACCGATACCTTCAATATAAATGTTAGCTAAATTATTACATGCAATTCCATCTTTTAAGTCACAAGCTTTTTGGTAAGACTCTAAGCTTTTTTGTGAATTACGATTGAGAGAACCTATTGGACTTTCGTAAAAATAAGCGAGGTTCGAGCAGGCCCTTGCTAAATTATTTTGATAGCATAATTTTTCGAAGGTCTTCATCGATTCTTCGGGATGCAAGGTTATGGCATAATAAGCAGCATCATGGCAAAGCGAAACATTTTCAATGCTTGCTTCAGCAAGTGATCTTTACCTACTTTAACGGAGTCCCTTTTAAGCAGCATAACGGTTTTGTTCAGCATACTCTTTCGGACTCATATAACCAAGTGAAGAATGCAA
>JAYSPR010000326.1:0-3064 GCA_043721975.1 Bacteriovoracaceae bacterium
ACCAAAAAGGAAATTATCAAAGAAGAAATAAATGTAGCTCAAATGACTGAAAGTCTCATTGAAGAATTGCGCTTAAATTATATTAAAAAAAACATTGTCTTTAAACTAGATTTTGAAATAGAAACTTTTTATGCTGATTACAATCTATTTGAACAAGTTCTTATTAATCTTATCGATAATGCCTTTAAATATTCTAACCATGAAGGAATTGTCGAAGTCTGCTCTAAAAATGAAGATGGTTTAAGTATTTTAAAAATTTCAGACAATGGAATTGGTATTCCAGACGATCAACTTCACCGAGTCTTTGAGAGATTTTTTAGAAGTGACTCCAGTCGCTCTAGCGAGATTGAAGGAACAGGATTAGGTCTTTCAATTGTTAAGCACATTATTCAAAGGCATGATGGAAAAATTAAGGCCATAAATCACGAATCAGGTGGAACTTCTTTTATTATCACTCTTCCGAATCACTAGCTCACTAATTTTAAAATGGCCCCTGGGCTATCATTTGATATCTTTAACATTGCGAGTGCAGCCCCTTGAGCAACTTGAGCTTTTAGTTTAAGGCCTGCTTCCTTCGCAATATCTGCATCTCTAATTTTTGAATTACTGGCTGATAAGTTTTCTCTTGAGACTTGAAGATTTTGAATAACTGAAGTAATTCTGCTTCCCATACTTCCAAGCTCTGCACGACTAGAACTCATATCACTCATCATTCTATCTATTTTAGAAAGTGACTCCTGAGCACCATACTTTGTTCTTAAACTAACATTGCCGATTCCAAAGTTGTTACTTGAATCCATGACTTTGCCCATGTCATAGCGAATTCTGTCTTGGCTCTCAAGCCCATTAACTCCAATTTGCAGATCATACTTGCTGCTATCTGATTTAATAACATGATTGCCATTAAACATGGTTGAAACAGTTAATCTTTCAATTTCTTGTTTTAATTGTTGAAACTCAGAATCGATAACCGACCTTTCACTTTCACCAAGTGTGTCTGTTGCTGCCTGCATAGCAAGTTCTCTCAAGCGTGAACCCATCTGTTGCATAGTTCCGATTGAGCCTTCTGCAACTTGCATAAGAGAAATAGAATCGTTTGAATTTCTTTCTGCTTGATAATTACTTCTAATTTTTGAACGCATGACTTCAGAAATGGCAAGTCCTGCCGGATCCACGGCAGATGAAACGATACGATCCCCAGAAGATAGTTTACTATCCTCCAGGGCCTGCTCTTCAGTATGCGATCTAACATACCTTTGAGCCGTCATCGAATTTAAATTCGTTGATACTCTCATCTAAAACTTCATCCTTGAGTCGTGAACATTGGTTTCAACCATGAAACCTCAACTAAATATCGGAAAATTTTTCCCTAGCTGTAGTAGAAAGTAGAATTTTATTGATTTAAAAGTTGATGATAGTGTTTCACTAAGGCATCTGTTGAATGTTTGCGGTGAAACTTTTGAACAAATTCATAACTTTTATGAATCATTTTTGATTTGTGCTCTTCACTTTTTAATACCCAACAAATTCTCTCTGCAATATCACTGACAGAATTGGGATCAATATACTCGGAATATGGACCTGCACTTTCTGGAAAACAAGATCCCTTTGAAGTAATCACTGGAACCTTAGAGTAAAGGGCCTCAACGATAGGAATTCCAAATCCTTCGTAGAATGAAGGAAAGCAAAAGAGATCTGCACCCTGATATAAAAGTGGCAAGGACTTAAAAGTGACATCGGAGAGAAAATAAACTCGGTCGATGATATTCAAATTACGAGCAAGCTCTTTACACTCTTCAAGGTAAACTTTTCCACTGCCCACTAAAACTAAGTCATGCTCAATATGACGACTCGATTGAGCGAAAGCTTTAATTAAGTTTTTTTGATTTTTTCGTTCTTCGAAAGCACCAACATTTAAAATATAAGGTTTTTTTAAACCATACTGTTCTTTAATAAGATTGATCTCTTTAGGTTCAGCTATGGAATAAAAAATTGGATCACAACTTTGATAGTGAACAACGATTTTCTTTTCATCGACTGACAATAGCTCGATTAAATCTTTTTTAGTCTGCTCACAAATTGCAATCACCATATCTGCGTTTTTTGTCGAATATTTAAATTTAGCTAAATATGTTTGTCTATCGATCCAAGGAAAAAATTCTGGATACCTCATGAAAATGAGATCATGAATTGTGACTACGGACTTAAGACCTAATTGATTAGCACCAAAAGGTATTTCGTGTGAAAGGCCGTGATAAATATCCAAATGATCCATTTTTAGATCATTAGTCATAAAACTTGAGCGCCAAAAAGATGGAAAGCATTTCCCCACTAGGGATTTTGGAGTGCGAATTTCAACTTTTTGATTTAAATCTGATAACCATTTTTCTGCACGAGGATCATATGCAGATGATGGAGTATAAAGAAAAAGATTTTCGTTTGTGTACTGGTGAAGGCCTTCGATTAAACCACGGGAATAATTTCCGAGTCCTCTAAAATTTTGAGTCGCACGTTTTCCATCAAAGCCGATACGCATAGAAAGAGTCCAGGAGCATGATTTAAAAGCCTAGGTTGAATTTTATACTAAAACTCACTGACCCCGCTAGGGCCATCGTACTTTTAGGGACAGAATTTATCACAATTTTAGGCTGAATCTTAATTTTGGGATTATTCTTTATAAGTTCTTTCCAATTAATTTTTTCTATCCTCAAATTTAAACAACGCCCATCACACTCAATGGCATGGACACTTTTATCAAAATATACCAAACGAGTCATTCCCTGATCATTAACTGGAATTCCTGGAATCTTCTTGTCTAATAAAGCATAGATTTCAACTTTTTCGATAAACTCTAATGAATCTTTCTTTTTAGCGTTATCAACAGAAGCAAGGAGTGAATCCAAACGAATCCATTCAATATAGCTAAAATCAATGTCACCCAATGAATTTAAATCGAGTTCAATCGCATTGATCTTTACCTACTTTAACGGAGTCCCTTTTAAGCAGCATAACGGTTTTGTTCAGCATACTCTTTCGGACTCATATAACCAAGTGAAGAATGCAA
>JAYSPR010000327.1:0-6142 GCA_043721975.1 Bacteriovoracaceae bacterium
ACTATTTTAAATCTAGCAAAGCCTATAAAAATTGAGGCCCATAACTTAAAAACAAAGGCCCAGTGGTCTCCTTTTTTAGGAGAGACTTTTCCTGGATCAGTTGAGAAAGTTTTCTTTCAAGGATCTATAATGTAAGAAATTGTTGGATTTATCCGAGGGTTTTTGTCAAGAAGTAAGTTTTTTTAAGTGTAAAAATTTCATAACTTAAATGTATAGTTGGGGTCTAGCTAATTTCTAGTCATCCTAACTACAAGGACATATTAATGAAATTTCTCACAGTTGTTTTGCTTTCACTTTTTTCAGTTGCTGTCATGGCAAAAGGTACACTCACTCCAAAAGTCATTTATGGACAAGACGATAGATTAGATATTTTTGAATCAAATGATAATTTAATGAAAGAGATTGCCCTTTCAACAGCGGCACAAGTTATGAATAGAAATTTAATTGAATCAGCTGGTACTTATTCAATTAAGTCTGAAACATTGGCCGAATCAGGAATGTGTAAAAATGAACGTTTTGCTAATCAACCGACAGCAGGTAACTGTTCAGGATTTTTAGTTGCTGGTGATAAACTGGTCACAGCTGGGCATTGTATTGCAAGTGATTTTGAATGTAGTGAGCACTACTGGGTTTTTGATTTTGCGAACAAAGACCGTGAGCAAAAATCTTTTACATTTAATAAAGATCAAGTTTACCGTTGTACAAAAGTGATTGAACGCAAAAAAGATTCAACGACTCAAGCTGATTATGCTGTTGTAAAACTAGAAAGAGTTGTTACTGGTCGCAAACCACTTCTTTTTAGAACAGAAGGAAAACCTGCTGACGATGCAGTCTTTACAGTTATTGGTCACCCAACTGGTTTACCGACAAAAATCACAGCTGCTGCAGATATGAGAAACAATTCTAATGCGACTTATTTTGTGACGAATGCTGACACTTATGGCGGAAACTCAGGTTCAGCGGTTGTTGACTCTCGCACTGGTATTGTTGAAGGAATTCTTGTTCGTGGAGATACTGACTACACAAGAACAGAAGAAGGATGCCTTGGATCAGTCTACCGTCCTCAGACAGGTGGTCGTGGGGAAGATGTAACAAGAATCACTATCATCAACGATTTAAAAAGATAATTTAGAGACTATTTTAAGTATTAAAAGGCCCGCGATTTATGTCGCGGGCTTTTTTTATTTTGGAGCGTCTTGAGCGAGTTTTTGTATTCCTTTTAAGTATCTATCCTGGCATTTTGAATCGTAAGCTTTTTTGGCCTTTTCATGACCTTTAGATAAACTCATCGAATATAAAAGCTCAGGGTACTCACTACACTTTGCAGGTATTTTTGAAGCACTTTGGTGAGCAAATTGAAAGCAGTAAGCATCAACGTGAAGGCGGGCCATCCAGTTCATTTGCTCTTCTGATAATTTCATATCCACATAGCTATTGGTTTTCAAAGTTAAACCTTTTCTTAATTGTTCTTCTGCAGAGAGGGTGTCGATACTGATTTGCTCTCTAGCTAGCTGATCTTTTGAAATAGTTTCAAAAGCATCACCACAAAGGGCCTTTCTTTTAAAGTGGGTGAAGATTCCACCTAAAAAAGATCCTTTGAATTCTAAATTAATTTTAGCACCTTGATCATTTTTACCATCTAAGCATTGAGAGACCCATTCATCTTTGTTCACTTTATGTTGGTCTTTAAGACGATTTGTCACCACTTGGTCATATTTATTCTTTTCACTAATGGTTTTAGCTAATTTTCCATTGATGTCGTCCATTTTTTCGTCGCGGATTTCAAGCACTTTTTCTTGTTTTCCGTAAAATTGATTTTCAGCTAAGAGAATTTTTAATCTGATATCTTGCATTTGATTTTCTGCTGCCAGAATTCGGCGTTGCAGTTCTTTTAATTGATTACAAAAATAATTGGCACCGCTATTGATTGATAAATTATTTTTTGTCGCAAATTTTATAATTTCATCATACTCTTTAACTTTTTGATCTAACTCATCAGCAGCATTATGAAATAACTTTCGACAACTCACATCTAAGCTTTGATCTTTAAATTTCTCAGTAAAGAGGTCTCTATCAAATCGCATGTCTCTCATGGCATCAGTTAATTGTTTTAAATAATCATTTGATAAATTTTTTCCTTCAAAAAATTCGAAAGCTGCTAGGTAAGCATCAACTGCTTGTTCCATTTTAAGGAGGTCACTTAACTGGTTATCCCAAAGTCCCATGGCCTTTTCAAAATCTTCCCACTCTAATTTTTTCTTTTTTGCACCAGTAAATAGCTCATGAAGAAAACTTATTCCTGCACTGACTCCCTCCACTGCTAAATTGACAGCTACTGCACCTAAAGCTGCACCAGCTGCAGTGTAAAAGCCTACTTTGGCCATATGGTTTGGATCCATCATTTGTGCCAAAAGTTTATTTGATTCGGCCCAGTTGGTGTTCATATTTCCATACTGTTTATTGAAGTCGGCCAGGTTAGCATTAGCCGCTTGAATTTGAGTATTGCTTCCGGCCCAATTCTGATTGGCATTTCCAATTTGTGCATTCGTTCCGGCCCAGTTGCCATTGGCATTTCCCAGTTGGGTGTTAGCATTTCCTAGTTGAATATTCGTTCCGGCCCAGTTGCCATTGGCATTTCCCAGTTGGGTGTTTGCATCTCCTAGGCGAATATTTGTTCCGGCCCAATTTGTATTAGCATTTCCTAGTTGAAGATTCGTGGCCCCAACCTGGTTTGTTAAATTGTCAGTGCTATTTTGAAGTCCGGTTGTGCTTATGTTAAAATTTATTGAAGGTGTGAGCGAGCTGCTAGATCCAGACCCAGTGACACTTGGGGGAAGAGAAATATTTGAACCACTAAAAAGTGACATATAGTCTATCCCAGCAGCACTAGCATCTTTTAAAATAAATTGCTTAAACCAATTTGTCCAAGTTGTTTTTTCTTCAATGTCTTTTCCATTATAAGAAAGAAGAACACTGTGAAGCTCATTTATTTCGGGATCTAAGTTTTGCTTAAAACCATTTCTAATGAAAGTGGTAACAATAATGACGTTATTATTTTCTGATTTGAGATCAATTCTAATAAAACGGTTAATTTTTTTATAAAATCCTTCAATTTTTAACTGATTGTCTTCGCCAGTAATGACGAAGCTCTCTATGCCAAAAGCTTTTTGGATCTTTTTTGCGAGCTCATCTAAGTTGGTTTTTTCTTTGGGATTTTTAAGATAAGTAAAACTCGTTTCAGCAATGGGCACTTCATTATTATTTATCCAAAAGACTCGTTTAAATAATTTCATCTTCACGCTTGAGTCGGCGTCAGTTCTTGTTATAAGTGGAGAGTAATTCCACTTTGAATCAAAAACTGTTTGCTCTGTCGCCGTTGCAAAAACAGGTGAATTTAAATTTAAGACAAGACTGAAACATAAAATAAATATTTTCATAATTGATTCCTTCATTTTTATCTTTTCGGCATAAAAAATAATGGCTTAAATCAATTAGTGGGAAAAAAGACATGGTTTTGTCAGGTATTCGTTAAATATGCTTAATGATATTCTCTGCACACAGTAGGGACATTTTTATTCTGGCATCAAATGTTGCTGAGCCTATATGAGGTAAAATTAAAACATTAGAAAGTGTAAATAATGGATGAGATGACGATAGAGGCTCAGGTTCAGTTACATCTAATCCTGCTGCAAAAAGCTGATTATGAACGAGTGCTTGGTAAAGTGCTTCTTGGTCAAGTATTTCACCTCGGGCTGTGTTAATAATGATGGCCGTTTTTTTCATAGCACTTAATTCTTTTTTACCAATCATGTTTTTTGTATCACTGGTGAGAGGTACATGAATTGAAAGGACATCTAGGTCCCTTAAAAAGTCCTCTAGGCTGTCTCCTCTTTTAAAAATTTTTACATCCATTAAAAATGCGCTCGAGCAAAGTCTTGCCATCTCTTGACCAATTCTCCCATTGCCCAAAATACCGAGAGTTTTATTCTTGAGACTCATTCCAATGAAGCCCTTCGGCTCCCAAGTTTTCCACCTGCCTTGACTGGCATTTTCACTTGCCGCTTTAAAATTTCGAGCACAGGAAATCATGAGTCCCAAAGCAATTTCAGCAGTGGCATCAGTGAGAACGTCGGGAGTGTTACCAATCACTATGTTTAACTTGCGGGCCGTTTCTTTATCAATGTTATTAGTTCCTACTGCGTAGTTAGTAATGACCTTGAGATGAGAATTTGTTTCAAGAAATTTTTGATCAATAGTATCTGAAAGCATTGTTATAAGAGCTACTGATTCACTGGCCTTTTCATAAAGTATATTTGTTGGAATAGGGCCCAGGCCTTCCCAAATCTCAACTTTGAGGCCGTGCTCTTTTAATTTTAAAATTCCTTCTTCAAGAATTTCTCTTGTCACAAATACTTTTTTCATACACTTATACCTTGTTCATTTCTTACCAAATCTTACATCTTAATTAAAGTCTATAAAAAGAGACCTAGTCAACAATTATCTAGAAAATCCATATGTTTGATGATAGTTTCCCAAAAAAGTGACAGTAATTGTCACGCGGGTCTTACATCTCACCAATACTGAGAATGTATATTTTAAGGGGAGCACTCGAATGATTAAGTTATTAACGTTGGCCACAGTTCTTCAATTAAGCTCAGCGAGCGCATCGCTTGTAGCTGTTATGGATACAGGAACTGATGTTTCCCATAAAGATTTGGCCCCAAAAGCATGGGTTAACAAAAACGAAAAAGTAGGAAGCACTGTTGATCTAGATGGCGACGGTTTACCTGGTGATGTTAATGGATGGGATTTTACTGAAAATTCAGCAAAAGTTTTCAACGATAAATACAATTTCCTTCTTACTGATGATGTGAAGAAGTTTTATAGTGTTTACGCAAAATATGAAACAAAGACGATCGCTAAAGAGGAATTCGAATGGTTAAAGACGGCCGTTGCAGATAAAGATTTTATGAACAAAGCTAACTTTGTTGGTGGATATGCTCATGGAACTCACTGCGGTGGGATTGCAACATTAAATAATCCTAAAGCACAAGTTATGTCTCTAAAGATTCTTCCAACTGTTTATACAGAATTGGTTGCACCTAAAAAAGACGAAAAAAGAGATCCGGTTCAACTAGAATTAGATTTATCGCCAGCAATGACTTTAGAAGAATTCAAGCAAGAAATTATAAAAACTGCTAATGATCAGATTAATGAGATGACTCCACTTAATGGTTATTTAAATTTCCATAAAGTTGATGTTGTTAACCAATCATTTGGTATTGGTTTTGAGCAGGCCGTAGGTTTTATCCAAGCTGGATTTGTTGAATCTGTGAAAAGAGAACCAACAGAAAAAGAATTAGTAGAAATGGTTGTTGCTTACTTCTCAACTCTTTTAAAGAAAGGGCCTGAGATGTTTAAAGTGGCCCCAAATACACTTTTTATTATTGCTGCTGGTAACGATACTTCTGATAATGATAAACTTCCTGATTACCCAGCAAACATTCAAGCTGATAACAAAATCGTTGTTGCTGCTACTTTTGGGTATAGTGAACTTGCAGAATTCTCTAACTTTGGTGCTACGAAAGTTGATGTTGCTGCTCCAGGTGTTGCGATTCAATCAACAGCCCCAACTCAAGCTTACTTACATATGAGTGGAACAAGCCAAGCGGCTCCATTTGTGACGAATGCAATTTCACTTGCTAAAGACATTAACCCAGCACTAAGCGCTCGCGATTTAAAAAGTATCATTTTAAAAACAGTTGACGTGAAATCATGGTTAGCTGGAAAAGTAGCAACGTCAGGTATTGTTAACAAAGAAAGAGTGAAGCGTGCAGCTGAACTTTCTAAAACGATGAACGTTGAAGTCGCTATCACAAAAGCTAAAACTGAAGTCGCAGATGTTGCGGTTACGAAATCATTTGCTAGAAGATTACCTGGAATGACAATTAACTATAAACCACTTCGTCCAAGCCTACTTGTCAAATTACCAACACTATAAAACTTTAATAAATTTAATAACATAAGACGCCTCATCCGAGGCGTTTGATCTTTACCTACTTTAACGGAGTCCCTTTTAAGCAGCATAACGGTTTTGTTCAGCATACTCTTTCGGACTCATATAACCAAGTGAAGAATGCAA
>JAYSPR010000328.1:0-1517 GCA_043721975.1 Bacteriovoracaceae bacterium
TGATAATTTTAACTCACATTGGCAGTGCTAAAAGTGATGAACAATTATTATCTTTAAAGCAGTTAGCTTCTAACTGGATTGTTGATCATAATTCCCAAATGTCTCTTTTCGGTCACTTACCAATATCAAAATTAGACTTAAGATCTGAGGAGCAGAGAGAGATTAAGGCATCAAATTTAGTTGATTGGAATAATTATCGTGTATTTGGTGTTCGTCATCAGCTGTTATATGATGTTCTTAAATACATCATCACAGATTTCCAGTTTGATCTTTTGGACTCTGGTCAAATTAAAATGTTGATCGATTTAATAATCGCCAGAATTATTGCTCCTGGCTCCAAATTAGAAGCTCTGCAGTTTTTAGAAGATAGTTTTGGCATCAAATATCAATATCGCACCCTATCACGCTCTCTATCTGGTTTTGCCCTTTTAAAAGATGATGCTGAATCAAGAATCATCAACATCGCCAAAAAACATTTTGCCTTCAATTTCTCTTTAGTATTTTACGATCTAACCACCCTTTACTTCGAAAGTTTTGAGTCTGATGATTTGCGTAAAATTGGCTTTAGCAAAGACAATAAAACCAATCAACCCCAAATCATGATTGGGCTTCTGGTTAATGATTCTGGCTTTCCAATTTCTTATCAAATTTTTGAAGGAAATAAATTTGAAGGACACACCCTAATGCCTTCAATTCTAGCTATCAGAAAGAAACATAAGATTGAACAGATGACTGTGGTGGCAGATTCGGCAATGATTAGTGATGAGAATGTAACCTTTCTTAAAAACAATGATTTGAACTACATTGTCGGTGCCAGAGTTGCTAATTTAGCACTATCAACAATTGAGAAGATCAGCGGTGATTTAAATATGGTTGATGATGCAACCGTCAGACTTGATACACCCAAAGGCAAGTTAATCTGCCACTTCGCCAATAATCGTTATCGCAAGGATAAAATTGAGATGGAGAAGCAAATTAATAAGGCGAAGGGATTAATCAATAATAGCTCCGATCCCAATCCTGCCCGTAAAAGAACTAAATTTCTAAAGCATAAAGATAACGATAAAAATAATTATGAGCTGAATCACCAATTGATTCACAAAACCAATCTTTTGCTTGGAATTAAAGGTTATTACAGCAATTTAGATGACAACATCACCGACCAAGAAATCATCAAACAATATCGTAATTTATGGCATGTAGAACAAGCCTTTAGAATCTCCAAAAGTGATTTAAAAATGCGACCGATATTCCACTTTAAACAACACAGCATTAAAGCTCATTTACTGATCTGCTTTATGGCTCTGGCGATTTGTAAATTTATTGAGATTAAAACTGGAAGGTCAATTAAGGCAGTAATTAAACTCCTTAAAACCGTCATCAATACTGTAATCATTAATAAATCAACTGGGGAAACTGTTACTTTAGAATCAGAAATTGGTGATGAGGTGACGGGTGTTTTGGAGAAATTAAAATGTCATACTAAAATGTCCTAAGTCGGGAAGAATTATTGAAAC
>JAYSPR010000329.1:0-3412 GCA_043721975.1 Bacteriovoracaceae bacterium
GACCTAAGGTCTGCTGGCACCTTGAGTTACCTTGAGTTAGACTAATCAACGGCAGGGGAATTGATCGTTTTAGAGATCGCACCACTGAAAAGTTTTTCTGAATCAACATCTTTAAGCATGTTATTTGCAGCTCGACCTGCTTCTCTAAGTGGGACATCTGATATCGCTAAAGAAATTGGATTGTTTGAAGCAACAAATGAATCTTTAAAGCTGACACCATTGGCCCAAGCTGTTAATGCCGGAACTAATTCAACTTCAGAATTAGCGTTGACTCCACGAGCACCATTAGTCACAGCAAAGCCAATGTCTCGCATGAAGTTCATATTTCTTCCACTAAAACAGGCCAGGTTATAAAGTGCTCTTAATTTTTTCTTCATAAATATTTTATTAATTTGCTCACGGCGACTATTGGTCGTTAACATCTGATCCCTAAAATTTTCTTTAGAATAAGTCGCTTCACTTAGTGCTAATTTTGATGGCGATCCATGAACTGAGATGATGACATCAATCGCTCGAATGTCTGTTTCCATCGCTCTGTCATAAACCAGTCTTTTGAAATTTGCCAAAGTCGCAAGATCATTTTTTAATGTGTAGATGGCTCTGTATTTGTCTCTTAAAATGGCCCCGACAAAGTGACCAGTTAAATCTTCTAATGCACTATAGAGAGGAGTGAGTTCTGGTGCTCCTGTTGAATCCAGTTCTGATAAAACAATGAGAACTCTTTCTTCTTTCCCAACTTGAGCTTCTGCGTGGGCATAAGTCATAGTTGATAATGCCATGATGCTTGTAAGTGCTAATTTTTTTAATACCTTTTTCATTGCGATCCCCTTTTAAAAATCTGAAACAACATTGTTTCCCTGTAACAGTTATCGCCCACTCCCTTTGGGATTTACATAAAGATATCCTTATATAAAATGTTGTGATATGTTGTACTTAAAAGGAGGCTTAAATGTCTAACATTAGACACTTATTTGTTTCTGGTCAGATTCAAAAAGTTTATAGAAATTTTATTAAAGATAATTTTGAAGATACTGATTTTACCTGGATATTAGGGTCCCTGTGCCTTTTAGGTAAACTAGATGAAGCCCTCACCTTTTCTAAAAAGAAAAAACTAGAAAGTGCCCACTATTTTTTTTTAGCTCTAAGCTTTATTAGACGCAGTGACTTTTTAAAGGCTAAGGATTGGATCAAAAAGCTTCAGAAAAATTCTCATATAAGTGAAGAAAATACTTTTTTTTATTATCAATCAATTGCCATTTACGCTTACTACAGATCTCGCTATAAAAATTGCTTATTCATTGTAAAGAAAAGTCGCATATTGAGTCTCAACTTAAGTGAGTCTTTTTGGAAAATTTTAGCTATCGATTTACTGGGCCACACTCACGTGCAAATGGGAGAAGTCCATAAAGGGATTGCCTTACTAGAAGAGGCTCATGACCTCGCTTCCTTCCTCGGAAATAAAACGTTTCAACAAGCTCTCAAAATATCAATCCTCAATTATCAATCTCAATACACAAGTGAACCTCTTCGGTTAATTTCAACTATAGAAAAAAAACTTAAAACGATTACTCAAAATGATAATTATTCAGAAGGATCACTTACACTGTCCCTTGCTCATCTTTATTTACTAACTGGTGAAATGGAAAAAGCTGAAAAGACTTTAACTAACTCACAGAAAATAATTTTTTCAGCATCAACACCTAGACATAAATGCCAATGGCTTTTTGAAAAAGGTTTTGCTCATTATCTACAGGACCAATATGACTTATCATTAAATTATCTAAACGAAGCTGGCAAGCTAGTTGATCCTGAAAATGAAAAGAAGGTCTCCTTAAAAATACTGGGATTAAAAAGACAAATATTTGCACGCTTACAAAAAAATACTCAAGAACTCGATCAAAAGTTATTAACTCTAACCATGCAAGTAGGAGACCCTCAGGCCATGAACAAATTGGCACGTGTGGGTTTATTGCCCGCTCAAATTACCGAAGATCCGCTTCAAGGAATGTTTGATCATTACTTTAAAGACAATTCTCATCCAGAAATAACTGACACTGGATATTATGGAGTCTTAAGGCTACAATTAGAAAAAGATCAATCCTACTTTATAACTGGGCTTTGGAAAAACGGTCTCCTCATCTTAACTCCCAAGACAGTGCTTGCTCAAAAGTTTGGAGTGAGTTCACTTTTAATGAGTGCACTTATTGTTCTTGCCAACAAAAAAAGTGTGAGCAAAGAAGAACTAGTCATTCTCATTTGGGGCTATGACTATGATCCTCTAAGGCACGACACCCTACTTTATGCTCTCATTCATCGCCTCCGTGAGATCTTGGGTCCCTTGGAAAAAGGTCTCATTGGAGAAAACCATCATTATTCCCTCAATTATAGTTTTAAGCACTTGGATCTTTCCAATGAAGTGAGACCTAAAAATTCCTCTAATGAAAATTTACAAATGAGCTTTAAAAAGACTACTAATTGGAATATAAGACAGCATAGGGCTCTAGGTTTAATGAAGAAGGGACAAACATATAAAGTAAGTGAATATGCGACTTCTTTTAATGTTTCGCTCATGACAGCTCTGAGAGACTTAAAAGAACTTCATTCATTCGAGCTTATAAATGTCTACGGTAAAGCTCGGGCAACAACTTATGGAATATAATTTATGAAATTTATTTTGGTCATCATTCTAGCTACCACTTTCAGCCAAAATCTTTTAGCTGATGAAGTTTTAAATTTTGAGGCCATTTATAAAATTCCTACAGAAGATTCCAAAGAAAAAGCTTACTCAACTTTCACTTTAGATGAATATCAGGTAACTCTCATCGATGTGGATCAAAAAGTGAGAGCTGAACTTTCATACCTTTTACCAGTTACAATGGTCGGTTATTCAAAAAAAATCTCAATGAATCTAGTCATCAATAATGGCAGTGAGAAAGTGTTAGCCGGTAATGAAGCAACTGCTTTATGCAGAGGTGCATGGGGACAGTTGAAATGCGAAATGAGATTTCACAAACTATTCATAGATCTGCCTGCAGTGGCAGAGGCTCTTCGCCTTGAAGGAAAAGGCCCTAATGAAATTAACTCGCGTCTTAAGGTTCTTTCAAGGTTTTCAGGAGACCCTATCGGCTTTAGTGAAGTCATAAAATAGTCTGGTATAAGATTGCTCCACTATTTTCTATCAGGTGAAATTTTCCCCTTGAGCGAGCATCCCTCACTTCTTTTAACCCTTGATCCTAAATAATCCGAAAATATTTACATGAACTTAGATCCCACTGAAAAATTAATTTGTATTAATACAAACCAACTTGAGTGCACACTGATCTTTACCTACTTTAACGGAGTCCCTTTTAAGCAGCATAACGGTTTTGTTCAGCATACTCTTTCGGACTCATATAACCAAGTGAAGAATGCA
>JAYSPR010000330.1:0-15864 GCA_043721975.1 Bacteriovoracaceae bacterium
CTCTTTTGTTCAATTTTCTTTGTTTTCAACTTCATCTACATACCCTTTGTTGGGTTATGTGCTTAAAAGTGTGTCCGTTTTAACAGGGGAAGATCAGAATTCATGTTACTCACGATAACGTAGATAGGATTCTTAATCAACTTTCGAAAGAATATATTGGCTTAGAGAGTCTAGCATTTGTGATACTTTTGACTGATTTTCCATAATCGCTGGGTGAATTTTTAATGAAAGGCTTAAGCGTGAGTTCGCCAGCATAAGCATAATACTAATGGGAAAGTTTTTTGAGCCGGGAGGAGAGCCAACCCAGATGTGATTTGGCGGCAAGTCCCAGCTTCCGAGATTACTAAAGCTTCCAATCATAAAACTTTTTTTAGCATTTTTTTCGCTTATAAATTTCATACCTCGAAAACCAACAATTCTTCCAACTTGATGAACCCACCAAATTCCCCAGTGTTGTTTTTTCTTTAACTGAGAAGCTATTTCTTGGTGTGTTTTTTGAGGAGAGTCTGATTTTTTAATATTGATTAAAAGTCCGCTAGAATGGTTGCCTTTGATATTAAAAGTTTTAAGGATTGGTCTTAGGTTAACCGGCAAGGTCCACGTTCCTTCCGCATTTGATGATAATTGGGGGAGCAAAAAATGAGTTATGTGATTCATCACAAAGGCTGTCTGTGAAACTTTATTGGCCTTACAATAATTAAGTATTTTTTGAGTGTCTTCTTGTGAGTAGATATGAAAAGAAATTTTCAGAGGATCAGGAGGATTTAAAATATTGTTATTTTCAAGCCAGTGAGTTTTAATTTTTTTAGTTTTAAAAATAAGTCGGTAGAGAATTCCTAAAGCTTCAAAAAAACTAGGATAGCTTTTTTCTTTTAAATCAGGAAATTTTGTGAGCTTGTAGTTTTTTCCTTCATAGTAATTCATCATGGCACCGACACCATCCATTTCTGAATGAGAGAAACTCATCCAATCAATTTCATTTGTCTCCAGATTTAAGCACCCAAAACTTGGACGGTCATTTTCGCCGCGTTCTTTAATGATTTTATACCAAAGCCCCATCCAATCGACATTGTCTGCTTTCTTTTCCATTAGGCAATTCCAATTTCAAAAGCAGGTGGTTCATTATTTAAATCAATAAAGTCACGGGCCTCAAATTGATTTTTATTCATGACTTGAAAAAATTGAGCCTTGGTGATTTCCGCCATCATAGAAAGAGAAGTGTCTTCCCATTCAGGAAAAAGTAAAAAGGAAATAACATGGAAAGATCTATTTTTTCGTCTTAGAAGAGATCTTAAAATATCATGAAGTATCATATTTTTTTCATGAGCCAATAAGTTTTTTTCAAAATGTAAGTGAGTCAGGTATAAAACATTGATGGAATCTTTTTCTCTTAAAGAAGGGATGCCTAAAAGTGGACTAATGAGACTCAAAATCTTTTGTCTCGTGTTCATTTTTTCAATGACAAGTTTTTTTGATTTACAAATCCATGGAGCAAAAGTCGCAAGTAACTTACCTGTCTTGGGATCTTGAACACACTCTACTTTTGATTCTGAGAAACCATCCCATTCACGCACGTGCCTATTTAATTCTGAATCAGCTCCAGGACTATAATAAGGAGCAAGCCCAGTATGGGAAATATCATTTTTTAAAAAATGAGAAGCTTTATCAAAGGATACAGGCTCAATTTTATAATGATTTTTTTTAAATCGATCAAGAAAACGTTCTTGTAAAACATTAAAGGCCAAATAATGAGTGAGCTTATGATAAATCAACTGATCATTATTTTTAAGAAGAGATCTCATGGCATTTTGATTTTCATCTAGTATGGCAGTGTAAAGGTATTTAACACCATTAAATTCTTCTAAGGACTGAAAGTGTTCAATGATTTCGCTGTAGCATTTCTTCCAGTGAATTCTGATTTTAGCATTGAGGTGAGGAGAAATTCTTAAATCTCCCAAATAGCCAAAAACTTCTTTTTTTCCTTGATAGTAATGGGTAATGAAGGAAATAGAGGCCGTTCCTCTCACTATTTTTTTTTCATCTCTAATAATAAAATTGAGATTGTTATCTGATTGCTCTTTAGCGAACTTAAAAAAATCATCACCTCTGTCATAACGAAGTGAAAAAGCTTTGGTGTCCATTGTGATAGATCTAAAAAACTCGAGAATGTCTTTATTGTCACTTTCCGTAGCCTTAAAAAAATAAGGATAAGGTGCTAAGAGTTCTGTAAGATTTTTAGGTATACTCATTAAAAATAATACCTAAATGAAGTGTAATAAGTGTTGGTCGCTCTGCCGAATTCTGTTTGAACATCATCACCTAAGCCTAGGTATGATCCAAGTCCAAGGTAAGAGTTGTCGGTCAGATTATATTCAATTTTAGGCATGAAGAAAAAAGATCCGTCTTTTAAATTATTATAGTTTTGAGCGCTAAAAAGTAAAAGGGGAGTGATTTCATAACTGGCCGTCATAATCGCGTAATGCTCGTCGCGAACATAGATAAAATCTTCTGGATAAGGTGTACTCATGCCAAGACTAGATCCATTGTAATGATATTCAAGGGCCAAATAAAACGAATTTTGAAATTTATAATCGACCCCAGTCGTTCCACGCCAAAAATCTTTATAGCGAGGGTGATTATTATCGAGATAGCTGGCGTCGATCCAGAAGCCCGCATCTTTAAGTGGGTGAGAAAGCTCAAACCCAAAGGATGTTTTTTCTTTAAAGCGCACTAAAGATAAATTTAAATCGAGTTTATCACGACTAAGCTTAGGTCTTAAGTAAATGGCACTGGTTTCACTTATAGCGTCTTTCCCCAATATAAGTCCAGCATCTAAAAGAATGTCGGAGCTTAAGGCCTTCTTAAAAATGAAAGCATCCACACCGGTTCTTTCTTCTTTATCAATGGCACTAATGGCGATAGGAGTGAGGACATCGTTAGGAGAGAGGGACTTTGCAACTCCAAAAGCGACAGGAGTTCGCCCAATGGTAAAATCACCCTGACTTGTTGAAAGGTTAAAATTAAAACGATTTAAATTTTGAAGGACGGTCACTTTGTGATCATTACTAGGATTTTCATCATGCAAGTAAGTATTGAAATCAAGCAAACGATAGGTATTTAATTTTTTCGCATGAAGAGTAGGTTTTTCAATATTAATTGTAAGCTCGTAAGACGCTTCAAATTTCACTTCACTTGGCAAATTGGCATTGATTTGAAATTTAGCAGAGTTTGAAAGGGAAGTAAGTTTAGATTTTCCAACGGGAGATTTAATCACTGGATAGGATTTAAAATTTCCACTGGACTCGAGAGTTGCCCCACAAACTGAAACAGTATAAGAGCAAATTAAAAAAAAGATTAATTTAGCGAACTTCGTCACGGTCTATCCTTCCATCTTTTAAGATAACAAGACGTTTGGCCCTATCCATAATCATTTGATCATGAGTAGAAAAAACAAAAGTAATATTTTTCTTTTCATTAAGTTCTTTCATCATATCTAAAAGCGCTGATCCCGTGTGCGAATCAAGGTTCGCTGTCGGTTCATCAGCTAAAATAATATCAGGTCTTGAAACCATTGCACGGGCCACGGCCACACGTTGTTGTTGTCCACCAGAGAGCTCGCCTGGTCTTCTATTTTCACGACCAGATAAACCTACATCTTTTAAAATCGAATAAACTCGCTCTTTTCTTTCTTCCAGAGAAAGATTTTGTAAAAGTAGAATGTATTCCACATTTTCGTAAGCCGTTAAAACAGGAATGAGGTTATAAGACTGGAAAATAAAACCAATATGGTCTCGTCTATAATCAGACAGGTCATTTCCTTTCATATCACTTATAGATTGCCCTGCCAGATAAGCTTTCCCACTTGAAGGGACATCTAAGCCACTCATAAGATTTAAAAGCGATGTTTTTCCAGATCCAGAAGGTCCTACGAGGGCCGTGAATTCACCTTCAAAGATTTTTAGAGAAACATTATCAACGGCCGTTACGATATTTCCTTCGTGGCCATACTCTTTACAAATGCTGTCGATGGAAAGAATTTCTTTTTTCATATTAGTCTCTTATTTTAATCTCTTCTCATTGATCTTGATGGAATAATTTTAGAAGCCGTGAATGCTGGATATAAAGCGGCTATAACCGCAAAAACAAAAATCGCCACTGGATAAAGAGTCCATTGGTTGGCATGAATGACGGGCTTAATGGCCGTCTTAATAGTCGTTCCCAAATATTCAACATCGGTTAAATGATTTATACCCGTCAACCTTGTAATGAAAGTGAGTAGGTTTCCTAAGATTAATCCAAAAAATGAACTGAGTAGTGCTAGTGAAGCTGCTTCCAGTACAATTAATTTAAAAATAAAAGCAGGTCTCGTTCCAATAGCGAGCAAAATACCAAACTCATACATTCTTTCATAAATCGACATGAAAAGTGTGTTCATCGTACTTAAGGCAATGACGGCAAATAAAATAACTGAACCAATAGAAAGTGAATATGTAGTAAGCTGAATTCCAGCATCTATAGCTGGAACTAGCTTTTTCCAACTTAAGGCTTCATTATCATTAGAAGAAAACAAACTCAAAAAATGATCAGGAGGATTAACAACATCATGACGGTTTTTAAATTTAAAAACAATCTCATGAACATCGTTTCCAATTCCCATAAAGCTTTGAGACTTTTCCATGTTTATAAAGGCCATAGAAGAATCCATGTCTTTATTTTTCATTTTAAAAATTCCACCAACTCTGAAAAGCTCTTGTGATAAAACTCCCGTTTTAGCTTGTGAGGTCGTAACAACTAATTTGTCTCCAACACTCGCTCCTAAAAACTGGGCCAGCTTTTCACCAATCATGATATGCTCTTGCTCGCTATCAGTTAAATAGCTTCCAGAAATCATAGAGTCTTTAATTGATGAGATGAGAGCTTCTTCACGGGGTTTAATACCGTAAAGAGCGATAGGTAAAACATCTGTAGGCGAAGCAATCATGGCACTCGCGATTGTTCGCGGGTTAGAAATTCTTATGAGTGGATTAGCATGTAGATCTGCCATAACTTTTGGAGTATTAAAAATAGTTTTTTCTAATTCTCTCGTTTTCAGAAATTCTTTGCGGTGAATTTGTCCATCTCCAATAAAAGAGTTGGTGACAGAGTCAATCATATTTTCATTGAGGCCTCTTAAAAAAGCATCGGCAAAAATAAGGGCCGTGAGTCCTAGTCCCATAATCATACAAGTGATGATTGTTCGTCGTTTATTTCGGAGTATATTTCGAAAGCCTAATTTAAAAACCATTCTTAGGCACTCCTGATGGCTTTCACTGGAACGATTTGAGCCGCTCTTAGTGCTGGAATAACACTGACGCCGACACTTGATAAAGTGACAACCATGGCAGGAATCCATAAGTTAAAAAAGGTGACTTCGGAGTACAGATGATGAAGGGCCATTCCCCCAATTTCAATTGGCATTGGATAAGGAATTCCTAATGTTGATAATTTAAAATTTATAGCTAGAGCAAAAAAGAATCCTATAAAAATACTGACAAATGCCAGCATAGAAGTTTCCATGATGACCATGATGAAAATATCTCGAGGTCTTGTGCCTATAGCTTTTAGTATTCCAAATTCTCTAGTGCGCTCTAAAATAGTCATTAAAACGGTATTTAAAACGCCAATGGAAACAATAAAAATAAGAATACCTAAGTTAATCCAAATTCCCGTTTGATCAGCTTTCATCGCTTTATAAAATTCAGCTTCAATGACTTGCCAAGGAGATACATCAAGTTGTGGAAGATCTTTAGCGAGAGCATCAGAAATCTTTTGAGCCTCATTAAAATTTCCAACTGAGATGGCCACTTCATGAACGCGTCTGCCGAGAACTAAAAAATCTTGAGCATACTCAAGGTTCATATAAATATGACGAGCTTCCATAGAGTCACTGGATTCTTTAAAAATGCCCACAACTTTAAAAGCATCGTTGGCCATAGAGCCGTCCGCTGCTTGAGTCATTAAAATAAGTGAATCGCCAATTTTAGCGTCGAGAATTTTAGCGAGAGCGTGGCCTAAAACCACATCGTTATTAATTTCATCAGATAAAAAATGACCTTGATCAATTTTCTGATTCATCGTTGTTGTTTTACTTTCAAGCGAAGGAGTGATTCCAAAAATTTTGGCTCCTGTCGTTTTTTCTCCCAAAGAAGATAAGACCGAACTCATCACTCTTGGAGAGTAAGACTTAATTTCTGGATGCTTGTTTAGAACTAAATTGACTGAATCAATATCTTTAATATTTTTAAAAAGCGAAGGTCTTTCTAAAAAGCCTGGAGCGTGAATTTGAATGTGACCTGAGTGGCCACTGGTGAATGTATTGATGACCTTGCCATAAGTCCCGTAGACCAGCCCTATGGCCATAGAACACAATACAAAACTTCCCATGATTGAAAGAATGGTAAAAAATGACCGTCTCTTTTGACGAAAAATATTTCTATAGGCCAGTTTTAAAAAAAGCATTAACGTTTTCTCTGAAGATTAATCAGTGAAAAAGTATCTGTTGGCAATGTCGTATCAAATTGAGCTTTCACATATCTGATAATAGTCTTTTGGTTGGTCTTTCCTTCTGGGATAAGTTCTAACTTGGCAGGAATAAGTCTTCCTCCCATGTTCTTATAATCTGAAAAATAAAGCGTTCTAATTTTAGAGCCTTTTTCGTCATAGTATTCTTCTTTAGTGGGCATTAAATTATCTTTTTTCACGAGAAGAAGAATTTTTCCCCAAACTGTCACTGTCGTTTTAAGTGGAGTGAGTTCGATCGTGTGGAGAGTTGGATCACTTGATGTGAGAAATTTTCCAGTGTAGTTATCAACGAGAGTTGTTTCTTTAACGAGATCGTCGTTATTGAAATCACTTCCCATCCAAGAACTCATCATCATGGAAGGTGGAACTTTGACGACCTTTCCGACTTTTGGAAAGTAGTTCCACATCTCACTAGTTTTTCTAAGAGTTCCAGAACCTTTTTCTTTGTTAGGGTAGAGAATGTCGATAAAAGTATTTTTCATTGTCTCAGTTTGAATATTCATTCTGAGCGTGCGTTCCCAATTAGGATTCACTATTTCCATTTCAACTTCAGTTGATGACGTCTGACTTCGATAAAGTTTATCGACGTGATCAACGATTGATTTTAGATTCGACTCGGCTGAGACCAGCGAAGGTATCAGACAAAGGCATAATAGTAGACTCGTAATTTTCATAATGACTCTTTGATAGACTAGCAGAAGGTCTGCTTGTTTTTTTCGGTATCATTCTCTTTATAAAAAAATCAGGATTTTTTAGGGCCTGAATAATGATTCTTGATCTGTAGATAACTTCCACTGATTCATGATCAGGTGAAGGCATGCCTGGAAGTACCTTAGTTTCACCACGAAAGAGAACTTCTGGGTTGGCTCTAGAGTACATACTTCCCAAACCTTTTTTCTTTGTACTGTAAGCGTAGACAAAATATTTTTTTCTACATGTCATGACAGTCACAATAAGTTTTGACCAAAATTTTAACGAAGCAAACTTCATCGTAATATTTTTTGAAAGCCATACACCAGTTACTTCTGCAGTCTTTTTTAAATGTGGATCTAATTTAAATTGATCAAATTCTGGAATGGAATCAAGAACTCTAAATGGTCCTTGAGTAATGATAGTAAAACCACCACAAATTTCGTTGTGTTCGTTAAGATAAGCATAAACTTTACCTTGCTTTAAATATTCAAGCGGTAATAAAACATCAATATGTTTTTCGATTGCATGACGGTAATTCTCAAGGTCCATCTCGAGCTTCAATTTTTTAAGTTGCATGACTCCCTCCTTCCTGGGAATAATTTTCACATCAAAAACGTATTGAATTTTCTACCATAAAGCATTGACCAAGATCAATTTTGAAATAATTTTATGAAAAAAAATTAGACACTATTACACCACTTTCTCCCCGAGGAAATTACTTTTTAAGGTATTTTCTTACATCTCAGGACTAAGCTCTAGTTCATGCTCATTTTAACAAAATAATGACTTGATTTTTGGCATTTAGGACAAATTGGATGTGGAGAATGATTCTAGATGTCATTGGCCAAAAATACGAATTCTGATAAAATTTCTAAAGATCTACAAATAAGGAGTTCATTTTGAAGCGTGTATTGAAATTTAATCATCACTATCACGAAGAACACCCCTTACATTTAAAGAACTTTATGAAGTCAAAAATAGAAGTTCTCAATCACAAAACCCGCTTATGGAATGCGTTCATAGATTCAGGACTTTCTGATATTTTAGATCAAGACTGCTCAATTTATCCCAGGATTCTTCCGGGTTCATATTTGCCCGTTATCAATAAAACGGCTCGAGATATTACTGAGATGGTCATGAAGATGATTTCATTGCCAGAACATGAGGCTCGTGCACTTTTTCCACCAGGTCCAGTGAGAGATTTTCTCATTAATGAGTTAAAAGTTTTAAAACATAAGCCCGATCGCCTAATTGGAAGTTTACGTTTTGATATGGCCATTGTTGGTGAACCCAAGGAAAATAATCCACCAAAACTTTTAGAGATTAATGAAATTGGATTTGATGGTCTCGCCAGAATGCCATTCATTCACGACACACTTTACTCTCTAATGCCCGAGCTCAAAAAACGCTATTTTTCATTGGACACTTCCAGTGCAGAAATAAAAAATATGAAAAGGTTAGGTTCTAGTCTCGCTCGTTTTCAAACGGATTGTTACAACTGGGATGAAGAATGTTTAATGAGACGAGCGAGTGAAAAAAAATATGATTTACGTTTAATAACTCCGAGTCGATATGGTTTAAAAGTTGATGAAAACGACTATCCCATGCTCAAAGAAAAAAAAATCACTATAAAGGATGGAAAAATTAAAGTGGGGAATGATTGGTTCCCTGAAAGCTACATGGTGAGTTTTGCTTTGACCATTGATGACTATAAAGAGACCAAAGATTTTTATCAAAAGCTCGTGCGCGAGAAGGTCCCGCACTACGGACCTTTTATCACTGGGCTTTTTGCCTCAAAAAGCGTTCTCGCTCTTTTAGCTGATCCACTATTAAGGAAGAAGATGCTGGGTTCATCGAAACGTCTGGAGAACTCTATTTTGCATGCTCAACTTTTAAGTGAGGTGAGAAGTGAAGCACTTTTACACCCAGAAAAGTATGTCATTAAGTATGTCGATGGGTTTGGTGGTGAGCAAGTTTTTATGGATCAGGATTTAGTGAAGACTATAAAGAAAGTTCCAGCTAAAAAAATGAATGAATGGGTTATTCAAGACAGGGTTAATCTCAATACAATTGGTATCGATGGTTTTTTAAGTCATCCGAAAAAGGCCATTTCTGACTTGGGTGTTTTTGTCCAATATGACTGGAGCCATGGCAAATTCAATCATTTTGAAGTGGGAGGCTTTCTTTCACGGGCCACTAATACTAGTTTGAAGGTCAACATAAGTTCAGGTGGCTCTCAAGTTGGCGTAATGTTTAAGAAATAGAAAATTCAATCTCTAATCGGTGACAAAATAATATACTTCTTTGGTCAAATACTTACTTTTTCAAATTTTTTCTTACAATTGACCCAATTTATACCCTCAAGGAAAAAGATTGTTTCCATACGGGTCATAAAAAAGATATCAAAGAAACCTATCGCCAATACAGGGGGGCTTCAATGATAGTTAAAACTTTATCGCTTACAACACTTCTTCTCGCAGGCCAGGCTTTTGGTCAAAGTACAATTGAAACTTCTTTAGGAAATAGAAGCGCTGAGGCAGCGGACTATGTCGCTAAGCACTTTTCGGCTTCTTACCACGGTGAATTTTACGGAACGAGACGTAATACAGAAAGTGAAAACGCTGACGACAGAAAAATTCAAGATTTTAAAATGCTACACAATCCAACGCTTGTTTATAAGCCAACAGATAACTGGCAAGCTCTCGCGACTGCTGAATTTAAATTCACAGATCTTGAAGCTGCTGATGCTGGAGCAGGATACCCAAATTCTTTTTACCGTGGATTAGTGACTTTAACTCGTAAAAATGTTTTAGAAGAAAAAACAAACGGTGTTAAATTAGATATCGGTCTTGGACGCAGACAGTTTAATACTGGTGCTGAGCAAAGAGCTGATGGACAATTTGCTCTAGCTTCTTATGGTAACAACCGTGCTTTCGCGACTCTTTCAAAAACAATCGGAAAAGCTGATACATCTTTATTTGTTCAGTATCTTCATAATGATTTTAAAGAATCATCAGCTTCAACTTGGAAACATAGTGCGGAATTAGTTCCAACGATCAGTCTTCCAATCACAGCTCAACTTTCTTTTATGTTTAATGATGACATTGTTATTAACAATGCTCAGTCAAACGAAGCAGAAACAGCATTTTCTATCAGTCATGAAATGAACTTAGCCTACGTGACTTACCAATTTACTGACAAAGTAAGCACATACTACCAATTAAAGTACTACCATACTGAAACTTTTGCTGCTGGTTCGGCAAACAAAGACGATTTTATGGAAAACTACCTTGGTGTAACTTATGCTTTCACACCGAAACAATCTCTTACTTTTGAATTAGGTAACGAGCTTGCTCACGCACGTGATGGAAGAGATGTATTTTCTAAGAAAGTTGCTTATCCAGAAGTTGCTCTTTATGTAGATTTAGCTATCTAATATCGATCATTTTTTAATAGGCAGAAGCTTTTTTCTTCTGCCTATTAAATTTTTCTAGTTAGGTAAATAATGTCCGTGAAAACCCAGTGGTAAATATCTTCCGGCCCAAATTCTTGCCAGTCTACTTAAGTCTCTAGCACCACATATCTCTAAAAAAGATTCATTTCTTGTTTGATTAAATCCTTGATAGGCGATGAAGCCATCATCCTCTAATATTTTATCGCTCGCTGGAACAAAAAATGGTTCTCCACAAACTTCTGCATCTTTCATTTTTAAAATTATTGTCGAGTGATTCTCAAGATCGATTTTGGTAATTGCACTAAAGGCCATGGGATCATTTTTATTTTCCATTTCAGCAGCATACAAAAATCTATTCCTTTTCATATGCCAATTTGGATTATAAATAGGGAAGTCGTGGTTTTCTAAGACTTGAACCATTGAAATAATTTTCTCAGATTTTAAATCGACAGTAACATTATACAAGCTGGGGAGCTGTGCCTTTCTGACTTCTTCGAATTGCCATTCATTAATTAGCTTTAAGAGAGACTCATCATTAGTTAAAAAAGTTTGAAATTTTATCTGATTATTTTCTTCATAAGCATTTCCATGATGAAAAACTAAATGAGCAGGAATACTTAATTCTATTTTTTCTTTACTAGGATCTTTGGGCAGTATCAAAATGTTGGTTTTAGAATTCTTATCAAATTCTAGTGTCTCGGACATTGGTTTTTTCCCAAAGATAATATCGCTTATCTTAAAATAAGCAGGAGGAATTACAAAAATAAGGTAATTTTCTGTCATAATCATGTCGTGAATCATGAAAACATTTTTTTGATTGATGGAATATAGCTCTTCAAGTTTTCCAGATTTATTATTAATTTTAAAGACGTTCAATGCTTTTGAAAGCCCTTGAGTAATTCCAAAGCAAAACCACTCCTTTTTTAAAGAATCAAATTTGGGATGAGCAGTGAAAGAAATATTTTTTGGAAGTGAATTAGAAAAATTATAAATACCAAGAGCATCAAATGATTGAGAATCAATTTGCAGTGGGTGTCCTCCTTCAGATAAAGCTAATAGCGAATTGTTAAACGGAATAAAATTTATATTTGGTTGATTTTTTCGACCTTTATTTTTTTTATCATCACACTGAGTTCCGAATTCATGGTAGAGCATTTTTTTATTTAATTGTTCGTCCATCCGGTGTGGGCTTTTTAAGAAAAGAGAGCTTAGATTGGCATGATTGGGTGAAACATCAAAAGAAGATATATAAGCATCTCCATCAAAGAAATGATTGAGTGTTTTTCCGAAAGTTTCTTTATTGCCGGGACCAATTTTAATAAATCGACCATTTATTTCCGAAGGAATTTCACCTTCAATCTCTAATAGATTCCAGCTTCCTTCAATTGTTGTAGAATGATAGGCATCATGACTTAATCGTTTAAATTTTTTCTGGCTCAAGTCGGGTAGGGTGGAATAGGATTTTTGTGGTAGTGCAAAAAATAGAATACTACCAAGGGTATAATTAATAAACTCTCGTCTTTTTAATGACATAAAACCATCCTTTGTTTTATTTATTAAAATCGATTTAATTTATTTTGTCACTTTTACTCATATGAAACTTCTTTTGTCAGTCTTTTTCATTGGAACAAAAAAGGCTGTAAGGCTTGTAATAAGAAGTCCAAAGACGAGGGAGTTCCATAAAAGTAATTCATTACTAGAATAAAATAGAAACCATGGTGAAACTATAAGCCAAACACCAGTAAAAATAATTAACCAATAGGCCCAGGATAACATGTGCTTAAATGATAAGTAAGATAATGTAATAATGGCCGAACCGATAAATAAAAAATTCCACATGACGACATTCACAACATTGAGTTTAAAGCCAGGACCAGCGGCCCAAGGCAAAATAAAAATCCAAAAACCGATCATTAAATTGACCCATATCATCCATTTTATTTCGGTAGTTCCTGTATTTAGTCTTATGGTGTTCATATTTCCTCTGCTTGTAATAAATTAGTGAGAACTTACTAAGTAGAGAGCATATCTAGGGCCAATTTTAAGTACTTGTTAGTTGATTGAGTGTGAGGAAGTTGAGGTGAATTGCCCCGTGGGATCAACTCTCAGCATTTACCTTTATGTGATTTAAAACTCTTAGATGAATATTGTGAACAATCCACTCAGAATATAATCTCCAATAAAAACTCGGAAAAATATCGAGAGAATACCAGGTACTACCTTCAAGAAGAGTTTTATTCTCTGCTAATTTAATAAGCCTAAACTCACCGTGCTTAGATTTAAAAAATCCATCAATATGTGGAGCTTCAACATTTTCCCATAGACTTAATTCAGTCATGGGGCGTGGCTGAAAGGTCACATCAAAAGCGAGCCGTTTATTTTCGTCCCACACAGTAATTGGCTCAACAAAAGCACCACTATTAAATTCGCAGTAGCGTATGGCCCCAACGCCAGTGCCTTCGATTCGTGCTTGAATCGGATAAGAAATTCCAGCTTTAAACATGAGTTCAGTTGGTGCTTGCAGCTTAGGGAAGACCACAACATTTTTCCAGACGTCTTTCACATTAGCATTAATGATAATGGAACTTTTAACTTCACCCATAAGTGTGGGACTGATATTTTTTTCAAGGAATGAAAAAAGAAGGAGGGCCGGAATGACAGCGACAAAACTTAATTTACTTGGGTAAAAATACTTTGTGGCAAAATGCCTACCGAGTAATGCTCCTAAAACTCCAGAAAGTAAAACAATAGGAGCGGCCATGAGAATGCAAACGAGTCCTTCAAGAGCAAAAATAAAAATTAAACCAGCACAGATAAAAAATGTTCCACTGGCAGCTAGGGCTGTTTGTCTTTTTGAAATCTGACCGCGGTAATTTAAATGATAACCAAGAACTGCACCGACAATAAAGGGTGTGCCTGCAAAGAGGACACTGCCGTAGGTTTTAGCGCCGAAAACAATAGTTGCGACTGCCACTGTGCCTGCCAGGGCCATTACACACATTGCAATAATAATTTTTGTTCCTGATTGCTTAGCTCCTTCAAGTTTTTTATTTTTTTCATCTAGACTCATGTACACACTTGGTAAAAGGCTTAAAACCAACATGAGCACTAAGTTTACATAAGGAATAAAATATAAAAAAGCACACCATGGTTTTCCGGCGTCTATGGCCCTCCTTACGGTCATGGAGAGTCCTATCCACATCATTGTGAGTGATACGACATATGTGACGACTAAAGGCCACATGTCTGCTCCATAGGGAGCATAAAGCTTATGTCTTTCAGATAAGAGAGGACTTATAAATTCGAGAGGTGTTAAGAAATGCCTTTGGGCGATATATAAAGAAGCAAAATCGATAGCGTATTTTAAGATCATGAGGAAAATTCCCCATGAAAAATAAGTTTTGCGATCAATTGTTTTGGTGAAACCGAAAAGAGTTTTTAAGCTGTTCATGAATCATTTCCATAAATGTAAAAGCCCCGAATCAATCGAGGCTTAAATGTAATTCTTTATGAAAGATCTTAGTAATGATGTGACATAAAAGTCAATTTAGTTATCAATGTTCTCTGGAATTGAAGCTTTGTTAGTTGAACAACCAACAACGGCTTTATTAACAGTATTTGTTCCCATGACACTTGCTCTTGGAATGTCAGCGGCTAAAGCTGCGATAACAACCCTGTCTGTGAAAACATCAAAAGCTTTATCTCTTGATTCTGTCGTTACCATACCAATTGAAGCTGAATTAGTTTTTGAATCATGAAGCCATAGTTGTGGAGTACAAGATTCTTCAGAAAAAGCAGAGACGTAAAAGCGTTTTGATTTTGATTCGAAAGTTGCTTTGTATCCGTAGTTGTCACATTTAAAAGTGAAGTTTTTAATTTCTTTGGCTCCATTTTCTGTGAAGACAGCTCGGCAGTAAACTGTTGGTTCTGTGGCTTGGGCGAAGAAGCTTGAGAGTAATAAGAGGGTCGCGAAAGTTAGTTTCATAGGGGGCTCCAAGGATAAAATTTAGTACTGGCGTTAATTAGCATAAAAGAGATGCAAGATTATGCTGGTTGTAAAATATTCATATTGTGCGATGGGGGCGCTTTGAAAACAGATTGTTAATATGTATTATTTGGAATATTATTTCAAGAGTGAATGGAAAAGTTCCAAACTATCGTTAAGAGAGTTTTTCTTTTCAACTTAGTGATCTGTAAAAGTTTGGATCTGATCTAATGGATCTCACTTAGAAAGAAACTGTCAGATCAGATTAAAAACTTTATATTTAATTATTTTTCCGCCTAAGGAATCAATCCATAAATAGTACAATTGTATAAGCTCACACAATCTTGATTGTATTGAGGATAACTTACGGCAGGATATTTTTGATAGCAGGTACCGTAATTTTCTATTTCAATCTGATGTGTAAATCCGCTTATTGCTGTTGTCTGAAAGACTGGTTTGTATGGACTGTTTGGATCGTAACAGATTGTCAAAACAGAAGTATCAGCTATTACCAGTGCTACTTCTACTAGTACTAAAATATTATTACTATTATATACTCTCACTGTAGCAAGGTATGCTCCTTCATTTCCATATCTGTGGATATTCGTAGAACTTGTAGTTGTTGCTTGAAGTCCGTCCCCATAATCCCATTTAAATGTATAATTTGTTCCATTAATTTCTTCACCTGTTCTGTTGTTTAAAAGTCGAAATTCGACATCACGATTTCTTACTATATATCTAACATATGCCGATAAAGGCACGGCATCGGCAACTACATCTATATCAACAATTATATCCTGCTTTATCCCTAGTTCTTTATTGTCATAGTTTAGTTTTACTTTGATGGTCTGTGATTTACTTGATTGTACATAAACACCTGCAAATTCTTCTGATGTTGGGGTTAAGTCTACAGATACACTATTATCAAGCGGACTAATTAATGTTGCTGAAGTTAGATATCTTGAACTTAAAAAACCGGATGTAGTATTTTGCGGAAATTTAAAATCTTGCAACTTTTCAATAGGAGAACTAAGTCCAAAAAATGCTAGTGAACTATTAAATGAATCAATATAATGCTTTGGCCCCCAAATCACTAGACACCTAGTTTAATTTGCTTTTTTATACTCTATCGGGCTCATCATTCCAAGTCCCGAGTGTGGTGCTTCTTCAT
>JAYSPR010000331.1:0-4551 GCA_043721975.1 Bacteriovoracaceae bacterium
CCGAGAATAATGGCCTTACAACCAACAAGCGACTTACTATTTTGTAAATGGTTAAGCATCTTATCAATTTTATATCCTCTTTCACCTACATCTTCTAAAAGGAGAATCTTATCTTTCGTTCTCATTTCAATAGATGTTCCAAGAGTGGCCTGAATCACTGATAAATTACCACCACACAAACTTCCTTGAATCTTTTTAGTACTTTCTTGGGCTTGATCATTAAGAGCTGTGAGTTTAAATTTTTGACTGTAAGATTTATCAAATAATATCTTTTTTAATTCACTAAAAGATTTTTTGTTAAAATCTTTTTTTCCAAAACTGCTAATCATCGGCCCATGAATTGTTTTCCATCCCCACTTTTGATTTAAAAAGAGGTGAAGCGAAGTAATGTCACTATAACCAATGAGCATTTTTTCATTTTTTGGTTTTTTTAACTTTGATAATCTTTCTATCAGTCGAGCACTCCCGTAGCCACCGCGAAGACACCAAATAAGCGAAGAGTCTGGTGCAAACAGCGCACGTTTTAAATCTAAAAACCGAATTTCATCATCATCTGAGTGAAAAGGATGGTAGGCTTCAAAATCAATCATTGATCTTGCTTCTAAACCCCAAGAGTTTAAAGTTTTACAAGCAAGACTTACGTCGCTTGCCTCATTGAAGCTTGCAGGAGCGATTATTTCAACAATGTCACCTTTTTTAGCGGTCATAATTTTTCCTCAATGCAACTAATAAAATCATGAATTTTTTCTGTGAGAAATTCACGTTTATAAAGCCCTGCTAGTAAGTATTCTGGAATATTTGTTAGTCCATAAGCCACAGCCGGCAATCTGTCCGTAAACAGCTCCGACTGTATCTGAGTCATCTCCAAGATTAACAGCAAATGATAATCCATCAAAAAAATTATCAAAATGCCAAAAACTAAAGAGTGCAGCTTCAAGTGTGTTATAGGCCAGACCTTCGGCATTTATAGATTCTTTGGAATAAGAAAAAATTTCACCTTTTATAAGTGGCCTAAATTTTTCTGAAACAGTTTCTTTGTAATTTTTGAAAGATAAAACATCTTTTTTAGACTCACCATTTAAAAGTGAAACCAAAACATAAGCTAAAATTTTTGCACTTTCAACACACTCTAGAGGCGCATGGGTGCTTTGAGATTGAAGTGCCGTATAATTTAAAGCCTCAGTCATATTCTGATGGAAAAAGAGTGGTACTGGAGCCAGTCTCATGAGGGCCCCATTACTGGCCTTATCATTTATATCACCTGCTAGTGGATTTCCATTTTCTTCATAGCGAGAAAGTGAAGCTTTGGTTGTATTACCAATATCAAAACACACTTCAGTGGAACTCATGTAGCCTTCTTTCCACCATTTCATAAAAAGATTCATTTGGTCTTGAAGATCGAATTCTTTTTTTTCAATAAAACTATTTAACAAACAAAGCATTAAAGAAGTGTCATCAGTCCATTGACCTGCTTTGAGATTAAACTCTCCACCATCTTGATAGTCAGTCACAAGAGGGAAACTTCCTCGAGGCTTAAATTCAACTGGCGCTCCGAGAGCGTCTCCGACTGCGAGACCCAAGAGCGAACCCAACACTTGATTGTGAAAATGTTTCATTTAATGAATCTCAAATCTCGAAGGTGATTGCATTAATCTCATGATCACTTCTTTTGGAGGCTGATTAGAATAAAGAACGTCATAGACTCCATTAAAAATAGAGGCGCGAATATTAAATTGTTGAGATAAAAAATGAGCCGCTTTTGCAGTTTTGTAACCTTCGACGACTGATCTTTGAGCGCGGATTATATCTTCTGCTTTTCTGCCTTTTGCTAATTCCAGTCCAAAAGATTTATTTCGTGATAGATCCCCTGTTGTCGTAAGAATTAAATCTCCCATTCCTGAAAGACCGTAAAAAGTTTCAGGTCTGGCGTTATAAACAGCACCAAATCTTAACATCTCAGCAATACCACGAGTGATCATGGCCGCTCTCGTGTTGTGGTTATAACCTAGACCTTCAATCACTCCGCCAGCAATCGCCAGAATATTTTTAAGGGCCCCACCCAGCAGAACACCTTTCACATCATAGCTTGCGAGCACTTTAAAAAAACTCGTGTTCATCATTAAAGAAACATTTTCTAGAACTTGTCTTGATCTGCCGGCCAATGTGACAAGCGTAATTTGTTCTTGCATAATTTCATGAGCAAAACTTGGCCCAGATAAAAAACAAAAATGATCTTTAAAGTGCGGGTACATATCAAAAAATAAATCATCTGATAATTCTAAAGTTTCTGGATCAATACCTTTTGAAAGAGAAACAATAGGAACCTTGTTGATGAGATATCCTAAAAATCTGTCATAATTTTCTTTAAAATATTCAGTGATCCCCGAAGAAGGTAAGGCCGAAACAATGAGATCAATTTGCGTTCCATGAGCATCCACTTCTTCCCACGTCAGGGCCGCATCGATATTTTTAGCGATTTTTAAACCCGGAAGATAAATTGAGTTTTCACCATTTTTTATACATTCATAAATATCTTGAGACCTGACTTTTAAAATCACTTTCTCAAAGTTTTGTGAAAGAACCTGGGCCATGGCAGTCCCAAAGGCTCCCGCACCAATAACTAGAGCGACTTTATGTTTTGTCATAGTGATATCACTCCTTGAATCACTGCTGCCTTTTCATAAACGGCAACAATGTCATCACTTTTATTCATCAATGCTTTAGCACTGACACTAATATAATTTCCGTTTGAAGAAGCCTTTTGTTCTATTTCCATTCCATCAAGTATCTTGGTCATATTTTGAACTTGAGCGAGAGGAACTATAAACTTAAAAAGATATACCGCTGGAAACTTCATAGTTTCATCGAGAACGAGTTTTAATTTCATAAGCCTATCGGCTAATTTAGGATCAAGCACTTTACTCATTAAAAATCCAAAAGTTTCACTGGAATTTTTTGGGCGTAACGAACGAGGTCGATGACTTCCCTAGCGCATGCATCTCCAGCTTCACGGTAAGTTATATAATCAACAGCTTCTTGAATCTCAAGACTAGCGTTGGGAACAGTGGCCGAGAAGCCCGCTCTTTTTAAAATAGGTAAATCAATGAATTCATCTCCCATAAAAAGAATTTCTTCGTCTTTATAACCCAAGGCCAAGACTTGTTTGTAGGCTTCTCTTTTATCTTCGTTGCCAAAATAGGTAAAATCTAATTTCAGATTTTCTATAAAGCGCTTTCTCACCCCGAGGCTATCACCACCAGAAATAACACCGACTTTAATTCCCGCTTCCATAAGCATTTTTAATCCATGCCCATCGAGAGCGTGAGTTGTTCGGTTAAAACCAACATCATCTCCTTCCCAAGAAATTTTTCCATCAGTGAGAATGCCGTCTATATCAAAGAGACAAACTTTAATTTTTGAAAGTTTTGCTTCAAACTTTAATGCCAAATCTTTCAGTGATTTTTTTTCATCTAATGCTTTCGCCATTAAACTACCTCATAAATTTTTAATAATTGCTCTACTATCCCTTTAATTTGATCAAGAGGCAGACTAGTCGCTGCATCTGATAGTGCTTTATCTGGATTCGGATGTGTTTCCATAAAAATTCCGTCAGCTCCAGCGGCGATAGCTGCTCTTGCGAGAACTAAAATCTGCTCACGTTTTCCACCAGTCGCTGTTCCCAGTCCACCAGGGCGCTGAACACAATGAGTAGCATCGTGAACTGTCTTCACTCCAAAACTTTTCATAATTTGAAATGAGGCCATATCAACCACTAAATTATTATATCCAAAACTTGATCCGCGTTCGGTGAGTAAAATTTGATTTTTAGGCAAGATAGTTGTCGCCTTATCCACGATATTTTTTGTTTCTTCAGGACTTAAAAATTGTCCTTTTTTGACTTTTAATATTCGCCCATATTTGGCACAAGCTTCAGCACCTGCGGCAATCATGTCGGTTTGACGACATAAAAAAGCTGGTACTTGAAGTACGTCAACGACAGTCGCAAGTTTCATTGCTTGGTGAGCTTCATGAAAATCAGTGAGAACAGGTAAGCCCGTCACGTCTTTGACTTTCTTTAAAATTCTCATGCCTTCATCAATACCAGGACCTCGATAAGAATTTATTGATGTACGGTTGGCCTTATCAAAACTTCCTTTATAAGTCAGGGTGATTTTATCTTCAAAAGGTTTTAAATCTAATAAAAGTCTATCAGCTATCATAAGGGCCATTTCTTCACTTTCAAGAACACATGAGCCGATAAAAAGATCTAGTTTGGGTTTATTCATAGTTATCCTTTCCTATTTTTATCTGATACTTCAATAAAAGTTTTAAATAATGGGTGTGGTGAAAACGGTTTTGATTTAAACTCCGGATGATACTGACACGCTATAAAAAATGGATGATTTTTTAATTCGACGACTTCAACTAAATTGAGCTCTTTATTAAAACCAGAAACAATAAGCCCTGCTGCTGTGAGCTTATTAACATACATATTATTCACTTCGAGGCGATGGCGATGGCGTTCTTGAATGATATTTTTTTGATAAATAC
>JAYSPR010000332.1:0-2467 GCA_043721975.1 Bacteriovoracaceae bacterium
TGAGATTTTGTTCTGTATTGTCTTGTTGTAGTTCCAGTCGCTTGCATAAGTTCCTCCGGTTGGAGGTGTCTAGTTCAATTGGGGGTTACGAACATTTATGTAATTTGTTAAATTAGATAAAACAATTTGGGGTTGCGATGAACTCGTTGCTGTAGATTTATTTTGCTCATCTTTCATTTTACAGTTTTGAAAGAGAATTGTGAGTAGACATAAATGGGTCATTAATTTAACAAGACTATTAATCTTAATGTTGACGTTCATTCTGAGCTCCCTACAATACCAATAATTATATACTTATCTAATTTTAACATCTAGCTTGTCGGTGCCTTAATGACTTATGTTTAGGGCTTAAATTATGTAGATTATTTAAATAAAATCAGTGATTTGAATCAAGACGTGACGAGAAAAATGGATATAAGGGTCGCCAGTTATTGGAGGCACAATTTATGGTCAATTATAGCTTCTTCACACCGTACATAGGAATGTTCAACCTCAATTGAGTCAATACTTCATTTTTAATGAGAGTATTTTTATTTTTCTGAAGTATCTTTTTAGCAGTCGATTCAAGGGCCACTCGATTCATTTTTTGGCTATCTAGTAAAAAAATTGCAGACTCTTTTACTTTGATCAGACTTCCATATTCATCAATTTTTAATTCATTAATATTTGAATACTCTGAAGAGCCTTCATTAATCGATTCTTCAGCGACTCGTCTGACTTGAGACTTATCGAAATATAAGTATTTTGTAATTTTTATTAACTCAGCTACAACGAAATCCATTGTTTTAATTTCTTCGTGATTCAATAAAAACTTATAGGCTGCCTTAGATAGTTTCGGATCTTTATTTAAGGAATTAATCCAGTCCCTCACTTCAATTGATGCAAGTGGAAGTATTTCAGAACGTGCTTCTCCATTCATCCGAATGATATTTAACACATTCTCTGTTTTTTCTTTAAAAACTTCATCTCCAGGCAAATCTCTAAGCATAGGCCAATCAAATTTTTTAATTTTCATCTCACTTGGCACTGCATTTTGACTTTCATTTGCTATTAAAACTTCGTTTTCAACTTTGGGCTTAATTTCTTTTATTTGTTTAAGTGATTCTATAAATGTATCATTGACCACAATTTCTGATAATTTATTTTCACGCTTTTCATTTTCGCTTTCATTTTGAAAATATTTTGTGGCAAATAGTCCCAGCATACTCAAGCAAAAAAAAATGAATATTTTCTGTTTCACTTTTAACCTATTTCGCTTTTAATTTTGAAATCGCAGAATTAATAATCGCCGGCAAGTCAGAAAAGTAGTCACCTTTTCTGAAGTTTACTTCACCTTTATTTTCGCCATTATTAATCTGGATAAAGAAAGTTTTCAAACGATAAATAGGCCCTACCGCTTTATGAGATAAATAAACCGAAACCGCAGTTGAGAGAAAGACTGAAAATCCCAATGCCCAGTTTAAGTTAGTAAGCATGATCTCTTTAGAGTATGAAATAAATTCAAAATAGGGATTAGACAAGGGCAGATTAGTACGCTCTCCCACTTGTTTTAATTTTTCAAAAAACTCAATCATCTTATAATGAATGATAAACATACTTATAACACTAACAATGACATTTGAAATTATCAACGTGAATTGAAATGTGGGATAGATAAAATAATTAGTGAGTTTACGGTTGCTTTTCATTTATTTTCCTAAAATATTAATTGGGAGATTTAATAACTGCTGAAGGACCTCGGAGAGAATTATATTTTTTACCAATCACACTCACTCTATTATCATTTTGAAGAAAATAATTTCTACCATCATTAACCATTACATAAGTTACAGGTAAAGCGGTATTCATTAATAAAAAATTACTATTTAATTGATTTGCCCAATCAACTGGAGCCGTCGAATTTTTTCCCAATTGTCCATAGGTATTACTTCCCCAACAATAAGCTGAAGTTTGTTCTTTAACAGAACAAAATGAACCACCTTCCCAAAAGCTCATACTAAAATTAGTGGGAATAAAATTATTAAATGATGGAAAATAAGCACCATTATAAGGACCTTCAGTCGCGGTAAAACAAGAATTTTGATTAGCTGTCGTCACTCCACAGTACATTGCACCAGTGCCTGAATATAGTGTCTTAAACTTTTGACCTGCTAGTTTACTTAATTCAACTGCAGTTAAAGCAACACCAGAGCCCCAACATTTTACAATTCCAGTGTTCAGAAGTGCACAATTCGTAATATCACTGCTAACGACCGAAGCTACATCTGATAAATTTTGAACATCTACCGGGATTGATGAAGAATTATTAGTATTATCACCTAGTGTACCCCATCCATTATAGCCCCAGCATTTCACATTACCTGAATTTAAATGATCTTTACCTACTTTAACGGAGTCCCTTTTAAGCAGCATAACGGTTTTGTTCAGCATACTCTTTCGGACTCATATAACCAAGTGAAGAATGCAA
>JAYSPR010000333.1:0-13370 GCA_043721975.1 Bacteriovoracaceae bacterium
CCAACGTTGCCGTTCTTATCGACGACAGATAATACTGTCCCGGAATTATTTTGCCATTCCTGTAAATTTGCTGTTTGTGATGTCGCCCCCTTTATAACCAGACCAGTTACATTGGCACTTCCAGCATTAAATCTTCCTGCAATTGCAGTTGTTCCACTCGCAATAAAAGACGTTGCTGTTATGTCTGAGCCTATGATGGCGTTAGCATTATTACCCTTTGTAGCCCTATTCATAGTTGCAGAGGCTGAAATACCATACATCACTATCTGATCTCGTTGTGACGACGTACTCAGGTTAATCCCATAACTATTGCTATTACTTTGAGCTGTAGTTGTATCGTCAGACATAATCATGCTTACAGCAGAACCAGCTGTCGGTGAGACTCCAGAAATATTGAGCGCGGAACCAGCTGAAGACCCCCCCCTAATAAGACTCAAGATGTCCGCATTGTTATATTGTGTAAGAGTGGCCACTGTTGAACCAGACGTAGGCTTTATACTGACAACATTGCCAAATTGGTTGTTCATATTAAATTCAGATAAATTGTTAACCTTGGCTGAATTGTTTCCTCCAGTTACTGCCCAAGTTTGCAGATCAGCAGTTTGGCCGCTGGCTCCAGTTATTTTTAAGCCTTGGTTCGCACTTGAAGTAGCAATTTCTAATTGTGCACTTGGGCTAGTCGTACCGATACCGACATTGCCGGTGTAATCTATACGTAGTCTCTCGGCCCCATTGGCCCCGAGTCCAATAGTGTTCGTAGGTCCTATCGCATTGATGAAAGCATTGGCTCCCGAAGCCGTGAGTCCCAGCCCACCATTTCCGTTGGATCGCACATAAAGTTCATCATTACCTCCACCAACTAAAATTGCCGCTGACGTTGTAGAGTTTTTTCTAGAAATATTGAGGTATCCAGAGGCGTCGACAAAGATTGAGTGAGCATTTGTTCCATCACCAACAGTCATTTGTGGCGAACTAGCGTTGACAATGTGGAGCGTAGCCGAAGGCGCTGTTGTCCCAATGCCGACATTGCTTCCAGATATCGCAATAGGTGAATTCGCCAGCGTACTGGTCGCACTATAATAAGGCACATAATTTGTTGTCCCAGACCCAGAAAGAGATCCTGAAGGTAAATCACTTTGTGTTAATGCTCCAAAGGCAACTCCTGTGACCGATCCTTTGAGCACATTACCTGCCGTTGAAGTCGTCCATGTCGGGGCCCCTGTTGTCACTGTGCTCAAAAGCACACTTGGTGTTGCCGTCGTTGTGAGTCCACTGACCGCTGAGGTTCCGTTTCCAAAAAGAAGTTGATTGAGTCCTAAAGTCGCTGCTCCTGTTCCGCCGTTCCCGACAGGCAATATGGTCGAGCCAACAACTGCTGAGCTCGCTAGATCAATTGATCCAAATGCCGGTGCTCCACCTGCTGCCGGTATTCTTAGGATTTGATTATTAGTTCCCGCAGAGGTTGTAGTGGGAGCAGCTCCCGCGCCTCCGCCTAACATGACTCCATTACTTGTTAATGCTCCTGAAGAAGTCATTGCCGAGTTGGAGCTATAATAAGGTATTCCGCCACTAGTTCCACCGGTTAATCCAGTTCCACCCTTAGCAACACCGACTGTATTTAAAGTCATTACTCCTGCGTTTGAGATCGTCGCATCTCCAGAGAGAGCGACACCAGTAGCTACGTTAGAGCCGTTACCGATGAAAATATTTCCGCTAGTTAAAGTCGACGTCGACTTTCCATTTAATTGAGTCTGAATACTGGAAGTCACACCATCAAGAAAATCAAACTCTGCGCTTGAGACGGCTCCGCCTCCAATCTTTGCGGCAGAAAGACCGGTGGCAATCGTTGGATTTGGAAAAGTTCCTGTTAAGTCTCCACCTGCTGAACCCGTAGGCGTTGCAGAAGTTGAAGGTGTGCTCCAGCTTGTGACTCCTGCTCCATCGGTGATCAGTACCTGATTAGCACTTCCTGCCGTTGGTGGAAGAGATAATGTATAAGCAGTAGTTCCCGCCGTTGGTGCTTTGAGAGTTATATAATTGGCGGCACCACCATTTTTTAGTTTTAACTGAGTGTCTAAAGTCAGATCTCCAGACATTGTTCCACCAGACTTTGCGACCGAAGTCGCGACTTGGGTGTCAACATAGGTTTTTGGAGTAGCATCGTTTAGTGTGCCAGGTGTCCCTACTAAAACAAATCCAGTTCGCGCATCTATTGTACCGAGAACGGTATTTGTTCCTGTTTTTGTGACGTAGGCGCCGGAGTTAGTAGTCATGGTGTTCAGTTGATATTGAGTTCTACCAAATGCAGACAAAATATTATCTGAGCTACTTATTGCACCCGTCAAAGTAACATCAACCCCTGTCAGGGGTACCCCTAATGCGCGGGCATTACTAAAATAAAGATTGGTTGCTCCAAACTCTGGAACTGCGCTTGTATTGAGCGCTTGAAAAGTTTTATCACCACGATAATAGTCGGCCGATGTAGTTGCAACAATATTTGCTTGCTTGCCATTAAATGTATTCCAATCTGTTGATGAGACAAATCCATTTGTAGTAGTGGTCGCTTGTGAAATAGAAACTACTGGTGTTGATGAGCCTGTTGCAACAGAAATGGGAGTCGTTCCAGTAACATTTGTTACTGATCCAGCATTACCAGCAGGAAGCGCTTTTGCGATCCATTTTCCAGAGGCATCATAGGTTAAAACTTTATCGGTAGCTGGAATCCCACCACCTGTAAAATCAACATCTGCCATTAGTCCTAGATTGTAGTCGCCTTTTAAGGGAACAACTAGGCCACGTCGACCTTTGAAAGAAGAAACGACAGGGGCATCATTGGAAATTTTTTCCCAATCAAAACCGTTATACATGATCCAACTATTTATTGGATAGAAAATACTATTGTAAGTTCCTGCAACTGTAACAATAAAATAATCACCTGCAACTGGTGCTACAGATCCCAAGCTGGGAGTATCTGTTGCAGCATCGTAAGTTCCCCGATAAAGCTGTGAGCTTGATAAATTTGCTGGTCCCCAATTTGTTCCATTAAACTTTAAGATTTGTCCTGTGGACGCGCCCATTGGGGATAAGTGCACAGCTTGAACAGCTCCATTTTGGAGCGTAAAAGTTATTGGATATGTTGCTTGAGCATCTACAGTCCCGATAATTAAATTAAAAGCTCCGCCGATCGCGAGAGAAAGCGCATTCGTTGCTGTTGCAATTATTTGGGAATCAGATTTTGAATTGATCGTTAAGTCAGCATCAACATTAGTTCCAGTGATTTTAATGATTGTCGCTTTTCCTAATCCTCTTCCATTTATTGTTACTTGATTATTTGAAATATTTACTGAAGTGAGTGTTGAATTTAAATTTTCTTTTTGTTTAACAACGGTACTTAAAGACAACTTGTCTTTATCTCCGTAGGCAAAGCATCCTTGCAAGATGAGTAAACTACTAAGTAGGCCATATAAAAAAATGACATTGGTTACTTTGTTCATCTTCATAGCGTTTCCCAAATGTATTTCCAGTAAATGTTTTGATATTTTGTCGAATTACCATTTGCTTTTAATAAATTTAGATCATATCCAATTTTAAATGATTGATTGTGAAGTTTTGCTTCCAGTGCTCCACCGGCACCATAACTGAATGTAGATTTTATATATGGGGATGACCTAGGAAGAAAAGCACTTCCCGACAGTGAATAGGATAAATTGGCATTTCTATATTGATAAAACTCTTTTAAGTAGGAAGCTTTGATTTCTGGCAATGTAACTTTTTTAATATCAACATTTCCCAAGCTTGGACTAGTCAGAAAAAATTCGTCGCTCATTGCTGCTTCTAAGAGCCATTTTTTTTGATAAGAAAATCCTACCCCAAAACTACTCGCTAGAAATTTATTTTCCAATAAATTGATTGAACTATCTTGAGTAAAACTCACCGATTCAAGAGAGAGCTTTGAATAAATATCTACATTCTCTTCGAAATGCATTCCATAGGAAACACTCAATCCGTAATTGGTATTTGAAATCGCATTAACTTCTGAACTTCGATAGGTATTTTCATCAGTAGAAGTTAAATTTTTCCAACTCAGATTTGGCGATACTACCCAATAAAAAGATTGTTTGAAATTATCACTTGGTAGGCGGTCGTTAACTCTTTTCTTTCGTGTTGAAATTTTCTTTTGAGAAGCTGGAGTTTCGCCTAAGCGAGTCTCGTGGTTGGTGAGCTGAATATTCTGCTGTCTGCTGTCTGCTGTCTGCTGAAATAATTTTATTGGATATTTTTGTCCCCGCAAGAATTATTTTCATTCTAGGAAATATTTTATTTCCTTTGCTTAAACGAATACTTGGATTCAACTTCAATGTTTCAGCTAAACTTCCTGAATATCCATAAACGGGAAACATTTTTTTTGCGGAAAGGATATTTGAAAGCATGTCACCTTTTTTTACGACATAATAATCATTAGCAGTTGATATATTCAAACTGAATATCGCCGCCGCTGCTATAATTGATTTTTTCTTTTTAAATTTCATATTATGGTTTAAATCCACTTTTCCTATTTTACCATTATACTCTATTTTAATTTATTTCCTCTGGGCGTCCTAGAGTTGAATCATGGGAAAAAGCTGCCTAGTTCCTTAATTTTAAACGTGTAAAGGGATTGGAATTAGGCATTTATTAAGGAATCTGTTAGCTGTAGAAATTTTGGTCATTTTCAAAAGGTGACCATTATTATTGGACATCAACGGGATGTTCTTGATTGTACACAGAATTTAAGTGATCTTTGCAAGAGGAAAAAGACTAGAGCAAGGAGAGCCTCTCTAGTCTAAAAAGTATCTCAGGTCGTTGTGTAATTATAGAGTAACCATTTTACTTCATTCAATCAACATCTCATCCAAATTCTCTTTGACTCAATTGAAGGTATGTTCTTATAAAAAAGTTTATTATCGGAAAAGGACTATGCTTCCCTAAGTTTTCCGGGCATTTTTAAATGTAACTTTTGTAAAATTTTATGAAAATTCTCCCCCGTTATATTTCTATAACCCTCAGACTCATATCTAGCGATCATCCGAAGTGGGATTTCTACTTCTTTGGCAAATGACTCTTGGGTCATTTTTTTTGCAATTCTATATTTAATTGGAATCAACATAATTTCTGCGAGGTCGTTAAGCTCGATAGCATCAAGACCCTTCGTTTTCAATTCTTCATACCCAAATACTTCGGCTTCCAACTCTTCTATAAGCGCTTGTGTTTGAATTTTTGCAGCCTTTGCTAAAAGTTTTCCTTTGGCATCTTCATTGAGTTTCTTCAAGGAGTCTTTTAGTGATTCAATTTTTTTCATTGTTACTGAGAGTTGTCTGTCACTTGTAATCATAAATACCTCTCAACCTTAGAGATTGATTTGGATAATGCCTTTTGGGTCACCATCACGATTTGTTTGGAAGAATTCAGGAAAAGGTTTTCCGCTTCCACCTTCAATAATTTCTGCAATAAAAAAATCGATTCCAAATTCATTCATAATCTCGTTACGATTTTTTTCAAATTCCTGAGGAGTTTCAAAGTCCCAAAACCTTGGGTCTAGCAACTGCTCATCAACACCCTCTGCTGACCAACAACCGTCAATGTCATTAGGCTCTTCTTTATCAGTAGTGAAACTTCCATCGACAAAAATTTTAGACACACTCGCAACCTTAAATATGGCCATTACTTCTTTCAGTCCTTTTATCAGCCGCCGCCTTCTATCGTTGGACTGACCGAAAGCAGATTCTACTTCGGCAATTGTGGCCATATGTATTCCTGGCGGTAATTCACCATTGGCTGTTAAAGTAGGTATCGACATCTTTACTCCTTACCTTGACTATTATGACATGACTTATATGTCATGTCAACCAAATCACTATATGCTTATAAATTCCAAGACTATAGACGAAAGTCCTTAAGCCTTACCTCAGTACCCCTATTGGCCAAAAGGACCATTCAAGACCCAATTGCTCAGCTCAATACAAAATGCTCTTTAAAAACGATGGCTAAAAAATGGCTAAAATTAGTCCAAAACGAACCATAATTGGCAATAATAGATCACAAATGAATGAGGGCAATTCTTAAGTTTTTGTTAATGAAATTAAATAATTAGCTGTAATTCTGAGCGCTTAGTGTATACTGGGAAAGAGGGGCATTACAAATCTCGTCTCGGGCACCATTTTTTCAAGCAATCTATTCTTAAGTTTAACTATATTTTTTCAAAATACTAGACTTCAATTGAACTCCTCTTTCAATTCCTCAAAATTTCAGTAATAATTTTCAAATGAATAAACCCATGCTCGACAATTATAAAAAAGCATTGAAGACTCTTGATGAAGCCATGGTGAAGCCTCCGGCAAACACTCTCGAGAGAGATGGTGTTATTCAAAGATTTGAATATTGTATTGAGATTTCCTGGAAATCAGCTAAAAAAGTTTTAGAGCATCATGAACATATGGCAGATACGCCGAGAAATATCTTCAGAGAGCTTGCAAAACTCAATTGGATTAATAATCCTGATGAATGGATTAATTACCTCGAAGCTAGGAATAAAACTAGCCATCTTTATCATGATGAAATTGCTGAAGAAATTTTTAAATTAATTCCTTCATTTGTAAAATCCTCACACCAATTACTCGAAATGCTAGAGGCAATGCTTAAGTGAAGCTATTTGGTTTAAAGTCTTCAGAAATGCAGGAAATGAAGAAGCTTTTCCAAGATTATTTTGGCGACATTGATGACGTCAAAATTTATTTGTTTGGGTCAAGGGCAACTGGGAAACATAAAGAGTTTTCTGATATTGATATAGCAGTTAATTCTAAATCAAAAGATCTTTCTAAAAGGATTGCTTTGTTTAATGAAGGCTGGGAAAAATCAAAACTACCATACAAAGTAGACATTGCTTTCTGGAAAGATATTTATAAACCTTATCTTCCTAAAATAAGAAAAGAAAAAATAACTTTATGGAGTCCTCAGGATAGAGAACTCCACTCCTGGAGAGCTTGTCCTTACGGGCAGCATTGGGTTATTAGACATCCTCGCTATCCAGTAGGGAGACAACTTCAAGATGTTGATGGGCATTGCAGAAAAAATCCTTCAGGAAAAGATCGACTTGATGGTGATGAAATTGAAATTATTTCAAATATGTCTCCATTTAAAGATAGTAGAAATTTACCTTTGCCATATTCAGGCAATGAAAAAATTAAAGACCCTAACCAGCATGATATATTAATCGCTGGATGGTGTACCTATTGGAATGATATTTTTAAGCCAGATATACCAATCGATTCAAATTTTATAAAGGCACTCATGGAGTCAGAATCAAGATTTAAACCTACTGCTTATGCAGAAAATAAAAAATCAATTGGTCGAGCCCGAGGTTTAATTCAAATCACTGAGGCTACTTTGCGAATTTTAAAAGATCGCAAAGGTGAGATAAAAGATCATTATATAGACATTTCCAAAGAAGAACTTTTCAATCCCAGCAAAAATATTTGTGCTGCGACTAGATGGCTTTTTAGAAAAAGAGAAATTCTTCAAAAAAGATTAGGACGATCTCCAACCTGGCCCGAGGTTATTGTAGAGTATAAGGGACTAGGTCCAGATTTGAGGAAAAAAGGAAAAAGATCCGTTAAGGTATTAAATGACTTTTTAAAATTCTATGAGACTTATAAATGAAAAGATTATGTCTTATGGCAATGTTATTTTTAGTTTCAAGCGAGATGTACGGTGCTCCGATGTATAGCGATGAAATCCCTCGATTCGAAAAAGTAGTTTTAAGCAAAAATTTAATTGCTGAATGTGATGCACAGAAAGGTGATGAAAGAGGACCTTTTGGCATTGAATATAAAGATGGAAAAATTACTCACACATTTTTAGTTATGACAGGTGTATACTATGACACCTGCATGGGCCTAGAGAGAAAGGTGAATAAATTAAAGCGCCAAAACTCAAAAATCATTTTAATAGGGACAGAAGAAAGTCCTTCAAAAGAGCCAAATGAAATCATTTGGAGATGGAGAGCTGTTAGATCGCTATCAGGGAAAGTCTGCATTAGTTATTTTGCTAATGATTGTTTTGAATGATGAGTAAAGTCTCGTCTCGGGCACCATTTTTTACAAGCTCTTAAATTATCAATCAATTATTCTAATTTATCAAACTACTAAGTTCGGTTATAATTAAATGTGCCTAATTTTAAAAAACCTTTACTCTTTTTGATGATAGCAACTATTACAATTGCCATTTTTTATTCAAAGAAAGAAAAAAATTCGAGGCAAGAAATAATTCCTCTAAATCGTCTTTCTCAAAAGAAAGCTCACTACCTACCGGCCTCTCTTGGTATTAAAGAAAACAGTAAAGTCTTAGAGCTGAATTCATTTTCTTTTGAAAACTTGATTCCAGAATGTATTCAGGTGAAGAATATCACTTATAGAAGACCCTTGGATTCTCTATAAGGATTTTAAAAAGGCTAAAAAATTTGAGTGCTATATATGACGAATGGAATGAGGTGCCAACTCAGCACCTCAATACATTTTAAAAACCAAATTTAAAAAATATCTAAAGACCTTTCGTCATATCCATCACAAAACGATAATGAACATCCCCTTTTTCTACTCTTTCAAGAGCACTGTTCACATCACGGGGCTGAATCATTTCAACTTCAGGATAAATACCGTGTTCAACCGAAAATAAAAGCATCTCTCTCGTCTCTTTTGTTCCACCAACTCCAGAGCTCGAAAGACTTCTTCTTCCCATTGTCAAACTTACTGGGGTTAAATCAAATCGATTAGGAAGACCTAAAGAACAGATTGTTGAATCCATCTTCAGAGCATTCACAAACGGATCCATTGGGTACTGCTTTGAAACTGTATCGAGGATAAAATCAAATCGATAAGCTTGCGCTGCCATCTGAGCTGCATCTGTTGAAAGGACAACTTCATGGGCCCCTAAATTTTTAATCTCTTTAATTTTTTTCTCAGAAGTTGTGAACGCCACAACATGGGCGCCCATTGCTCGTGCATACTTCACTGCTAAATGCCCAAGACCACCGATACCTATAATGCCGACAGTTTTCCCCGGGCCAACTTTCCAATGGCGAAGCGGAGAATACACCGTGATACCTGCACACATAAGTGGTGCAGCTTTAGATGCATCCATTCCTTTCGGTAGGTGATAAACGAATCGCTTGTCGGCCACATACGTGTCTGAAAATCCTCCGCGTGTTCGCGAACCATCGACGCGGTCAATGCCATCGTAAGTTAATGTTGGAAAAGCCCGGCAATACGGTTCTAATTCTTGTAAACAGTTCTCGCAAACCCTGCACGAATCAACCATCGTCCCAATTAAGACCTGATCACCTTTTTTAAACTCAGTAACACCATCTCCAACCTCAGTAACTTCGCCCATAATTTCGTGACCTGGCACGAGAGGATACTCTTGTCCCCAACCATCTTTAATTGCATGGATATCACTGTGACAAATTCCAGCGTAAAGAATTTTGATGGCCACATCATCCACGCGAAGAGCACGGCGATTAAATGACCATGGCTTTAGGCTTCCGCCTTTTTCCATTGCGGCCAATGCATTTGTTGGTCGGTTAAAGATAAATTTTTCGTTCATATTCTCTCCTTATGTGGTACTTTACAAAATATAGGATCTGTAAAGTAAATTAACACATTTACAAACATTGTAAAGTGTAAAGAAGCATAATGAGATGTTATAGGTAAATCATGGAAACTAAAGAAGAGAATATTGTCAACACGGCCTATAAGCTGTTCCTACGCCACGGTTTCAAGAAAGTTACTATGAGCGATATAGCAGAAGCGACAGGTCTATCAAGGCCAACTGTTTATGCAGCTTTCACAAATAAAGATGCGATCATTGCAAAGATGGTGATCAACCATATCGAACAAAATCATGCGACAACTAAAATAAAACTCCCGAAGAAAAAAATAATTCGGGATCAACTTGAGTGTCTTTTCGATATTTGGATTATTTTGCCCTTTGCTTCAATCGTTGAATCAGAAGGGTTTAAAGAATTGATGATGACAGTTCAGGAATTTGCTCCAGTTGAATGTGAAGAGATGTATGGTGCATTTGAAAACTATGTTACTGAATTATTGAAGCCGCATATAAAAAAGAAAAGTGAATTGACGGCCGAAGAACTCGCAAAAATTTTAACACTCGCCTCTAAAGGAGTGAAAATGTCTTCGGAGACATTGCCGCAACTAAAGAGATTGGTAGATGGATTAATTAGCATGACAATTGGAGTATTGAAGTTATAGACAAATAGAAAATATTTCTATGTGATGACTACATGGTTTATATGACAAATTTATGTAAAGAGGCCTGCACTGAACTTAATGACAAAGGGTTCAAAAAAGATATTGATCCTGGATCATTAATCGAAAGCTATAATCTCTTTAAGCAAGCTGATGGACAATGGTTTAAAAGCACGAAAGCAAGCTTGCATGAATCGGCAGTATTAACTTTGCTTAATCTAAATGATATGCCTGCTTTAAAAAAATTAACTGAATCACTTGATGAGTTAGATGACGAATTAAAAAAAGAAGGTGGTAGAGTTTTTGTCAGAGAATTTCTCGCTTTTAAAATAAAAAAAGGGACGCAAAAGTCACTCATCATTTATGAGAATACCGAAAGAATTGACGGCAAATATAGAACACTATGTAATGAGATGATTGGAAGTGAATTAAAAAGAGACCGCTATAGAACTGAAGAAACTTATATATTAACAAAAACGCCAGGCAATGAGTGGTCAATGACAACGACTCATGAAAACCTGAGTGCCACAAAAATAGTTTTAGATTTGACAAAAATGCCATTATTGAAAATGATCGCTGCAAAAATAAATAAAATCGATTCGAAATTCCAAAATAATGGCGGACGAATCTTTATCACTCCCAAACGTATCTATAGATTAAATAATAAAGTTGAAATTGTTTTAAAACTTTAAGAGGTGAAAAATGAATAATAGAGATATTTATAAAGATGAATTTGGTCAATATCATGAAGTAGAAGAAGAAAGTGAAGATTCAATTGATGGATTAGAAGATGATGACCTGGAAGGGTTTGATGATGAATCTGACTTATTTGATTCAGCTGAAGGTGACGATGATAATGATGAAGATGAGGATTATGCCAATGAGACACATAATGAATTTGATATTGATGAAGATTAATTTTTAACTCACTTGCTCAGGCCAATTTTATGAGCCAAGAAGCTCTTCTTAAGAATGGATTTTAAAAAAGCAAGCCGATGAACTATTTAGGTCCATTTTTATTATAAATATCGCTAACTTCAACAATTCCTTGTGGATTTTGAACTTCAAACTGGCAATTGGATTTTAATAAATCTAGTGAAACTACTTTATTAAATCCACTTATATTTTTAAACTGATAACAGCTTTTTCGAAAATCTGTATTAGGTAGAAGTAAGTTCAGCATCGGAATGCCATAGCTTTTTTTCATTTCTTTCATAATAACTAATCATCTCTAAACATTGTTGTGATTTTTTGAGAGCTTCATTGTTCTCAATTTGTCCTATCGCTTTTTTGGCATGGCGATGAAACTTATCGAATCACTGTTTTTATAAAAAAAATTCTCTAGAATATTTGACTACTTTGATTTTGACTTCATAGCTTTTTTTTGATAGATTTAAATTTCGGGCTTATTTTTTCCCTATCTCTCATACCCATAATTATTATTTTATCAAAATTATTGTTAGTTATTATATTAAGGATACACGAATCATGGTTTGGCTTCAAACTTTATTCTTTTGGAAAGCTTTTCATTTCTCTAAGCTCGCTCGTCAAAGGCCACTTCAAATTGATGATTTGATTGCTTTACCTGATGATATTAAAAATTCAGAATTTATTCCGAATGAATTCAATTAAAGTCATGAAAAAAATCCACGCTTTAAATTTTTATGGGTTCAATTACGAAAGCAGAAAATGGCGACTTTTAAAACCGTCATGCTCTTTCAATGGAATGAGTCCATGGGTGGAGTGACGGCCCTGGCCATTCACTCATACTTAACGGCCCTTGCTCAAGATGATATTAGGACAGCAGGTCTATGGGGGCTTGTCTTTTCTCTCTCATCTATGATGACAATTCTCGTTTTTGCTCAATACCTAATGACCTTCATGAAAGCAAAAATCAAGATGACTCATGGACTTCAAAAAGAAGTTTTAAGAAAGGCCTTTGCTTTAAATTTTGAAAGTCGACAGAAATGTCCATCAGGAGATTTGATTAATCGACTTGAAGTCGATGTTGATTCGGTTACTAATCTTGTCGAACGAATAGCTGACTGCTTAGGACTCATCACTCACCTTATCATCGCTACTTTTTTACTTCATAAATTTTTAGGAATTGCTGGGGCCATCAGTGTCTTAGTCTTGGCACTTGTTATTCCACTCGCCAAATATATTTCAAAAAAATCTCGTGAGTTTGAACTTGAATTGATGAAAAGACGTGATGAGCGCGTGACTTATATGTCTCAAGTGATCACTGGTATAAGAGTCATAAAATCTTTTGTCTGGGAAAAAGCCACGACGAAAGACTGTTTGAAATTAAGAGACGCTGAACTTCATAGCTTAGAAAAAAGGACTCTTCTATCAGCTTTTGGATCACTCATTTTTATGGGCTCGGCCACAATGGCCGCGATTATTGGATTTGGCCTCTATGTGGCCATGGGAAATACGCTAACTCCGGCCAAAGTTTTTGCAGCACTTGTCATCTATGCCGATTTACCCATGCCTTTTTTAATTCTTAAAGATGTCATTACGGTTTTTGCCAAAACACTTGCTTCGGCTCAAAGACTCATCGATTTCTTTTCTCTTGAAGAAATATCAAAAGAAAATAGTCATATTAAAGCTAACACTGGTGCAGAGTCACTCAATGTCTCAATAGATGGCCAAGCTATTTTAAAAAATATTTCGTTCCTTGTTCCAAATGGAAAAAGTCTCGCCATCGTAGGAAGAGTTGGAAGCGGAAAAACCATTTTACTTGAAACACTAATTGGTGAGATTGAAGGTCATGGTAATAGTTGGATGAGTGAACAAAATAAAAATATTGCTTATGCTCCTCAACAGCCATTTATTATGAATAACACAATAAGAAAGAATGTTGAATTTGGTAAGAGTCATTTAAGTAATGGCCAAATTGATGAAGCAGTGGAACTTTGTGCTTTTAAGTCTGATTTGGACCTTATGCCTCATGGACTAGAGACCGAAATTGGCGAACATGGAATTAATCTTTCTGGTGGACAAAAACAACGCCTCTCACTCATTCGTGCAGTGGTGATGAATCCAGAAATTATTTTTCTTGATGATCCT
>JAYSPR010000334.1:0-7062 GCA_043721975.1 Bacteriovoracaceae bacterium
CTTTTATTAAAAATGAAAAAATAACTTTAAAGGTTTTTTGCAAGCCTCAAGAGATAAGTGGATCATTTAAAAAATACTGCACACCTAACAACCAAAAAAATGCACGTTTACAGGGACAATACCATCCTGAGACAAATACCATTGATATTCAATCTGATGCCTACCAAGGAAGTCTTATTCACGAATACATTCATTATTTGCAGTATAAAAATGAAAATTTAATAGATGAAAAAAGATACAAATTCGAGAGGGCAAATTTACAACAATCTCTCGTTAAATTAATGGATGAAAAAACATTAGAAGTAAAAGAAAGTGCCAAAGAAAAAAATCAAAAAAAAGTTAAAGAACTCGTTGCGATTGTTGTGCAGGCTTCAGGGCAATTAATGAACTACTCTCCTTGGCAAGATCTCATCGATGAAAAAAATATTTTTCTTCTCTATAAAAAATTCGGACATGAGTTTGGTGTGAAAGATGAAGATCTGGCTCTCGCGAGCCTCAACATGGGATTTATCTGTAAAAGATTTAAACTCCCTGAAGCTCAGTGCCTTTAAAAGTAACTAAGTATTTAAAATATTTCCAACTACATTGTTCTTTTTAATTGGCAACCTCCTTGCTTAGTTAGCGTCAACTGTAACAAAGAAAAGGCGAATGAAAAATGTACGGATCACAATTTAATTTTGAACAATCAATGAAGGGATACCAAGATTGTCAGCAAGATTTTAGACTCAATCTTTCTGATAAAAAAATCACTAAACCTAAATTAGCTTTTTGGCTTTCAATTATTCTTGTCTCTATCTCAATATCCGCCACGAGCTTCGCTGGCCTAAAAGGCTAAAAACTCGCTGGTGGAAACGGCAATGCTCAAGAAAGATAAAATAATCGATAATTAGTGGAGCATCTGGTCTTCAAAAGCCGCTAGGGCCGCCTTAGCTCCCTCTCCCATCGCAATGATGATTTGCTTATAAGGAACAGTCGTTACATCTCCAGCAGCATAAATACCGGGAGAGCTGGTTCTACCTTTATTATCAATGACGATCTCACCAAACTTAGTCGTCTCAACTACATCTTTAATAAAACCACTATTAGGCAAGAGTCCGATTTGCACAAAAATTCCATCGAGATCTACTCTAATCATCTCTTTGGTTTTTCTATTTTCATATTCAAGTGCTACCACTTTTCCACCATCACCAAGAACTTGAGCCGTGCGGGCTTCAGTCACAATTGAAACATTCGGTAGTGATTTTAATTTATCGACTAAAACTTTATCGGCTTTTAGTGTGTCCATATATTCGAAGAGCACTATTTCTTTAACTATACCGGCTAAGTCGATAGCCGCCTCAACACCAGAGTTTCCACCGCCGACAACCGCAATTTTTTTATCTTTGTAATAAGGTCCATCACAATGTGGACAAAAAGCGACTCCTCGCCCGATATATTCTTTTTCACCAGGTATGCCTAGCTCTCTCCACTTCGCTCCAGTGGCAACGATGATGGCCTTGGTTTTAATAAATTCTCCACCTTCAAGATGAATTGTTTTTAAAGATCCATTTTCAATACTGGCCACTCTTCTAAATTCTAAAGTTTTAATTGGGTACTCGGCAATATGGCCAGCAAGTTGAGCTGCTAGCTGTGGGCCCTCAGTGTATTTAACACCTATGAGATTTTCAATTCCTTTTGTATCTTGAACTTGGCCACCTAATCTCTCAGCAAGTATTGCTGTTTTTAGTCCTTTTCTAGCGGAATAAATAGCTGAGCTTGCTCCAGCAGGGCCACCGCCTAAAACGACAACATCATAGATCCCAAGGTCGAGATTTTTTGGAGTGCTTTCTTGATTGTGATCAACACCAAATGTTTTTTCTAGGGCAGATAAGATATCGATCATATTCAGTCGACCTGAGTAAATCATTTTATCATTAACCATTACACTCGGAACCCCTTGGATTCCAAGCTTGGCGATTTCATCTTGAGTATAGGAACCATCCACCATAGTGTGTTTAAAATTTCCGTGAATCACCGCCATTTGATTGAGGGTTTGAATTACGTCAGGACAGTTTTCACAAGTAAGTGAAACAAAAGTTGTAATTTCAATTGGGCCTTTCAAGCTTTTAATTTTTGCTTGAACTGAATCATCGGGAGATTTTCCTTTATTATCAGAATTTAATATAGCCAATATGAGAGATGTAAATTCATGTCCTGTTGGAATACCTTTAAAATGAATTCCATTCGGTCTTCCATCATACTCTATGTGAAATTGAGGAAATGGAGCTTTTGATCCGCTCACTTCAATTGCGGAAATTTTCATGCAAGTCGAAGCAACCTGCTCTAACATTTCAACTAAGTTATTTTGGTCAGCATGATCACTCGCTTGATAGGCCAGAACAACATTCTTTTCAAGCTTGGCGAAGACTGAATTTAACTGCTCTAAAATATTGCTATCTAACATCATGACCTCTTTTCCTTATAAAAAAGCGGATGAGTTAGAAACCCACCCGCATAAACTTAAAAACTAAAACTAGATTTTACCAATAAGATCAAGACCTGGTTTTAAAGTATCTGAACCTGGTTTCCACTTAGCTGGACAAACTTGATTTGGGTTTGCAGCGATGTACTGAGCAGCTTGAACTTTTCTCATTAACTCATCAGCGTTTCTTCCAATTCCGTTATCGTTGATTTCAGCCAGCTTAATTAAACCTTGTGGGTTAACTAAGAATGTTCCACGGTAAGAAAGACCTTCTTCTTCAATATGAACACCGAATGCTCTTGATAAGTGAGCTGTTGGATCGGCAAGCATTGGGTACTTAATTTTTTTAATTGTTTCAGACGTGTCATGCCATGCTTTGTGAGTGAATTGAGTGTCTGTAGAAACAGAATAAACTTCTACACCCATTTTTTGGAATTCAGCATACTTATCGCCCATGTCTCCTAGTTCAGTAGGACAGACAAATGTAAAATCTGCTGGGTAAAAAAAGAAAATAGACCACTTACCTTGAAGATCTTTTTCTGTAACAGTTTTGAAATCATTGTTCACGTAAGCTTGTGCTTTAAATTCTGGAACCTTTGTGTTGATTAGTGTTGCAGCCATGTTTTCTCCTTTTGAATGCAATCATTATTATTATAAAAACTTTATTAATTACTCCTACGTTATTATAGGAAGATTGAGTGCATAGATATAATCAATTTTTTATTTATATCGATAGACAAATACTATCGACTTTCAAAATAGGTCCGATTCACTTTACTAGGAGATACGATACCGAGAGACATTATAATATTCAATTTAAATAAAGCTTAGATAGCACCCCCCCATCTTCCGACAGGAGTACTCGGATTAATGGGCTAATCATGTGACCTGAGTTGTTAAAATTACGAACACTGACCAAGATCATGTTTTTTATCTATTTAATGTTAAATTTATATATAGGACTTAATGAGGATTATTATGAAAAAAGAAAGCGCTTCCCACCGTTGTGACCACTGCCCTTCAAAAGAAGATGGAATATTTTGTCATTTAAACTTTTCTGAAATTGCAGATATTGGTCATCATAAAATCATTAACCTTATTTAGGCTTACGAGAGAAGAAATGGCCACGATGATTGGGACTGCTAATGAAACCTTAATTCGCTTTATGACAGAGTTTAAAGATGCTGACATTATTGAGCAAAAAGGCAAGATCCTCTACATCAAAAATGAAGATGAGCTTTTAGAATGAGCCAATATTCACTATTAATTTTTTTTAAAATACTGATATAGATTATATTTTCAGTAAAGAAAAATTTTTATTAAGTGAGAATGATAAAACAAAAAAATATAGAACTAAGTCCTGAACTAATTGAAGAAATACTTCACCTTTTTGTTCTAAAAAATATAAAAAATTCTATCTAAAGGTTCAGTGAATGGCTTAAATGAATTATTAGATAAAAAACCAAGTACGATAAGCGCTGAAGTTTTTCCTAACTCTCAACTCTGTTTTTTAGACAAATCGACGTTGAAAGAAATACTTTTAAATAATGAACACGAATTATCAAACAGCCTTAAAGATATTTTAGAGATCAAGCATAACTTCCTGAACATTTATAAGTTGACCAAAATAGATTACATTTTACATTACAGCACACTTCATAAAAAATATCCGTGATTAAAAACCTTGATGTCTAAAAAAAGTATTTGGTATAGATATTATTCAACCCAATGCTTTACTAAAAAAGAATTGAAGTGAGCTTCTGATTTTAGTGATGTGTTTTATAGCTTATACTTATTAGAACAATAAAAAAGGTAACACAGTACACTGTGATCATTCTGAACTGAATTCATACTCGGAAGGTAAAAAATGCTTAGGGAAACAAAAATTCATATTCAAGAAAATGAACAGTACTTAATTTTAGATCATGCTTATCGTTCATTACCCTTTAGGTTACCTATAACGATTTGTTGTGGAATTATTTTTAGTACGCTCTGTTTAATTTTTTATACGACTTGCAGTGGACCATTTATGCATGATGAATTCAGTAGGCACAATGCTGTACTCGCTGCAAAAATTAAAAAATATAAAAAGAAAGAGTCACAATTTAATCAAACCATTTTCGCTAGTTTTAATAATCCAGAGGGAATAAAAAAAGGGCAAACTCTTTTTGAAGTCCATTGCATTGCCTGTCATCTTGAAAAAGGAGCTGGTGATATTGGGCCAAACTTAACTGATAATTATTGGCTAAATTCCAGAGGAACTCCAGCTACAAATTACCCCATCATCTACAATGGTGTTATAGCAAACGGAATGCCAGTGTGGTCGGAAGTCTTGAGTCGAGATGAGATTTATCAAGTCGTAGCTTATGTTCAGACCTTACATAATACCTTTATTCCAAATGGGAAAGCTCCACAAGGAAATAAAGTCGAATAAATTTAATGGGGAATTTTACCTCGAAAGTATTTCAATAAATTGAGATTAATAAGTATGCTTCTTAAATAAATGATCTAAGATTACATTGAATCAATACCTGCATAGGATTAGTTATGAAAAATTGGTGGACTCCTTACTTATTATCTAAAAATACTCTTTTTCTCAATCTTCCTCCAAGTCAATTGGTTGAGAAATCCTTGCGCGAAAGTGAAAATAATCAACTAAGTTCTAGTGGATCACTCGTCATATCAACAGGTCAATTTACGGGGCGTGCAGTAGATGACAAGTATGTAGTAAGTGAACCATTTTCAGAAAGTGTAATTGATTGGAAGAATAATATTAATAAATTAAATTTAAATGATTTTAATAAATTAAAAACCGAAGTTTTAAATAGCTTTAATTATTCTGACTCACCCATCTATCTAATGAATCGAAGCGTCTGTGCAAATCCTAACTTTAGTATGGAAGTAAGACTCATCACTACGAAAGCTTCAAGCGCTTTGTTTGCTTATAATATTTTCCGTGACCCTACTACTAGCTATCCATTTGGAGAGTTTACTATCTTTCATAACCCCGATTGCAAAATAGATCCAAAACTTTTTGCCCTCAAATCAAAAACTGCAATTGTCATAAATTTTCAATCAAAAGAAATTATCATTATTGGAACTGGCTACGCTGGAGAGATTAAAAAATCGATCTTCTCAGTCTTAAATACTATTCTTCCTGATTATGATGTTCTGCCGATGCATACTGGTGCCAACATTGATAAAAACGGCAATTCCTCACTTTTTTTTGGTCTTTCTGGCACAGGAAAAACGACCCTTTCCACTGATGAAGACATTTTGTTAATTGGCGATGATGAACATGGACTTTCAAAAGATGGAATCTTTAATTTCGAAGGTGGTTGTTATGCAAAAACAAACGGGCTTAAATATGAAAGAGAGCCCGATATATTTAAGGCCTCGAATCACTTTACTAGCATGCTTGAAAACGTAGCTCTCAATCAAGAAAATCGCAATCCAAATTTTGATGATACATCGTTAACTGAAAATGGCAGATCAACTTATTCATTGAAAGTATTAAACTCTGTTGCTCCTAAAGGAATTGGACCTATTCCCAAAAATATTTTCTTTTTAAGTGCAGATGCATTAGGTGTACTACCGGCTGTGAGTAAATTAAATCCAGATCAGGCAATGTTTTATTTCTTAACGGGATATACTGCAAAACTTGCAGGAACTGAAATTGGTTTAAAAGGAATCAAAACAACTTTCTCCCACTGTTTTGGTGCCCCATTTATGATGAGAAAATGTCACGATTATGGAAAAATCCTCAAAAACTTTCTCACAAAAAACTCTATCGATGTCTGGTTGGTCAACACTGGCTGGTACGGAGGAGTCTATGGTGATGGAGAACGCTATCCATTATTATTTACCAGACAATGCATACGTGCCATTCAACAGGGCAAAGGTCTAGAGGTTTCCTATAAAACTGACTCCATTTTTGGACTCCAAGTTCCACAAACTTTAGGAGACGCTAACCCCGAACTCCTAAATCCAGATAAACTATGGAAAAATCAAAATTCATATAATGAAGTGGCTTTAGATTTAAAAAATAAATTTGAAGAAAATTATAAGAAGCTTTAGTTTATTGAGTTTAAGGCCTCGACAAATCTTCTGCATTCTTTTAACTGCAATGATACTGAGTTAATATTTTATCAATTAATACGCTTCGGAGAGGTTCATGAAGAATTTAGTATCAACATTTTGTATCGGAGCACTTATGACGATTTTTTCAGCTTGCCAGACATCAGCTCCTTACACCAAGACGGTTCCCAAGGTTGATCTCTCTCGCTTTTTAGGCCCTTGGCACGTCCAGGCCGGAAGATTTACGATGTTTGAAAAAGATCCTTATAACAGCATCGAAAGCTACAGTTGGAATTCAGAGAAAAATCAAATCGATATTGATTTTAGTTACAACCAAGGAAGTTTTGATGGGCCTCTAAAAAAGATTCCTCAAACTGGCTGGGTAGTCGATTCAATCAATAATTCACATTGGGAAATCTCCCCTTTTTGGCCTTTAAAATTTGATTATCTCATCATCGGACTGGGAGAAAATTACGAATGGACGATTATAGGTGTTCCTGACCAAAAATGGTTTTGGGTCATGA
>JAYSPR010000335.1:0-1811 GCA_043721975.1 Bacteriovoracaceae bacterium
CAGCTGCAACAATTCCGCTGGGAATGGATGATGCAATGAAAGCTGGAGTTTTGAAAAAAGGAATGCTCGTTGCGAGCGCTGCCTTTGGTTCAGGCTTCACATGGGCCAGTGCTGTCTGGAGACAATAGGATAAAATGACCACGCCAGAAAAAATCCAAGGAACATTGACACTTAAAAAAAGTGTCAAAGACGGGGACCCACTAGTTCTTATCGACTTTTTAGAAAAACACACGAAACTTTCTAAAGGTCTTATAAAAAAAGTGCTCAATAATGGTGGAGTCTGGGTCAGACAGTTAAGTAGTTCAAAGAGACTTAAAACCAGAAGGGCCACTTTAAATTTAAATCTTGAATCTCATGTGGAATTTTTTTACGATCCAAAACTATTATTACTAGAAGTTCCAGAATCAAGAGAAATTCTCTCTCATAAAGAATGGGGAATTTGGTATAAGCCACCTGGACTACTTTCTCAAGGAACAGATTTTGGTGACCACTGTAGTATTTTAAGACAAGTTGAAAAAAATAAAGGCAAAGCCTTTTTAATTCACAGACTCGATCGCGAAGCCCATGGTCTCATGGTTTTTGCTTACACTCGTCATGCCGCAGGCTCTCTCTCTAAATTATGGCAAGAGGGCGTTGTGGAAAAATGGTATAAAGTTGAAGTTCTTGGAGATATAAAATCGAGCTATCCAACTGGTGGAGAGATTAAATTTAAAATTGATGGTAAGGAAGCCCACACTTCTTTTGTTATTCTCAATCAAAAAGAACACACAGCAATTTTACTAGTTCAAATTCATACCGGTAGACTTCATCAAATAAGAAGACATTTTGAAGAGTTGGGCTTTCCAGTATTAGGAGATCCTAAGTACGGAGTGGGAAATAAAAATAATGAAGGAATTAGGCTTATGGCCTATCAATTAAAGTTCACAGACCCACTTTCTAAAAAAACGATTAATTGTGAGTTAGGTGAGATAGTTTTTTAATTCGATTTTTATAAAAGAACAATAAAAAGATACACATACAAGTCAGACCGATGGCAAGACCAATCCAGAGACCTCGAGCTTCCATTTTTCCGGTATAGGCCAAGTAAGCTCCTATTGGTAAACCAATAATCCAGTAAGAAATAAGTCCCAAAAGCATAGGAATTCTCGTTTCATTAAGACCTCGCATAACTCCTGATAAGACCACTTGAAGACCATCGGGAATTTGAAAAATACCAACCCAAAATAAAAGAGATGCTCCGTAGGCAATGACTTCTTTATCTTTAGTTGCAAGGCCCATAACTTCAGCTGGAATCGCAAGATATAAAATGGCAAAACAAACTTGAATAATGAGAGTGAGAGTCATGGCGCCAGTACTTAAGTGTCTAATGCCAGTGAGTGATTTTTTTCCAAACTGTTCACCTATTAAAACAGAGATAGAACTTCCGAGTGCTAAAGGAACCATGAATGAAAGTGAAGTGATGTTAATAACTAAACTTTGAGCCGCCCCAGCGACTAAACTCATTCCACCAACTAAAATAGTGACAACAGTAAAAATTAAAACTTCACAAAGAATTGTAAAAGAAATCGGTGCACCTAATTTAATAATGGTTCGAACGGTCTCATTATTTTTTTGCATTTTAAATTTCATGACAGATTTCATATAGAAGAACACAGCAATGGCCATAAAGTAGCGACATAGAAGAGTCGCAATCGCAGATCCTTTAATACCAAATCCTACAAAACTTCCGAGACCGAACATGAAAAGTATATTGAGAAGAACATTCACTACGTTAAAAAAAAGAATAATGACGTTAGGAGCGAATGTGTGAC
>JAYSPR010000336.1:0-10482 GCA_043721975.1 Bacteriovoracaceae bacterium
TGCATTCTTCACTTGGTTATATGAGTCCGAAAGAGTATGCTGAACAAAACCGTTATGCTGCTTAAAAGGGACTCCGTTAAAGTAGGTAAAGATCATACACATTTAAAAGCAAAATATGTCTTAATCGGTAATAAAAGTTATGCTTTTTCAATTCTGCCAGAAATTATTATTGCTAGTGGAAGTGAGCTGGCTTTTACCACTAGGTCTGGACTGGGTTTTTCTATCCGTGGAACTTATGAGCAACACTTGGGTAGATTGCATCTCGTTGGTACTCTTGGTTATGAAACCGGCAGTAATAATACTTACTACAATATCAATAACACTCAATTGGTTTTAACTGAATTAGGTGTTTCGTTTGATATTATAAAAAACTGGAATATAAATTTTGAAATGGTGGCCACTCATAATATGAATGCAGTCGGCACTCAATCATCTCAAGAAGGTGATTATTATCTCACCATAAAGAATAGAACATCACTAGATTTTTCAACTTATGGAGGGATTGGAATTGCCAGTCTTGCCAGTCCAGACAAAATGAATAAAACATTTTTCGTAGGACTTAAGTATACATTTGATAATTTACTACAAGGAAATACTCCTCACGTTGTTCCAATAACAATAGTAGAAACAAATAAGTTATGATTAAAAAATCCATAATCTATTCACCTTTATTAATTATTCCGATACTTGATCAAGTATCGAAATTATTAATTCCAAAGCTTTTAGAATTAAAAAGCCTGGGACCACTGAGCTTTCAATTTCATCTCAATCAAAATTTTCTCCTTGGCTCGTTTGAGACATTACCATTGTTTACTAAAAGTGTAGTGAGTTGTTCAATCTTTCTGATCTTATTATCACTGGTTATTTATATTCAGCTACTTTTAATTCCTAGAGTTTTGTTACTAAGAATTTCACTGAATGCTTATTTTGCGGCGATGTTTTCTAACTGTTTGGATAAAATACTACATTTAGGAGTTAAGGATTTTATTACCTTTGATGGAATGATTATATTTAACTTGGCAGACGTGGTTCAATGGGTGGCCCTTCCACTTGTTATATTTTCATTTTTTAAGTACTCCTCAGAGATTTGGACGCCGAATTGTCTCAGGAAATCATTTTTCTTGGGAGTTAAGAGTCAAATTAATATTGCTTGGACATTTTCTCTTTTAGTTTTAATTAACTTGTTTATTGTCTCCATTTTTAATTACTCATTTTTAACTTATATAGGCTTGAGCCTCAATGAAAGAATCAAATACCTTGGAACTCTTTCCATTTTTATTTTTTCACTTTCTTTTGTGAGTATTGTTTTTACAGTGCTCTATTCTCAGCGAATCGTGGGGCCACTCATCTCATTACTTTCATATGTAAAAAAAGATAAAAGTTTTAATCAGAATTATAAAATCAGAAAAGGTGATCCTCTTGTCGAGCTCGAAGAGATTGCCTCATTAATAAGGAAGGAAGGAAATGGTAATTAAAAAACAAATGGTCTATCCCACGCTCTTTTCATTATTACTTGTAGGTATGTTATTTGGGTATCAAAACTGCTCTAAAAGTAAAAAACTGTCACTTGATATTGATAATAGCTCTCAGTATATTGCTATTTCAAATGTTCGGGTAGATGACTTGGAATCTCTATTTAAGGGACTACTCGATCAAGAAAAGCAGGAGCGTATGGATGCGGATGCAGCATTGGATACAAAAATTAGTGCACTCAATACTGATTTGCAATCTTATAAAACTCAAACCAATAATACACTGACAAGTCTTGATACAAAAACGAAAGCACTTGAGACAATGATTAATACAGTTAATGGTGCTTTAACTTTAAAAATTACTCAAGCAGAAGCAGCGACTAAGGCCCTAGAGGCCAGTACGGATGTGAAGCTAGTTAATTTAGAGACAAACTTAAAAAATCTTCTTTATACAAATAGTAATTTACTGAGTGCGGAAATTCAAAAAAATACAGTCTTGATTTTAGAAAATTCAAAGTTAACAGAGGAAAACAAAAAGAAGATTGTTGAGCAGTCTGAAATTCTTCTCAATTTAATTAAGTCCTTTGAAGATTATAGAACTTTAGTGGCGGTGACATATGCAACGAAGGAAGATGTTAAAGACGTAAAAAGCTTATATGAAACACTCAACACAGTTGTTAAAAATCTTGACTTAAAAGTTGATTACAATGCGACTCAAATTACTGAGAGACTTGGCATCTTGGCCATTGAACTCAATTCAAAATTAACTGAGTTAAATCTCAAATTAATTTCTCAAAATAAAGATATTGCGCTGCTGAGAACAGATATTAATTCGGCCATTACAATCTATAAAACGGAAATTCAAAATCAAAGTAATGAATTTATTAAGCTACTAAACGAATCAAACACAAAAATTTATTCAACGATTGCCATGGGGGATGAGAATTTAAAAAAAGAAATTTTTATCAAAATAGATCAAGAGTCATTAGCGCTTTCACTATATATGAAAAAAGCTGTGACTGAAATTGCGATTTCTATTACTAACCTTGATAAGAGAATCACAATAGAAAAGAATTTATCAGATGCTGACAAAGACAAGTTACAAAAAGAAATGATTGCTCTTCGCAATGAAATGGCCAATGCCATTGCCATGGAACAAGAAGCAAGAAATAAAATTGCCGATGAACTTCAAGCTTTGACGTTAAAAGTTCAGCGCTTAGAGCTTGATACAAAAGAGTTGAGAGTCATGGCCGAGTTAAATGCCAAAATGATTGATAAACTAGGTGCGGATTTTAGCGCTGAAGTTAAAAATACGGCTAGTCGCTTTAATGTTTTAGAAAAAGACATGAATAGTAAGTTTGATCAAATGAAAAATGAATTTGGAGAAAAACTAAATAACCTTGCAAAAAAGACTGAAGGATTAGTAAGAGATTTGGGTGAAGATGTTAAGGCCCAGTTTGTTAAGGTCACAACTGACATTGCTATTTTAAATAATCGAGTGGCACAGTTAGAAGCAAGTCTAAAACAAATGATGGAATTTTATCAAGTTGATCGGTCTAAATTCATCAATTTTGAAGCAAGTGTACTTGAACAAAAAAATGTGATGAAGCCCCACTTGATTAATTCTATTAATGCTCTTACTGCTGTTCAGTTGCGTTTTATTAAAATTCTCGCTCCAGATGAAAAAAATAAAGATTTTTATGATGCTGAAATGAAGAAATGGATGGGAGATTGTGGTGGAAACTCTGAAGCCTCTTTTGCCAATGTCATGGGCATCGATTCATTTCAATTACTTTCATTAGAGTATGCCAAGCTTATGACTAAAGGGATACGAAGCGGGTCTCCAGAAAGTGATGGAATCTTTTTTTCTTACGGCGCTCTAGATGATGGAAATACATTGGCCAGGTCAATTTCTTTAGCTTTAACTAGGCACACGGCCATTGCAGCTGATGCGAATTGTTTAGAAAAATCAGAAGCGTGGGCCACAAGTATTTTACTTAAAGATGCTCGCTTTCAGCCATTTGCAGCGAAGCTTTCAAATGACGAAGAGTTAGAAAGAAAAGTTGAAGTTTTATATGCAAGTTTCTCTGAAGTGAAAAATCCAGCGGCGAAAATTCAGAAAATTATTGAGAATGCTCTAAATGGTCTTACCAATAAAAATCAGGCCTATGAATTAATTACGGCCCAGTTTTCCCTTGATCTCATTACAGATGCATGGGGAAGTATGCTTCTAACAGAAAGGCTAAAAAATTTTTCTGATATAGAAAAACTGCAAACAGGTCAATCTGCTCTAGCAGATGAAATGAAGGCTGGTTTTAAAGAATTGCGCGATGATTTAAATTCTTTCAAAGCGACAACTAATGCCAGACTGACAGCTTTAGAAACAGAACAAGGAAAACTCACTGCTTCTCTGAAAAAGGCCCTAGACATAATTATTACGCTAGCGAGTCGCGGTGGATATAGTGATCTGGTCTTAATGTCTTATGCTGCCGGAGAGCCTATTGAATATGTTCCACAAATTATTCAGAACTGGACTCCTCAAGTGAATTCAGTTCAACACTTTTTCTTATCTCCAAGTGCATCTACCAGTAAAATTTCAGACGCTTGTACTGGTGCCAGCATACTTCCCAAAGCAGGCGCAGGCTTTGAATACACGAATGGAATCTTAAATCCATGTTGGATTAATTTTAGAAATTTCCCACTGACGAAATGGCAAAATGAGGCTTCAACTGTTTGGCTTAGAGTTTTTGGCGCGGCCAATGCTTTAAGTTTTAAAGTTGATCCACTTAAGCAAGTTGAAAATCAATCACTTTACACGAACTACAACTATGAAAGAGTTTTTGATTTTAGAAATTTATTGCCAACGAATCCAACTCTGAAGATGAATGGAGTTTATTCTAAAGGTGTATTCGACGTTAAAACACCTGATCTTTTTAATTACTATATCCAAAATATTAGAAATTACGGCGGTATTACTTTGAGTGTGACGGCCATTAGAAAAGAAGGGACAGCTGAAGCGAAAGGAAATACTTTTGATTACCTTATGAGACTTTATAGTCCTATCGTTTTTGATTTTATTAAAAAAGGGATGCCTGAAACACTTTCTCAAGATAATTCAGAAGTCACTTTTGATCATTTAGGTGATGGGAATTCTGTGTCTACTGGTTGGGTTTCTGGAGCTGAAGCTGCTTTTTTAGTGAGAGGGACGAAGTCAGAATTAATGGCCCATAAAATTAATGGCTCTCGTCTTTTTGGTGAGGGAACGGCTTTAGCAAATGGAATGTTTGCCGAAAATGGATTTATGGCCTTAGCACAATTTGATAAAAACCAAGACAATGTCATAGACTCGAATGATAAAATTTTTGATGAACTGTCTTTATGGTTTGATTACGATGCTAACGGTGTGATTGACTCTGGTGAAATTAAATCTCTTAGTGAGAAGAATATTGTAGCAGTCAAACTTAGCTATACTGAATTAGACCAAAGAGTTGGTTTTAATAATGGGAATGATATTAGGTTCAAGTCCGAAGCCTTATCAAAAGATTTAAAGGTAGAAGCTAATGTCTACGATATTTTCTTTAGAGCAGAGCAAGTTCAAAATAGATAATTTTCTTTGTTGGTCCAGGAGTAAAACCTGGGCCAATCTTTTAGTTTTTAATGTTACTTCGCGAATGAGCAACATCACTTTTTAGTTTCAAACGATAAGCTTCTAGTTTCTCGGCCAAGCCTTGACTATCAATTGATAAAATTTGTAGAGCTAATAAGGCTGCGTTCGTTGCATTTCCAATGGCCACGGTAGCAACGGGAATTCCTTTAGGCATTTGAACAATCGAATAAAGACTATCAATCCCATTCATCGTTTTTGAAAGTATAGGAACACCGATCACTGGCAATGTTGTGTAGGCAGCAGTCATTCCTGGAAGGTGAGCGGCTCCACCAGCACCAGCGATAATCACTTTAAGGCCATTTTTTCTAGCATTCATTGCAAAATCTCTCATCTCATCTGGAGTTCGATGGGCCGAAAGAATATGAGTTTCAAAGTTAATATTAAACTCTTTTAAGAGATCGCAGGCTTCTTTCATTGTCGGGTAATCTGACTCACTTCCCATGATGACGGCGACAGAATTAAGATTTTCATTTTTCATAGACTATAGCTCGCTTTAAGTTGGTTTAAAGTTGTAAATAATTTTTTTTCTTCAGAACCTAAAATTGTAAAGTGACCCATTTTTCTTCCTTTTTTGGAGAGAAACTTTCCATATAAGTGAAGGTGACCATTTTCTATTTTTAAAAATGAGTCCATTGGCTCAAGCTTTGATGGACCGTTTTGAGTGCCAAGTAAATTAAGCATCAAAGCGCAAGGTGCAGTGAGTGTAGATTTTCCCAAAGGAAGATTCATAACACTTCTGACATGATTTTCAAATTGTGAAGTCTGACAGCCTTCAATCGAGTAGTGTGCGCTATTGTGAGGACGAGGAGCAGATTCATTGAGATAAATTTCTTTATTTTTTGTGATGAAAAATTCGAAAGCAAATATTCCAACTGCACTAAGTGAGTTCATGGCCGTGATGGCATAGCTTTCGATTTTTTGACATAGATCAGGAGGAATGTTGGCCGGAACACTGACGAAGTGGCAAATGTGATCTTCTTGAATAGTATGAGCGATGGGGTAAGTCACAACTTCACCGAGCTCATTACGGGCCACCATAATAGCGCATTCCATTTCGTAGGGAATAAAGGCCTCAACTAAAAGTTCTCCTTTTAAAAGGGAGAATTTTTCTTCGACATTAGACTTGTTTTTAAGAGTTAAATTACCGTAACCATCGTATCCACCTTTGGCAGATTTTAAAACAACAGGATAAGAGTGTATTTCAGCAAAATTTATGACTTCGTGTGGAGATGAAACTTTTTTAAAAGGAGCAACAGGGAGGCCAGCTTTTTTAAAATGCTCTTTTTCGCTAATTTTATCACCGATGAGTTTAAATGTTTTTGAATTTGGATAAAGACTCGAAGGTTTTTTTTCATCAATGAGTTCGAGTATTTCTTGATTAATGAATTCATTTTCAAGAGTTATGATGTCGCATTCAAGACAAAATTTTATAATAGCTTCACTATCTTCAAAACTTCCTTTGAAAGTTTTAGTGGCCACTTGTTCTGCTGGAGAGTTACTTGCTTCATTGCAGTAAATATAAGTTTGAAATCCAAGTTGCGATGCTGCAATTGCGCTCATGCGTGCGAGTTGTCCGCTGCCTAATATTCCTAGAATTTGGGAATTTTTATTCATTAGAATTCATCCTGCCAAAAGAAAATGAATATCGCCAAAGATTTTCATGTACAGGACGATTAAATATAATTAGTCTGCCTTTGTCTACTATTAGTAATTCTTATCAAAGGTATTAGTTAATGTGTGGAATTGTCGGAGTCTTCGGTACACCTTTCTCGTCTCAAGAAGCTTATCAAGGCTTGCTTTTACTGCAACATCGCGGACAAGATGCTGCGGGAATTTTAAGCTTTGATGACAGCACTCAAGAATTTCATCATCACAAGGATTCAGGTCTAGTCAGTGATGTTTTTAAACCAGAAATTTTAGCAGGTTTTTTAGGCAATATGTCTATTGGTCATACTCGTTATGCGACAGTGGGACCAAAAAATGCCATAGACTCTAAAAGAGATATTCAGCCGATGACGATAAATTATCCTCATGGGATTGGCATGGTTCACAATGGAAATATTGTGAATTATTTTGAATTAAAAAAGTATGTTCAAGAAGAAAAACGTCGCCATCTTTTTACCAATAGTGACCTCGAGGTTTTACTCAATATTTTATCAGATGGGATTAAAGAAAAAAATGTAGTGAATGCTTTTGATCAATTTCAAAGTGCCGTTAAATTTTTATTTGAAAAAGCCCATGGTGGATATTCTGTTTTAGGCATTCTCGCTGATAAAGGACTTTTTGCTTTTAGAGATCCTCATGGACTACGTCCACTCATTTTAGGTGAGAGAGTTTTAACTGAAGAAGAAAAAGCTCTTCAGCCTAATCATTTTGGTAAAAGTTATTGTTTGAGTTCAGAATCCAATGCTCTTAACTTTTTAGGTTATGAAGTCATTCGTGATTTAAAACCGGGTGAAATACTCTTCATTGATAAGTCCGGTGAAATTTTCTCATCTTCAGATTATTCCATTGATCGAGAGATCCCTCAAAAATCTTGTATGTTTGAATGGGTTTACTTTGCAAATCCTGAAAGTGTTTTAGAAGGCCGTAGTGTCTACTCGGCGAGGTTAGATTTTGGAGTAAATCTCGGTCATGAAATTAAAGAACTAATCGCTAGTGGTGAAATTTCACCAGACATAGTCGTACCTATTCCTGAAACGAGCAGAGTTGCGGCCATTAGCCTCAGTGAGACTCTTAAAATTCCTTTTAGAGAAGTATTAATTAAAAATCGCTACATTCAAAGAAGCTTTATTTTAAATACTCAAGAAAGCCGAAACCGCGCTGTTCAGTTAAAACTCACAGCTATTGCCAGTGAAATTCGTGGAAAAAATGTTTTACTTCTCGATGACAGTATCGTTCGTGGAACGACTTCTAAGCGAATTATCGAAATGGTGAAGGAAGCTGGAGCCAAAGAAGTTTATTTTGCAACAACCTGTCCACCAATTAAATATCCTTGTTACTATGGAATTGATTTTCCCGATCCAAAAGAACTCGTCGCAAGCGCGCGAACTGATGATGAAGTAGGAGCGTATCTCGGAGCGGATAAATTAATTTATTTGTCTATAAAGGCCACTAAAAAAAGTATTGGAAAAGAAAGTCTGTGCATGAGTTGCATTGATGGATGTTATCCAGTGGATATTGGTGGAGCGAAAAAATTTCAAGATATGAGACATCTTCATAGGGAGTAATTATGAATACTATTCCACCTGTTTTATACCGTGGATCGGTAAAAAATGTCAGGGGAGTCGTGTCCGAATCCAGTCTGCTCTTTGAGTTTTCTGATCGCTTTTCTGTATTTGATTGGGGAGAAATGCCTGATCAACTAGAAGATAAGGGAGTGGCCTTGGCCATTATGGGCAAATGTTTTTTTAAGCATTTTGAACAAGTGGATTTTTGGAGAAAACTTCCACACTCAAAAGTCTTGGAGGAAAAGTTTGATCGTGAAATGCTGCAAGCTCTTTTTAAAACGTCACTTTTTAATCAGTTTTGTGAAACGGGGCTTCGCCATCATGCACTTTTAAATTCTGAAGGTGACTCATGGGAGACGCCTTTCATGCGAGTAAAAAATGTTGAGATTCATAGACCTCTAAAAACACCTTCAGCATATGATTACTCTCACTATCAGACTAGACCAGTGAATGCCTTAGTACCTCTGGAAGTTATTTTTAGGCTAGGTCTTGTACCGGGGAATTCTCTAAGTAAGAGATTAGGTGACGATCAAAAAGCCTGGAAAGAATTTGGATTTGATGAAATTCCTGCCTGTGGATTTTTAAAAAAACCATTTATTGATTTTTCAACGAAACTAGAAAGAGGAGACCGTTACCTTTCAAAAATGGAAGCTAAAACGATTTCGGGACTCTCTGATGAAGAATACCGTGATTTAAATACCATGGCCGAGCTTATCGCTTTGAATCTTTATCTTTTTCATAATGAGCTAGGTTTAAGTTTATGGGATGGAAAAATAGAGGTGGCCTTCTTTGAGGATGAAAATAATAAAAGAAGTTTTATGCTGGTTGATTCTGTAGGCATAGATGAATTGAGACTTAGCTATAAAGAAAAAAGTTTTTCAAAAGAATTCTTACGAGAAATTTATAAGCCAACAAAATGGTATCAAGATCTTGAGGCTTCAAAGTTAGAAGCTAGTAAAAATGGTGGTGACTTTCGCAGTATTTGTCTGGAAAAATATCACTCAGAACCAGAGCCACTTTCAAAACCAATCAAAATGAAAGCCGAAGCAGTCTATAGAAGTTTTGCCAATGAAGTTTCAAAAAAAGTCACAGGTAAAACCTTCTTTGATTCTGAATTTAATTTGCATAGTTATAGTGAGAGGTATCTTTGAAAGTTTTAATTATTGGAAGCGGAGGGCGTGAGCATGCACTATGCATGAAATTAAGTCTTTCACATAATGTTACGGAAATATTTTGTGCTCCTGGAAATCCAGGGATGAAAACAAGTGTAAAGAATCTCATAAGTGCTAATCTTGAATCTCATAATATCGCAGGGCTTCTAGAGTTCGCTTTAATTAATAAAATCGATTTAACAGTAGTGGGTCCTGAAGTTCCTTTGTCTTTAGGAATCGTCGATCTTTTTTTAAAGTCAAACTTACTCGTTATTGGACCAACTAAACTGGCAAGTCAGTTAGAGAGTTCAAAAGTGTTTGCTAAGTCTATAATGGAGAAAGCCGGTGTTCCGACTGCGACCTATAAAGAATTTTTTAATGCAAATGAGGCCCTCGATTATATTGAACACTCAAATCTTGAGAAGATGGTTATTAAGTGTGACGGCCTTGCTCAAGGAAAAGGTGTGGTTGTTTGTGAGTCTAAAAAAGAAGCCACAGTCGCTGTTTTAGATTTCATGGTTCATAAAAATCTAGGTTTTGATGTTGATCATATTATTATAGAAGACTTTTTGTCTGGCCATGAATTGTCAGCCTTTGCTCTTTGTGATGGGCAGGATTTTATTAATCTAGGAACAGCTTGTGATCATAAGAGGCTAAGAGACGAAGATCAAGGGCCTAATACTGGCGGAATGGGAGCTTATGCTCCGGCAAATAATCTCACTCCAGTTGATATTGAGACCATTAATAAAACAATTTTTTCTCCTATGTTACGAACAATGAAAAGTGAAGGAATGCCTTTTACGGGAATTTTATTTGCAGGGCTCATGAGAACTAAAAAAGGATTTGAGGTTATTGAATTTAATGTACGGCTAGGTGACCCAGAGACTCAGGCCTTGCTACCCTTAATAGATGAAGACTTGTTCCCTTGGCTTTTGGCGACAGCTAAAGGCGAGCTTCAAGAG
>JAYSPR010000337.1:0-11860 GCA_043721975.1 Bacteriovoracaceae bacterium
GGCCCATTCAGGTATCTCCTTAAGTTGCTCCATGATCTCTTTACCAATATTCCATTGATTTTGAGTGAGGTTGAAATTGAGATTTCCAATAAGGTATTCATATTTTTCGATAGGTGACAGAGTCTTAATACTATTTGAAGAAATTTGAGTCATGGGTGGGTGAAGTTCAAATTCTTCGACTAAGCTTTGCCAATTGTCACTTCTTTTGAGGTATTCATTGTCTGTATACCTAAAAGCGATTCCTCCTTCTTTAATAGGCATCATGTGACCAGACCAAGTCTTGACGTCAGTATGGCCACTCTTGTAACGATCTTCATTTAAAATAAGAATATTATTTTTAATGAGCTCCATATCTGGAAATACAGTTTGAATTTTGTGAATATCTTCATTAGTTGATATAAGCTCTTTATCGTTAAAAAGGTCCTCGATTAGAGGACTTGCTGACACTTGAAGGCTATTCATTTGTTTTGCAAGTCCAATTCGAGGAAAAGTAGACTTTTGAAGGGTCTTGAAAAAATCCCCATTTCGATTTTTTGCAGCGACTTTACTGGAAATTGCAATAAGAAATAAAATGAAAAATAAATTTAAAAATTTATTTGATCTCAACATAATTTTTACCAATAATTTCATTAATTTTATTAACATCCAACTTGAGATTTAATGACTGTCTCTTCACAGCGTCAGGGTATGCGATTAGATAGTCAGGATGATCAAATACTGAATCATTAACCCACTCTGAATTTGTGACTTTAAGTGCTCCACCTGTCCATTGGCCATACAGTTTATATTCATAAAATTTTACTGATTTTTTTGTGCCAACAAAATTAGGGCTATCGACATTGGGACTAGCTGTACTTAACCAGGCTTTTACAAGAGCACTAGTTTCGTTTAGTTTAACAATTTTAAATTTAATGTTATAAATTGGAACTGTCCAAACTGGAAAGCGGGGATCGTAATCCATCAAAAATGGAAGTTTTCTTTCAAATAAAAAAACTTGGGCCATTCGGTGAAATTGATCTGGATAAATATCGTTAAAATCATCTTCAAAGCCACCATTATTTCTTTTTCCATAAAACTTAAGTCCAATTGGACTTTCATAACTTTTTAAGAGTAAAGCTTTTTGGTCTGCGACTGAAAATGAGATGTTGTTTTTTATAATGCTAACTTTAGGTTCCACGTGAAGTACAGAAGCGATTGCCCATGCGTGGCAAAGTCCTGCCCAATTAACTTCACTGGGATCATAGATTTCCATTCGCTCAAAGAGAGCACTTTCAGAATCAACTCCGGAATTTTCCTTGTTGTATGCATCATACTTTTGTAAAGGCGCTAAGGTTTTTTCGTTAGAACTTTCGAATAAGTATTTATCTTTTGTCGGAAACCACCAAGAGGACCAAGGTGTGATTTGAGAGGTACCTGTAAACTCCCCCTCATTAACTGATAAAGAACCATATTCTTTTGTGACTTGAAGGTCTTTGTTCGCGACTGAGCTCTCGAGCATTGAATCTCTCATAACTACGATTTCTTTAGGGTCATTGCATCCTATCAGTACTATCATCAAAGTAGTCATCAGTAGATATTTCATTTTGATTCCTCTATTGTTAAGGTGGCACTTGTTTTATAACAAGTGCCACGAATAAAAAGGTTAATTATTTTTGTGTTGGAGTCGAACAAGAGTTGTAAGTTTTTCCAGTTGGAGTCACAACAACTAAGTCAGGGTTTTGTGAAACAGCTTCATCAATAGCGTCTACACATAACTCTTTAAGGGTTCTCGTTTCTGCCAAGATTTGAGCACATGTCAAAGATTTTTCAATTTGTGATGTTTCTAAGACTTCTCTAAATTTTGGGCAAGAAATATTAAGCTCTGGAACAGCTACAGTAAAATCCTGTAGTGCCACATGGTATTTATCTGAAAAAAGTTCAGATGATATTTTTCTTGATTCCAAAAGTGTGGTTGAACCAGCTTCTACAGGTTGCCAAGACGTTTGGATATTTTTACAAGCAATACGAATGTTTTCTGCTGGACGTTGTTGCCCATAGGCTCCTGGATCACGGCAGCTTTTCATAAAATCTTCATAACTCATTTCCCCCGCGCCCGGAGCAGCTGATGCTGTCAAGGAAGCCAAAGAAAAGAGGGCAGAGAATGTAATAGTTTTTAATAGATTCATTTTCATTTGAATTTCCTTTTTAACAACAAAATTATTTTTGTGTTGAATTTAATTTTAAATAGATAACTTAATTAGGCCTGAGGCTTTTTAGCCATAGGTATCTCAGTTCTTTTTTTAGCTGAAGAATCATTTCCTGATCTTTTGTCTTCATCTGGTCTGTCTGTTCTTTCTCTTGCGCCTTTAGCACCTTTTTTTGATGCGTCTTCCAATTTTCCTTTTTTGTCAAATCCCATATATTCTCCTTGGTTTAAAATGTACTAGTCCCATATAGACAAGCACGCTAATGGATTGGATGATTTTCACTTGCCTGATAAAATTCATTGCTATTAAAAGATAATGATTCATCAGAATAATCTCTTTCTCCTCGATAAAGTTTGATATTGAAAGCATATTTACTTTCAAGAACTTCTCGGGCACGAGTCTCATTAAAGTTGTTTCTCACAACTATTGTCATTGTGAGATCTTCATAATTTTCTTCAATATCTAATGCTTTAAAATTTAATTCATGTAGTGTTAAAGCGGCTTCCTTGAGCGAACTCATTTCTAAAAAACTAGCAGTCAATGTTTTTTTCTCTTCGTCAATATTGTCATTCATTACTTTTTCTCCAAGCTTGCTAAATATTATTTGATTCTTGATTGATAACGAGTTCACTTACGAGTGGGGGATTTATTGGATGATTTTTTTGTAAGTAGGGTTTAAGATTAACAACTGCTGGGCCATTAATGACTTTTCCATGACAGTCAAACCTTGAACCATGACATGGACAATCCCACGATTTCTCAACTGTATTCCAATGAATGATGCCTCCGAGGTGAGGGCATGCTGCAGAGAAGATTTCAAGATGATTGTCATTGTCTTTATAGAGGGCACATAAGTTTATACCATCACGAAAAACAGCCCCTTCATTTTTTAAAACGAGGCTTAGGTCAATTTTTGAATTATCTAAAAGCCAGTCTGTATACTGTCCGAGTACATTTAAATTCTGTTTTATATAGTCAGTTGTACTAGAGAGCTTGATTCGACTAGGTGAATATACAGCTTCCCATGAATTGAATTTGTGGCATATTAAATCACTTAGTAAAATACCAGAAATCATGGCATATGTGATTCCATTGCCACCAAAACCAGTAGCGATAAAAACGTTATTGAGATCCTGTGAGCTTCTACCTATGTACGCTAGTCCATCAAGGGGCTCAATAATTTGTCCAGACCATTTGTGTCTTAAGGAGCCGATTGATTGAAAAGTTTTACGTCCCCATTCTTCTAGTTTTTGAAAATGAAATTCACTTTTGTGATCTTTGTCATCTTGACCTGTTTTGTGATCTTCTCCACCGATTAAAATTAAATCGTATGGACGATAGTCTTTTTTTTCTAATCTTGCATAATGATATGGGGATTCGGTGTCCCAAAATAAAAATGGTTTCATTGAACCCAATGGAATTTCTAATCCAATAACATAACTTCGATGAGAGGAAATTTTTGTGTGAATAGCAAGCGCTTCATTGATGGGACTATTTGTTGCTACAACGGTGTATTGGCACTTTACACTATACCCATTTTCGGTTTTGACACCGTTGTGGTCTTTAGAGTTGACACTAATCGCCCGAGAGTTTGTATATATTTTTCCACCTAGTTTTAAAATGACTTTAGCAAGGCCATTAATCAGCTTGAGTGGATTTATTTGATATTGATTAGGAAAACATAAAGAGGGGGTTTTGAAATTGTAATTCATATTAAAGAGAATACGCTGATGTGTTGAAATAAAAACATCACTTAAGCCTGAAGCAAGTGCAGCTTCTAATTCCTTATTAAGAAAATGATTTTGATTTTCCTTTTCATCAATTTGATTTTGCTTGTTTGCATTTTCTTCTTTTGCATAAAAAAGATTGCCATCGAGTTTTTCTAAATCACAATCAATATTTTCAACATATATGATTTCAATTAATTTATTAATTCCCTCCTCGTGGCTGTTGGCAACCAGGCGAATGGCTTCTTGACCATGATCTTTAATAAGTTGGAAATATCTGGTGTCGAGGGCTGTCGTACAATGTGCAGTAGATTTATTGGATTCACCATGTTCTAATCCCTCAGCTTCTAAAACAATGACAGTCTTTCCTTTTTTAATAAGTTGATAGGCCACAGATAATCCTGTAAGGCCACCACCAATTACGCATACATCGGTTTCCTCATTACTTGTTAATGGTAAAAAAATATTTAATTCTTTTTGATCCAACCAAGGTGAGTGGGTTTCTCCTTCATGTGTTATTTTCATACTTCACCATTGTTTTTGTATCTGTTTTCTTGGTTAGATCTAGGCTTTGGCCTTGATTGAAGAGAATCTGTATCTTTTAAAAAGAAGTCTGAACTGCTTGCACGTGTCATTAATTTAGTTGCATCAGAGATGTCATTTTTTAAATGTCTTTTGATTTTTGACCAGTCAATTTTTATTTTTTGGCATAAAGACACATTTCCTCCTCGAAAAGATTAAGCATGATTCCATCTGCAGTATTGAGGCCATCAAAAAAATGCACTTCTATTTATAACTTGGGACTATTTTTCAATTGAATGCTGCATATTGCCCCATAAAAGTAATCTTTTTTGGGATTCAAGACGGCATAAGGAATGCAAGTACAGTTCTCTGTGGTAAAAAAAGGAGAATTAAAAATGAGTAATTTTGAAAATACGATTAAGATAGATCAGTGCAACCATGAAATTGCAATTGGCCTCTCGCTTCTCCTTTCTGATACCTATACTCTATATTTAAAAACTCATAAGTTTCATTGGAATGTGACTGGAATAATGTTTCCAGTCTTACATGGAGTCTTTCAAAGTCAGTATTTGGATTTGGCGCTAGCAGTTGACTTGATTGCTGAGAGAATACGCACCAAAGGTGTGAAGGCTCCGGGGAGTTATTCAGAGTATTTAAAACTTTCGACTATTAAAGACTCGATTAAAGATCGAAGCAGTCATCAAATGATTGAAGATCTTTTAATCGACCAAGCTACTGTCATCTTGACAGCTAAAAATCTAGTTGGCATTGCTTCAGAGTGTAAAGACTTGGCCACAATTGATCTACTTTCTAAACGAATTGAGTCACATGAAAAATACTCATGGATGTTGAGAAGTATGATTGAATCTTAAAAATAGTGAGTCCAATGCAATTAAATAGTAAAAAAAATACTAAGTTTTCAATTCTGGTTATAGATGATGACGAAACTAGCTTCATGATTAAAGCGATTGTTGAAAAAAGAGCTGATACAGAAGTTTTTATCGCTCATTCGGGAAGTGAGATTTTAGATTTGGTTTCAAAGCATGAATTTAGTCTTGTTGTCATTGACCTAGAGTTATTCATAATGAATGACTTTGGATTTACTGAGTATTTTAAAGGCTCAGATAAAACTAAAAATATACCAATTATTTTTGTAACAGCCAACTCAAGAGAGCATTCAATTGCATTAACGGGTGAAGAAAGTGGGGTTGTCGATTTTTTACATAAGCCTCTTGATCACTTTGTTGTAAAAAGCAAAATTAATATGTTTTTGGAATATCAAAGGCATAAGACAGATATTAAAAGTCTTGAACAAAAATTTAGTCATTTTATTGAATCTTCGGTTGATGCAATAGTTTTAGTTAATGATCTGGGTGCCGTAGAATTAATAAACAAACAAGCTGAACTTATGTTTGGATATGAGAGAAATGAAATCATTGGGAAGCACATGAGTTTACTTGTCCCTGAAAGTCACTGCGAATTATTCCTATCAAGCACAGATTCAATTTTACTTGGGCAAGGAAGAAGTCTTTTTGGCTGTCACAAAAATGGCACTGAATTCTCTATTGAAATTTCTCTCGATCTTTTAAATGTAGATTCAAACTTATTAGTCTCAGCTACAATTCGAAATACCTCAGAAAGGTATGCTTGGGAAATTGAGCGAGAAAAATTATTAGAAAAGTTTAAGCAAAATCAAATTGAATTAGAAAGATCAATTATGCTTCGAGAAGAATTTATGTCAATTGCCGGTCATGAGTTAAAAACACCGATTACTGCTCTCAAACTTAGACTCCAACTTCGCTTGAAACGTCTCCTGGATCTTTCAAAAAAAACAGATGCATTTTCTGCCGACAAGCTCGAAGTGATGTTTGATTCCGATATACAACAGGTGAATCGTTTGACTGAATTAATAGAAAAAATTCTCGATATTACTCGAGTGAACTCTGGAAAACTAAATTTAAAAATGGAAAATTTTAATATAGGCGAATTAGTTGAAGAAGTCGTAGAACGTCATGCTGAACAATTAAAAATGGCAGGAGGACTAATTTCTGTTAATATACAAGATAGTATTAATGGATATTGGGATAAAGTCAGGATTGATCAAGTCATAACTAATTTACTTTCAAACGCTATAAAATATGGTGCAGGAAAATCAATTGCAATTACAGTCTCACGAAAGCTAGATCTTGTCTTTGTCGCAGTGAAGGACAATGGTTTAGGTATTAAACATGATGATTTGAAGAGAATCTTTAAAAGATTCGAAAGAGCTTCCAATTCTGATATTTCTGGATTTGGGCTTGGCCTTTATATTGTCACACAAATTATAGAGGCCCACAAAGGAAGTGTTAGAGTTGAAAGTATGATTGGTAACGGTTCTCAGTTTACATTGTCTTTACCAATAGTCACAACTAAGTCATTATCCCCTTTTGAGGTTTACATCCAGGAAAACATTCAATGAAAATTAATAAATTGATTCTTATCATCGAGGATGATGTTTGTATAAATAGTCTTATTACTGAATTATTATTAGAACAAGGTTATCAGACCAAAAGTTTATTTAATGGGAAAGACGCTCACAATTGGCTCATGCAAACCAATGAATTTCCTCAGCTTATTTTATTAGATTTAATGATGCCTATTCAGAATGGTTATATTTTTAGAGATGAACAATTAAAGAGTCAAACTCTTAAAAATATTCCAGTTGTAGTAATGTCTGCAGATGGAAATTTTAGTCAAAACCAGATGCGAATAAATGCAAATGACTACTTAAAAAAACCATTTGAACTCAATGATTTTTTAACTATTATTAATAAATATGTAAAAGTTTAGTTTTGAGCATTTTTTTAAAAAAAGCCACCCGAAGGTGACTTTTTAAATACATATTTTTTCGTTTCTGTTTTTTTTTGCTCCAAGCTTAATTAACTCTTTCGAATTTCATAAGCCTCTTGAATCTATAATTGCATCTCTTGTGCCAAGTAATAAAGATACTAAATGGTTTAAAACAAATCAAAAAAATGGAAGTAGTGGGGCAATTATTGCAAATTAATCAATTCTGGGGAAATCAGTCTTAACCTGAAAAAGGGATCAACGGTAAAATTGATCCCTTGATATAAAATAAGTTTTAATTTAACTTTATTTTTCTTTTGCTAGGGCGTTGACCATTTCTTGTCTTCTTGCAAGTAATTCAGCTTCTCGTTGCTTTAATAATTCAAGAATAAATTCTTTTGTATAGGCTTTACCTTCGTTGATTGAATCTTTAGCAGACGCCGCTAAGATTTCTGGAGTTAAGTAAGGAAGAATTTCTTTTCTCGTTGTCTCAATTGTCGCCTTAATACTAGCTTCAGATAATTCATTTTCTAACATTTTCCTTATTCTTGCATGATACATTTTACGAGCATATTCATTTCTCATAAGTGCTCTATCAAGAGCTGATTCATAATTAAAAATTAAATCTTTATTTGGTTTGCCAGTTACAACCGCAGCGATGTTGCCTGGGTGAAAATTCTGCCAGTGCATTTTATCTTTAAATAAATCATCGAGATCCCAAGGAAGAATTTTAAATTTTATTTCATCTAAAGACTTGGCACCTTTTGCAGCAGCATAAAAGAAAACTTCATCAGCATAGTCACCATTTTTTAATAAATAATTCGTAGCTAACCATGAGTAATATTGATCTAGGTCAAGATATTTACTAACGGCTTTATAAAATTCATCAGATCCACCAAAATATTTTCTGTTATCACCAACTAGATCCATCATTTGTCTGTATCTGTCTGATAATTGCAATTCAGTAAACTGAGAATTTTTTGCTTTATAAGCAGCGACTTCATATTGACCAAAATATCTTCTTCTAATAACCAGAGGTGACTCTAGGCTTTTAGTTGCAATATCTTTCATTTTTTTAGTAACGAGATAAAGTCCGTTCGTTTGACCATTAATAATAAGCTCACTGTACTCAACTGGATGTGGAGCAAGTCCAGACAATGACATAAATCGGTAACCAATTTTATTTGAGATATACCCTAAATCTTGCCACATACTAGTAAAGAGTAATTTATCTCCCTTGGCCGTTCCAACAACCATCTTGGCGTCCTCATCTAAAACCTCAAATGCAAAGTTTTTACGTGGAGCTTTTATAGATGATTGACCTCTAGTGCTGAATTCAATATCTAGTTCTTTGCCAGCTTTCCCATCTGTTACAACTTGACCTGTTACTTTTCCAGTCGATACGTATTTAGTATCTTGAATGTGTGCTTCTTTTTCTGCCTGATCCATTTTAATAAAAAGTTGCACGATCTTTGTGCAGCTTTCATCTTGTTGAACTGGTTTTTCAGCGTAAGCATTGGCACTAATAAGTGTAGCTGCGCTTAATGCAAGAAAAAAGGATGGTGCCTTAATCATAAAATTATCCATGAAAAATGTTAATTTAAACACTTCCTAATTTATCTGATAATGGCGCTTGTGTGGGAAAAGGGGCTCTTTTTTATAGAGTGTATAAAGTTTTGACACTTTTTAACACCCTATTATTCTTGATTTAAGATAAAGATCACGTCTTCTTGAACAAAATTTTTGGCTTTTTTGAGGCAAGATTCAAAGCTCGGCTTCAGGCCACATTCTTTCATTTGCTCGATGCAGCCTCTTAAGTAACTGGCCCTTGATAGGTCCAGGGTAGCTGAAACGGAAATGAGATCATCTTTATGTTTGATGACAGGAACTTTTTCGTTATTAACTTCTTGCAGGCTTGAGCAGCTTGCAAGAAGAAAAAAAATAACAATAATAATGACTGGTGGTGATATCGTTTTTTTTATCATGCAACTCTAAAGCTAAGATAAAAATGCAAAAAAGACAATTTAGTAAGGCTTGTGAGGCTTAAGTTTTATGTCCTCAGGATTTGCCACATAAATAATGTGATCAGTCCATTTACCATACTCAAACCAATAACGTTTTTTGATTCCTTCACGTCTCATTCCAATTGAGCGGGCCAGGCGGAGGGATTTTTTGTTGTCTAAATTAATAGCGGCTTCAAGCCGATTAAGTTTTAATTGTTTAAATCCAATTTTAAGCCCTGCGAGAGAAGCTTCTCGACCCAAGCCTAAGCCCCAGTAGCGGTTGTAGATTGTGTATCCAAAATTTGCGAATTGGTGCGTACTTCTGAGGAATACATCAAAATCAATTTCACCGACCATCGTTTGCGAATCCTTTTCAAAGATATAGTAACGATAATAATCATCTTTTTTGGCAAGATCTTCTTGCTTCTTCATGACTTTCAAAAAGATTTCATATGTGCATTCAACTGATTTTTTTGGATGACTATCCCATTTAGATTTTTTGGCGTAACCGTTCACGTAAGCATCATGCCAACGTTCATAATCAATGATTTTAAGAGCTCTTATTATTAATCGCTTTGTTAAAAATATTTTCCTTTTCATATCGTAACCTCACTTAGTTTTAAGTGCCATTCTTCGAGAGCACAAAATTCTTTACAGCCATGGTCTATGAATAATTTTCTCATCGAGAGATTATTTATTAATGTTCCACCGTGATAAAGTTTCCCACCTTGGGCCTTCATCATTTCAAAGCCATGCTTGTGCACCCATTGACCTAGTTTTTTCCCGCGGAATTCTGGAATGAGACCCATATAAGATAGACGTGACCAACCAGACTTAGGTTCAATTTGAGCCACTATAAAAGCACAGGGAGAAATTAAATTTTCATTGAGAAAACCAATATGGACACATTCGGGTCCACTGGTCAGTTCTTCATTGGATAAAAAATCTTCAATAAAATCTTCGACCTTGTCATCCGGCTCTACATCAAGGGCCCCTTGGGTTATTTCAGTTATAAAATCGATGAGTTTCACTCGATCCCAATTGAGTTCTTTAAGGGATTTCCAACGAAATGGTGTCCCTTGTTCCGTTGGAAGATTAACAAGGTCTTGCTTAAATTCAACACGCTTGGATTTTAATTCAAAATTAAGTCGGCCTAAGATTTGTTGAAATTTCTCCAAGTCGTAATCCGAGTGCAACCGACATCCTAGTTTCTTGGATGAGTGAGATCTAGTGGCCTCAGTCACTGCCTGCTCAAATAATTCATTCCAAACTTCTATTGGCTGGTGAATTTCGGGCTTATTATATTTCAATAAGCTCATCCCATCAGGCATTTGTTGAATTGAGACAACAGCTAGAGGTGAGCCAGATAAATCACTATGCGTGAATTTTTTGGTATTCATAAATCTCCTAATTTTTTTTAAATAGCTTTTGGACAGAAATGGCAACATTTCATATGAGGTGATCTAAATTTTCTTGCGAGAAGTGGGTGATTTTTAGAGTGAGCTCATAGAAGCTGCATTAATTAATGTTCTTTTTTTCATACGGCCTCCGATTTAAAGATGGATTGTTAATAATTTCTACTTGTTTTAACGATCAATGTCAAGCCAAAAAATTGACACTCTCGATTCATCTCTCGCACATAGACGTGACAATTGTTGACATAGTTCATTTTATTTACTCTAATTTTGAATGGCTGTATCAAATTTGTTTTTCAAGGAGGAAAACCTATATGCACGCACCAATTACAAATCAATACATTTATTTTTTTAAAAATATTCAATCATCGTTTTAGGGAGGATGGTCATGAGCAGTTTAATGTTGTTTTTTCATAAGGGTGGAATTTTCATGTGGCCCATCCTGGTTTTTTTACTTTTAACTATGGCCTTCATAGTCGAGCGTTACGTTTCTCTCTACTTAAGAGTGAAGTTTGCTCCTATCGATTTTAGAAAAAACATTTTGGGTTATATTGCTCAAGGTGATTTCAAATCAGCTCTTTCATATATAGAGATGAGTGCAAAAGGAACGAGTATTGGAAAGTAACGACTGTTGCTTGTAAATTAAGAAGTGTAGGTTCTGGAGATGAAGCCCTTCAGGCCAGAATGGATGAGCAGTTAACGAAAGAAATTAGCTCATATGATAAGCGCACTGGATTTTTATCAATGTTTGGTAACGTTGCTACACTTTTGGGTCTTCTTGGAACAGTTACAGGGATGATCACATCATTTGCTGGGGTTTCTTCAGCAACGCCAGTAGAAAGAATTAATATGCTCTCAAACGGTATTTCTGAAGCCTTGAACGCGACGGCTTTCGGTCTTGTTGCTGCGATTCCTGCTTTGATTGCCTATGCTATTTACCAAAATAAAACGGATCAAATTGTTGGAGAATTAACTGAACAAGCTTCAGAAATTTACCACGACTTCTTATTCTATACTGAAAGTCACAAGACTGCAGGTAAAGACCAAAGAGATGAAATGATGATTTTGGGACATGCTGGTGAATCAGTACCAAGTTCAAAAAGAAATTAAGAATAAAATAGAGATTATACTCTTGAGGCTTTGAAATATTATGATTGGAAATACTAACCGCGGATCAAAGA
>JAYSPR010000338.1:0-1246 GCA_043721975.1 Bacteriovoracaceae bacterium
TACTAAAATTGGCACGAGCATAAAAAATTCGATTGAATTGATCTTGCATGTCATTCTGAGTTTTTCCATTAGCGGATACATAAGTTGATCCTTTAAGAATAATCTCAAAATCAGTGGTCGGTTCTGTGCTTGCGTCCTCAAAGCTATGATTGAGATGGTAGTATGAGTCATTGAGATTTCTTCCCCCAGTCATTAGCATACTTTCTTCGAGGTCCTCACCGTCAATGAGGAGTATTTTATCGTGAATTCTGTTATTCCAAGCGGTAATATCTACTGCAATTCGATCTTCTTTTTTTCTGACAAGATTGAGTGCTAGATCCAAAAATTTCTCCACCATTTTTCCTGGTCTCCACATTGGATTAAACTGCTTAATTTCAATGTTAGCGTATTGTCCAGTAGGATTACCTTGATCATCAAGAATTGGTCGTCCTTTTAAATCGGCCAAGGCCTTTAAGTCTTCTGGAATACCAAGTCTTGGAGTAGCAGTTCCCAGCTTTGATCCCACTGGATCGTAAAGAATTCTAATTTTCACCCCCCTTTTAGCTGCCAGTCTCAATTCATGGAGTAGGACTTGTGGTGCGAGCGAGTTATCAAAAAGAAAATAAGTGAGATCGATGCTTTTTTTAGCTTTTCTAATAAGCATTACTTTAGCAAGTAATCCGTCTTCTGCCCTATCAACTATTTTTACGACATCATTAATTGGTAAATTAGCGTGGGCCCGGTAATCAAGTAAAGAGTCAACTTTCTTATATTTTTGATTGAGTAAATCTAATTGTCTTTGCCTAAAATCAGTTGAAGAAGCTGACTCCCTAGTAAAACTTCGCTCAATTTCCTTTTCGACAAATTGTCCACTTCGAGAATCTTTGACAATTATCGCCCGCATGACATTAAAGCAATTGTCGTCACTGGCGATTTCGCGATTTAAATCTTCAAAGACTGAAGTTGAAGTTGAAATTTTTGGTGAAGAACAAGCAGACAGAATAAATGAAGTTATCAAAATAACTAAAACTCTATTTTTTTTAAAACTCATAAACGTCTAATCCACATTTTTAATAATTAATTCAAAGATCCTTCTTATCCTTTTCGGTCAAATACTCTAAAACTTAAAGTGCTTAAAACTGTCTAAAAATTAGACAATATTATGATATCGTGTTGTTTCTGGGCGATTATGTCCGGTTAATTTCTGAGCGATAATGTCCTATTGAATCTAGGCCACTTTTCTCAGTTTCGACTTATCACCATAATC
>JAYSPR010000339.1:0-9728 GCA_043721975.1 Bacteriovoracaceae bacterium
CTTTTGAGGAAACAGCACAAATCTCAAGTGTAATGTATGAACTACTTCAAAATACTATTGCTGAGTATAAAATTATTCAAGGCAAAAATAAAACAACCAATGACTTAAACAAATAGGTAAGAGATGAATGTAATAACTGGTAACGAAATCAAAAACACTTCACTTGATCTAGCATTTGAATCAATAGATTCATGTTTTGGATATGTAGATTATATTTCATCTCAAATTCACAAACTATTACTTGCCTACAATAAAGGTGAATTTGATCAAGCTAATAATACTTTTGTTGAAGTCATCGAACTTATGGATTTATATATTCAGCTTATTACACGAATTTATAAGGTTATAAGAATTGAAATGCCTGGAATGAGCTTCAAGGATGATAATATTCAGAAATTAGAAATTCATCTGTTGTCTGTCGTAAAGGCCATTTTGCAGGCCAAAGAAAAGAATGACGTGATCATGCTTTGTGACTTGCTAGAATATGAGCTAATCGATAACCTTACCCAATGGAAGATAAAGATTCTACCAGAGCTAAAGAAGTTAAAAGATTAATTGTTTCCAATGAAGCAGTACTTTTCAATTTAAAAACAAAGCCAGTCAAAATAGTACGGAATTCTTTTGAAAAAAGAGTTCTTCAAACCCTTAAGCAAAAAAAGAATAATGAGCAATTAGAAAAAAAGCTAATCTTTAAGGAAGAAATCAGAAAACTCATGGCTTCGGTAGCAGAAATTAAAGACCTCCCTCTTGCTATTTTAAACCTTTCACAATTTTCGAACTATGAAGCATGTCATGTCTTGGTCCATGAAAAAGGTAAGCCGATTGGCCAAAATTATCTCGCCTCTGGTGGTGAGAATAAAGAAGCGAAACTTATTACTGTTCAAAGTTTTAATTCTTTATTTAATTTAGTTAAAAAAAGTAAGAATAAAATATTTTCTCAATCACTTAATCTAAAAGATGATCTCCACGTTTTGGGAAATTTTCTTGCTAAAGAAATTGATTTGAAAAATTATTCTGTCATTTATTTAGTTTCACGTAACTCATTTCTTCCTCCTGACAATTTTGAGCAAGAAGACTTCCAAAGTCTCTCACATTTTTTATTAATTGCCTTAGTCCAAATTCTCGACCGTGAGAAAAATGATCTCAAAAAAGAAATTCTAAAAAAATCACTAGAAAAATTTCCAGAAAAAATTGCTATTAAAAAAAACAATCACCTCATTTTTAGTAACAACATCACGGAAGTTCCTCCCGGAAATTCTAATCTTATGATTTTCCCACTTGAAACAGATGACCAATTAACAATGGAGCTTTCAAATTTTAGTAAAGATCAAGTCTCCACTGAGATCTATCACTCTCAGCGAATCTCTCTTTTGGGTGAATTATTAAATACTCTTCAGCATGAGCTTTCAAATCCTCTCTTCGGACTCTCACTCACGAGTTCTATCTTGGCCGGAGAAACTGAAAATATTGAAACCGAAGAAATTCTCAATGAAATCTCTCAAAATGCGAATCGCTCACAAACCATTATTAAAAATTTTTCAAATCTCTATAACGACAACCAAGAATTTAAACAGGTCGTTCTCTATCATTTTCTTGAAGAGGTCATCACTCTTACTAAGAGTGAGACTAAAGAAATTGCAAAGATTATTGAGTTTGAAGGCTTTGGTGAACAGGAAAAAACTCACGAATTCGTTCTTAAAACAAACCCAACTTGTCTAACGCAAATCATATTCAATTTAATTATTAATGCTGCACAGGCCATTAAAGAGCATAAAATTAATCGAGGTGTAAGCCAAATTAGTGTTCGAGTTTCTAAAACACTGTCTGGCCTCACGATTGCTATCACAGATAACGGGCCTGGAATCAAAGAAGAGCTTGTTGAGGCAATTTTCAAGCCTTTTTTTACAACCAAAGATTCGGGAACTGGACTTGGTCTATCAATCTGTCAAAATCTCGCCCATCAAATGGGAACCAAAATAGAATTTAAAAACAATTCTCCTTTATTAGGTGCAACTTTCTGGATAAACTTACCTTCATAAAGGAGTTATCTTGAAAAAAATTCTTCTCATTGAAGATGAGCCCCTCATTCAAAAATCATTAAAAAAGCTTTTAGAAAAAAGAGGTGTCGAAGTGACTGTTGAAAGTCGCGGTCGAGATGCCATTGGTCTTATACTCAGTCAAAATTTTGATCGGATCATTTGTGATCTCATGCTCCAGGATATTTCAGGCTTTGATGTCATAGAAGAGGCAAAAAAACGATATACAACAACTGATATTAGCAAGCTCTTTATTATTATTACTGCCTATAGCTCCCCTCACGTTATAGAAAAAGCCACTCAATACGGTTGCATGCTGCTTTCAAAGCCTTTTGAAAATCTCGATGAAGCACTTTCTATTTTTATGTCTGAAGGAGTAAGTTTTGGCTCAAATTAAAAATATTACAATCATACTGAAACCTAAAGTTACAGCCGAATTTGAAAGTATTCTTCCCAATTTGGCCCACTGGCTTCACCGCCGTAAAAAAAATATTCATTTTCTTACGAAAGAAAAAGAAAGACTTCATAAAATCTTCAAGGGTGACTTAAAAAACATTGTTTTTGTTGAAGATAATGATCTTTATAAGACAGATTTAATCATTACACTCGGTGGTGATGGCACCTTAATTGGAGTTGGAAGAAATGTTAGGGCCAGCTCTCCACCAATTTTTGGTGTTAACATGGGTCACCTTGGTTTCATAACTGAATTTTCCAAACTAGAATTCTTTGATCAACTTGAAGAAACGTTAAGAGGTAATTATAAGCTGACAAATCTTTCACTTTATCAAGTAGAAGTTTTTAAGAAAAATAAGTCTATTTTTAAGGGTTACTTTTTGAATGATCTTGTAATTAATAACAGCCAGATTTCCAGAATGCTTACTCTTTCAGTTGAGTCTGAGGGGGAACATATTTATAATTTATCTGGTGATGGACTTATTATTAGTTCACCCATTGGATCTACTGCTTATTCACTGGCCGCTGGCGGGCCAATTATAAATCCAAAAGTTAAGGCGATTACACTCACTCCGATTTGTGCCCACAGTCTTACTCATAGACCTTTGGTGATCCCCGATTCTGATAGTGTGACAGTTAAAGCTGCCAAGCCCGATGAAACGATTAAACTTACTCTAGACGGTCAACAAGCTTTCGTTGTTAGCCCTGGAGAAACTGTCAAAATTTCAAAAAGAAAAAATACTTCTGCACAATTAATTAAAAATAGTGAAAGAACCTACTTTAGAACACTCAAAGAAAAGTTCACACACGGAACAAGGGAAATGAAATGAAAACAAATGAAACTCTTTATTTGAAATCATTAAATCTGCAAAATTTTGCAACTTTTGAAAATCAGGTAATTCACTTTGACATCAAATTCAATGTCATTGTTGGTGAAACTGGATCGGGGAAAAGTTTAATTTTAGATGCACTCCAAATTATATTTGGTGGCAGAGCTGATAAAAAACTCATTCGAAAAAATGCTGACTTTGCAACAATTGAAGCTGTTTTTCATACAAATGATGCCTCAATACAAAAATATTTTCACGATATTGGTCATCCTTTCGATGGTGATGAAATTGTTGTTAAGCGAATCATATTTGCCAATGAAAGTTCTAAGTCTTACCTCAACTACCAGTCTTGTTCTGCCTCGCTTTTAAATTCATTTGCAAAACGATTTATCGATCTAGTTGGACAATTTGAAAATCAGAAATTATTAAGTGAAGATTACCAACTAATACTTCTTGATTCTTATGCTGGCTTAGATAAAGATATTCATGATTACCAAACTATTTATCATCAACTTTCTAATCTTAGAAAAGATTTTGGGGAATTGGTTCAAGAAAAAAATGTTCGGGCACAAAGAGAAGATTACATTAAATTTCAACTGGAAGAATTAGAAAAACTTTCTCCAAGTCTGGAAGACGAGATTGATTTACAAAAAAAGAAAGATCTCGTTTTAAATGTCGAAAAAAGACAGCAAGTTCTAGGCTCAATTGCTAGTACAATTTCTGACGATGACACCAATATTTTAGACCTTATAAAAAGTTGCCTCAATAGAGCTGATAAAAGTAATGGAATTGTTTCAGAAGAAGTTATTGCAAAACTTTACGAAGTGAAAGCACTTTTGGAAGACGTTTCTTATGATCTTTCAAAGGACTTAAATTTAACTCCTGACGATGAAAACATTGATGAAATTATTGATAGACTAGACACTTATCAACGCCTAAAAAGAAAATTTGGTGGGACAACTGAAGAAATGATTAAAACTTATTCTGAATTCAGAATGGAACTTAATTCATTTTATCTCGTTGATGATAAAATTTCACTTATTTCTAAAAAGATCGCAGACCTAGAATCACGTTGTATGAGTTTTGCTGAAGAGCTCCACAATGTTCGCTCAGTTAAAGCTCAAGCATTATCTTTAGAACTTACTCGCAAAGTTCAAGATTTAAAAATGACTGGTGCTACGTTGAAATTTCTTGTTCACAAGGGAGAAGCTTTAACGAGTAAAGGTTTATCTAAGATTGAATTTATTGCTGAAACAAATCCAGGAGAAGGTTTCTTTAAAGTTAAAGAAATTGCATCAGGAGGAGAACTTTCTCGAATCCTTCTTGCTGTTAGACAAATTCTTTCATCAAATGACACCATCTCTGTCTTTCTTTTTGATGAAATTGACACTGGAATAGGGGGAGAAACTGCACTCTCGATTGGAAAGTCACTCCAGTCTGTGGCAAATTACTCACAAGTCTTGGCCATTACTCACTTGCCACAGATTGCCAGCTTTGCTTCTCAAATCATCAATGTTTCAAAGACCACTAAGATTATCGATGAACAACCACGTACTGTTTCTGTTATAGAACAAGCTGTTGGAAGTGAAAGAGAATTTTTTATTAAAGCAATGAATCCCAATGCCTAATAGATCGATTTAAAAGTTACATTTCCATCAATAATGGAGATGTAACTTTTAGTATGTTGAGCATAACCATTGTTAACATATTCAAAGCCATTTTCTGAAATATAGTGATCTTTCACATGACTGTGGCCTAGAACATATATTTGGCTTGGATTGATCTTATAGAAATATTCAACCGATGCTCTAAAATTCTCTCTTACTGGTGTTAAGTCTGAATCTTGAGAATACCTCTTATTATTTCTTTTTCTGGATTTTTCAGATGAAAACTCTCCAACAGACTTAATAAAAAAATGAGGCATAAAGTAATTAGCAAAAGTTTTTAAAGGCCAAGAAGTTACAAATGCCTTAAATAACTTATAATTAGTGTTGTTTAATTCTATATCATCCCCATGGGCCAAATAAATCTTTTTCCCATGATCATTAATCTCAAAAAAAGGTGCCATGACAAATGAAGAGTTATTTAAATGGGAGTGAACTTTAAGAAAATTTCTATAGAGTTTGCTTATATGAAAATCATGATTCCCTTCTACGTAGTAAACTTTAACACCACGGTTCAATATCAATTCAAGTTCTTTAAAAAAATTTTGAAAACGAGAAAAATATTGAGAATGAGGACCAATCATTAGATCAAAAATGTCTCCTAGGAGAAAAATAATATCACTGGATTTTACATCATCGTTTTTGAGGAATGATAAAAGAAGATCTTCGGCGGAATCACCTGATTTTTTAACGTGGACATCGGATATGGCAGAAAACTTCATGAACCTATATTAGAACTTTTTTTATATCACTAAAACAGTTAAGTTGCTTTTTTATAGGGAATTTGATTAAGCCTTTGGAGACTAATAAAATTTTTAATATACTCTCGGTCTTCTAAAGACATTTTAGAAAAGCGAAAAGCGACTTTGTAACCGCCATAAGGTAAATTATCTGAACGATAAGCATCAATAATCATTGATCCTACACATTGCGCTTCAACTTTAATTTTTGCGCCGAGGATATCTAAAGTTAGCTGAAAATATTCACTGCAATTATCCATGGCCATTCTTTTAGATTTTGGCAGAATAATCGCAATTCCTCCTTGGCTGATGTCAAAAATATTTTTTCTTTGACTCACTTTATTTAATTCAAAAGAGACGTAACAAGTTTTTAATGGCTGTACTCTTTCATGTTTGCGTCTTTCATAAAAGGCATACTCTTCAGGTATCGAAATTTTTAACTTATTGTCACTCGTTACACTCTTTAGCTCTGAATTAAATGATACCGATAAAGCAGGGACATAAATATTAACAATTCGATTTCCAGAAATAACCTTGTCTAGGTTGTTCATTAATGGAGATGCTAATTCTAGCTCGATAATGTTATATTCTTTTCTAAAGATTCTTACCTTTAATTCACACTTTTCAATAACCCCACCCAACGATTGCCATGCAAAGATTGAATAGTCTTTTTGAATCGCTTCAAGCATCATCTTCTCAAAATTTTTTCCACTTATTCGATTCATATATTTCTCTATTTTTTAAATCTTCTGATCCAAAAGCCTCTCCCTTTTTATCGGGAGAGGTGGGGATTTACAGAAGATCTTTTTATTCTCTACAGAGCCAAGAATTTTTAGCTCTTGGCCATAAAACAATCTCATTATCCAATCAATCTAAGTGCAGCGTTCGGTAGTTGGTTCGCTTGAGCTAAAGTTGAAACACCAGCATTCTTAACAACTGTGTTTGAAGCAAGTGCAGCAGAAGCTTCAGCGACATCAACATCTTGAATAACTGATCTTGCACTATCTTGGTTAATTGTCTGAACTTCAAGGTTTTTGATTGTCGACTGTAGTCTTGATTGAATTGAACCAAGAGTTGCTCTATGACCTGAAACTTTTTCAATCGCTTCATCTACTGATGTAATTGAACTTAAAGCATCATCTTTGCTTGAAATTGCAGTTCCAGAGATACCAATTGCTGAGGCAGATGCATTTGTTTCACTCGATTCAAATGTAATCTTATTTTGTTCACCCGCAAAAGCACCAACTTGAAAATCCATTGAGCCTTTACCTTCTCCATTGAGAAGTTGAGTCCCGTTGAAAGTTGTCGATTCTGAAATGCGGTCTACTTCTTTTGATAATTGTTGATATTCCTTATCCAAAAAACCTCTTTCTGTTTCACCAACAGTGTCTGAAGCAGCTTGGATTGTTAGTTCACGAAGTCTGATAAGAATATTAGATGTTTCGTTTAATCCACCCTCTGCAGTTTGGATAAGTGAAACACCATCGTTAGCGTTTCTTGTGGCCTGTCTCAAGCCCTTTGTCTGCGCTTCTAAGTTAGTCGCAATCGCGAGTCCTGCAGCATCGTCAGATGCCTTTGTGATTCTTTTACCTGAAGAAAGTTTTTCTAATTGCGAGTTACCTGCATTAGAAATTTCTTTCAAGTTTTTCTGTACGTTCTGTGAAGCGATGTTCGTAGCAATTCTTAAACCCATAGTAATCTCCTGTTTTCGGGAATCCCCATTCCCTTTTGTTATTGACTGCTTTTGTCAGTCAAACAACCTATCGAAACGTTCGGGAAAATACTTAAGTGAAAAGCTTTGCTCGGGCATAAATAAAACAAAAAAAACCCACATTCCAGTGAGTTAAGTGCGAAAATAATTTGATCAAAATTTTTTTATCAGGTATTAGTACTCAAATAAGCTTAAAAAAACCCTCTCGCCTTAATTGCGGGGAAGCGAGAGGGTTGGGCTTAAGTACTAGAGCAAGAAACCATTGCTAATTTTTTACTCTATGGAGACTACTTAAATTTAGTATTCATAAAGCTACTGCTCAATTTAAAGCATGTAGCAAGATAAAATGAATGAGCACTACAACTCAAACCAAATTTTCATTGGGAGGAATGCTCATTAATTTATTTTTATCCAATAAGTCTTAGAGCTGCCATTGGAATTTGGTTCGCTTGAGCAAGAGTTGCAACCCCAGCATTTTTTACAACACTGTTAGAAGCAAGAGTTGCAGAAGCTGCAGCAACGTCTACGTCTTGGATAACTGATCTTGCACTATCTTGGTTGATCGTTTGAACTTCGAGGTTCTTCACTGTTGACTGAAGTCTTGATTGAATAGAACCTAAAGTTGCTCTTTGTCCTGAAACTTTTTCGATCGCTTGATCCACATTTGAGATCGCATCTAATGCACTATCTTTTTCAGAGATAGAAGTTCCAGAAACACCGATTGAAGAAGCTGATGAGTCTGATTCACCTGATTCAAATGTAATTCTGTTTTGTTCACCCGAGAAGGCACCAACCTGGAAATCCATTGATCCTTTACCTTCACCATTTAATAACTGAGTACCATTAAAGACTGTCGATTCTGAAATACGATCAATCTCTTTAGTTAATTGTTGATATTCTTTATCTAGGAAACCTCTTTCAGTTTCACCAACTGTGTCTGAAGCGGCTTGAATAGTTAATTCACGTAAACGAGTTAGGATGTTTGTTGTTTCGTTCAAGCCCCCTTCTGCCGTCTGAACGAGGGAGATACCGTCGTTAGCGTTTCTTGTGGCCTGTCTTAAACCTTTTGTCTGAGCTTCTAAGTTAGTTGCAATCGCAAGACCAGCAGCATCGTCTGCAGCTCTTGTAATTCTCTTACCAGAAGATAACTTTTCTAGACTCGAATTTCCTTCATTCGACACTTCCTTCAAGTTCTTCTGAACGTTCTGGGAAGCAATGTTCGTAGCAATTCTTAAACCCATGAGATACTCCTTATTAGAGAAGGCCCCCGCCTTCTTTCGTTAATACCTGACGATATTCATCAGGTGAAAAACGGATCGGATTACTCGGTTAAAAACTTTAGTTTTTTTGTCGGGTATTTTTTGATTTTGAATTTTTTTTGAAAATTCAAAGAGTTAAGAATAAAAAAAGGGCCTCCTTACGGAAGCCCTTTTATTTTTAAGAATGTTTTTTACAAATCTTATCCAATCAATTTAAGTGCAGCAGATCCTGAGTTATTCGCCTGAGCTAAAACCGAAGTTGAAGCAGCAGAAAGAATGTTTGCTTTTGCAAGCTCAGCAGATTCAGCAGCAACATCTGTGTCTCTTATACGAGAATTTGCAGCAGCTAAGTTTTCAGTTCTCACTTCCAAGTTAGAAATTGTCGATTGAAGTCTATTTTGTAGAGCACCTAATGAAGCGCGGTTACCGTTAACACCATTAATTGCCATATCAATCTTTTCTAAATTTTCTTGAGCATTTTGCTTAGTCTGAACTCCAAGTCCTTCGATACCAAGATCAGCAACTCTTGCACTAGAATCTTGTGGCATATATGAAAGGCGATCATTTTTCGGATCGTTCATAATACCAATCTGGAAATCCATTGCATCACCTTGACCACTTAACAAATCTTTCCCGTTGAATTGAGTAGAGGTTGCAATTCTCTCAACTTCTTGTGATAAATGTTGAAATTCAAGATCTGCAAATTTTCTTTCTTGATCACCAATCGTATCAGATGCTGATTGCACTGAAAGTTCTCTTAGTCTGATTAAGACGTTTGAAACTTCATTCAATCCACCTTCTGCCGTTTGAATCATCGAAATACCATCTCCAGCGTTTCTAGTTGCCTGTTGAGTACCGCGGATGTTAGCTTTTAACTTTTCCGAGATCGCTAAACCGGCAGCATCATCTCCCGCTTTATTAATTCTTGTACCAGATGACAATTTTGCAAGAGAGTCTGACTTTTGAGCTTCGACTTTACTCATTGCATTTTGTGCTCTTAATGACTGCGTGTTTGTACTAATTCTTAATCCCATA
>JAYSPR010000340.1:0-19501 GCA_043721975.1 Bacteriovoracaceae bacterium
TTTTGATACTGTACAAGGACATAATCGAGCCTAGGATCTGAACCCTTAAGAAGTGATGTTTCTAGTGATGATAAGAATTTACACTCATCTTTCTCGGCATAAGTTAAAAAACGTTCATCAGAATGAAGAACTAGGGATTGAACATATTTTGGATCGAGTAAAATATCATTAACTTCAGATAGACTGAAATCAGGCTTGCTGTTGGCTTGAATCGTTGTTTTATTTTTGAGAGTTTGTTCATTGTGAACATCTAAAAGACGCTCAAAGCTTTCAATAATCCCTGGAGTTGATCTCGACTCTGAACATGCCTTATTACTGAGAGCAATAAGGCATATGAGTAAAAATATTTTACAGAACTGATTTAGCCAAAATGGATGCAATGTCTTCGACTTCAAGGTTTTCCGTTTCCTTAACATGTGCTTTTGACGAATTAAAATTAATCATACAATAAGAACAGGCCGTCGCCAATTTGTTAACTTGTTTTTCACCGATGTCTTTCAGTCGGTTATTGGCAATATGCTCACCTTCTGGTAGTTCATACCACATATTTCCTCCACCCATTCCACAGCAAAGTGACTTGTCTTTATTTCTTTCCATTTCTTTGATCTTAATTCCTTGAATAGAATTTAAAATTGCCCTTGGAGCATTGTATTCCCCATGGTGACGACCGAGGTAACAAGGATCATGGAAAGTAAGTTCTTCATTAATAGCTTTTTCTGGTACAAGTCGTCCTTCTTGGATAAGTTCAGCAAGTAATTCTGTGTGGTGAACTGTTTCAAAAGCCCCGTCATCAAATTTTGCATATTCTTTTCCAATTGTATGCAAACAATGAGGGCAGTGAGTGACAACTTTTCCAAATTCGTATTGTCTCATGTTGGCAATATTTTCAATGGCAATTTCATAAAATGAATACTCATCACCAAATCTTCTCACTGGATCACCATTACATTTTTCAGTTTTTCCCATGACCGCAAAGCTGACCCCAGCTTTTTTTAACATTGCGACTGTATCTTTAACTACTTTTTGGTTTGAACCATCATAAGATCCGGCACATCCAACATAGTAGAGATAATCAACTTTCTTCCCAGCTTCAATGACAGGTATGTTGAGCCCATCGGCCCATTTAAATCTATCGTCTTGAGCTATCCCCCAAGGATTTCCCTGGTTTTTTATTTTATTAACAGCATCACCGGCGGCGGCTGGAATATTACCAAGCGTAAGCGCCTTATATCTTTTAGCTTCCATGATGATATTCACATGTTCAATATTAGCTGGGCATTCTTCCATGCAAGCACCGCAAGTGGTGCATGCATCGAGCTCGTTAGCTAGAAAGAGGGGATTGTCTCCCCAAATATCAGCATCAGTTAAGCCTTTAGCTTTTGCTTCGAAAGCGAGGTCGCGAGTTTTTGTAATAATTTTTTTAGGATCGAGAATTTTACCAGCAAGGTTGGCCGGACAAACTTGAGTACAGCGTCCGCATTCAACACAAGAGAGTAGATCCAAATTATTTTTCATTGAAAGTTCTGAGAGTTTTCCTAATCCAAATGTTTCAGCATTTTCGTTTTCAAAGTTCATTGGATTTAAGACAGCTCCTCTCATAGGAGGTGTCACAAGAGCAGCCAAGGGCAAAATCATTATGTGTGAAAATTTTGTGTAGGCCACACTAACGATAAAGACCATGGTGTTGATCATGTGAAGAAACCAAAGTGATCTGTAACTGTAGGCCATTGCTGCATCAGTTAATTCTAAGCTATTAAAGATATTCGCTAAGCCCCAGCCGACTGGTGACCAAACTGATTCATGAATTGGCATCCCTGTTCCAGCAATGCGAAGGCCTTCTATTAAATATCCAATAAAAACTAAACTGACCAAGATGGCATACATGAAAAGTTCTTGATTGGGTTTTGTTGCTGAAAGGTAGCTTGGGCGTTTGATATATCTTCTATGGTAAGCAAAAGCGAGACCCGCTAGAATCATGATGCCTGCTATATCAGCTAAGAAAGAAACAACTATATATGTGGTTCCTTGAAAAACTTTAAATGGGGTATCGTAATGAATGGCCACGAGGTCTGTTGCAATCCATAGAATCACAAATCCATAAAAAATTAATCCATGAAAAAACCCAACATATTTATAGCGTGGGACTTTACCCGTAAAAAAAGTTGTTTGAAAAAACTTGATCCAATTCAAATTTTTTGGAGCGAGAGTATTTAAACCCTTTATACCTTCCCCTTTCGTGACAAACATAAGTTTCTCGTACATTCCTTTTAAGAACACCGACATACTTACGATGAATAAAAGATACATTGTAATCTTAAAAGCATATGGAATGTTCCACATTATTTCTCGCGTGGCGAGTGTCGCTACTTCTCCCATAAATTCTCCCAGTAAAAATGTTCGAGCATTTTAATCAAGTTTTAATATATATTAGCTTACTTAGGATAAGGTATATTCTCAAAGATTTAAATGAGAAACTTGGCTAATTGAGGCATAATAAATGGCAGCTCTTAAGCCATTTTGGAAATGATGATGAAAACATACTTATTTTTATTTTATGCATTCTTGGGACTAACGGCTCTCGGCTGTGCCAGGACTCAAACTCTTAATCTTGTTCCTCATCAGTACTCAGAAAGACCAAGCCAAGTTCTTTGGATTCAGTTAGCGGGTTTTTCTGAGGAACATATTCCTCTTTTAAAGTTCAACGTTTCAGATACAGAGTTTAAAACAAATTTGGAGCAAGTTGATTGTGTTGGGAAAATGTGGAGCTTCAATTTATTTCAATTAAGACCATCTGCTCATTTGAGCTTTATGTCTCAAATGACTGGAACAAAAAATATTCAGGGAAGCTGCAGTGACTTTGAACATACTCCGGTCTGGAGTAAATTAGAAGAAAGCGGTTATGCAGTGTCAGTTTTAGAAAATAGCAGTAGCAGTATTCAAAGTCTTGAAGTAGCGCTGTCTTGCCCTAGCAATAAAATGATTGATGCTCAAAAAATGAGACTTTTTAGAATGGGACCTGATGTTGATAGTGCGAAGAAAAGCTTCCATTACCAAGATCCAATGGAGCAACTTACTCAGTATATGCAAGCGGGTCTTTATTATGATCGTTCGTGCCAAAAAGGAGTTTGTTATTCAAGTCTTTCAAATAACTTTAAAGTACTTTGGCAACAGAGCTTAAAAGCTAATTCTAAAAATCTTTTTATTGTCAGAGATTTTAATTTTCAAAAAGCTTTAATTAAAAAAGATTTGGGACTTGCAAAAGAATCTCTTCTCGAAATCGACCGTTTGGTTGGAGAAATAAAAAAAAGCGGGAGTAAAGAATTATTAATTGTTGTAAGTGGTGCTGAGTCATTACCCCTTGAGTTTCCACTTCAAGGCAAGCAGTGGGCAGAGTTTGAAAAAAATGGAAAAAATCTATTTTATAAAACTTCATCACTTATTTCACCTGTTTTAGCCTCTGGGCCAATGTCTGAAAATTTTTGTGGGATGTTCGATGAAGTCGAAATGTATAATCGTTTATTATATAAGCCCATTGAGAAAAAATTTAATTGGGATTATTTAAAGCCTTTTTAATTAGTATAGAAGTCTGAACGTAAAATAAGGTAGCTCGATTTGCAATAGTCACATTTAGCTTCAATTTCGTCTTCATCTGCAGCGAAGACGTGGTCTATTCCACTAGCTCGAACAATAGATTTAATTCCCTCGAACATTCGGTCGCGAGAACAATTACATTTGAATTTTATTTCTTTCGAACCAATAAAAAGCAGGCCTAATTTTTCAACTTGTTCTTGAATGATTGCTTGCTCTACTGTGCCTTGATCAAAAAGAGCCTTAATTTCTGGCTGAATTAAATTCCAGTATTGCTCAATTGATTTCGAATAATTTGTTTGAACTCTATTGACATTAATTTCAGGCAATTTCATTAGCATGACGCTTTGATCAGAATTATCACTGAGAAAAACTTCACTTTTAATTTGATAAGATTCACTCAAAATTTTATTGGCCACTTGATGAAAATCAATACCATCGATATTAATAATAGAAGTATAGGGACTATGATCTCCAGGCATTAGTTTTACGATTCTGCAGCGGCCACTGATTTGACTGGGGAATTCATTAAATTCTTCAGGAAGGAGCAGAGTTCTCATTTGGCCTTGATCACTCATCTCGATTTTTAAGCGAAAGTAAGGGTCTTCAGAGTCGATATAAACACCTAGGCCTTCCCCTGGTTTTAGAAAAGCAATCATTGTTTGGAAGGTTAAAATAGCATCGCGGAAATAATTAAATCCAGCACCAATGACTTGGTGAATGACGGCAAGATCTTGAATGAGTTTTTGCCCTTCGAAGAAGTGAAGAGTAAAACCCTCTTTTTGATCAATAAAACTATACAATCGACTTTCTGGAAGCATAAGATATTCTATCAAAAAGGCCCTTGTTTGTCTCGGAGAAAAGCATTGTGCTAGACGTGGTTTTTTATCAATCTAATCTTGATCTTCTTAAAAAGCTGCAATCAAATGATTCCTTGGTTATTTGTCCAAGCCCTCAGATCGCCGATAATTTAAGAACACAGGCACCTGAGCTGGAAATTCTCACTATTTCAAAATGGACTACAGACCATCTCAAAGATTTAGGCCTGGTGCGTGTGAGAAAATCAGAATTGATGCTCAAGTTAGCTGCTATTTGGAGACACTATTTCAAAAATGAGTCAAGTTCACTTTTTTTACAATCCTTTGAACTTTTCACAGAGCTCCGTTCAATCACTCTAGATTTAAGCTTATTATCTGAATTTTTTAAGGAACTAGATGAAGATATTGTTCGATCACTTTTAATTTTTTGGACTTTTATTGAGCAAGAACAAATTATTGATGAGCACCATTCCTACATAAAAATTAGTGAAAAAAATAGTGAAAGAAGTATCATCTTTGTAGGATTTAAGCATTTGAGCGGTATTCAAATTGATATGATGAAAAGACTTGGCGAGAGTGTTGATGTCTTGGTCACTTTTCCTGAAACTGTCTTTGGAGAAACTCTAGGTAGTGATTGGATAAGATGGATTCATTCAAATGAAATAGTGAAAGAACAAAAAAATAATCAAATAAAAGAACTGTCATTGGTGGTTATCCCTAAAGGAAAGGCTAATGTTATCACGCAGAAATTTTTAGAATTAAATCCTCATTACGATATTGTTTTGGCAAGTTCGAGAGTGGACTTGTCGCACTACCAAGAAATTCAAAAGGAAAAAGCTTTCTTTAAGTCTACTGAAGAAATTTTTTCTGCTGAAAAAAAATGGTTAATCAATTATTTTAAAAACCAATTATTAAAAAATCCGTTGCTCGATATGACTGAGATTGGATCTATACTTAGTGAGCTTGAAGCAGAATCAATAAAAAAAGGTGAGTATAAAAAACTTAAAATACTGCAATTGACAAAAGAAGCCTTAGGTTTATTTAGTCAACTGAGATTAGAAGTAGATTTATTTTTACTTGAGATATTAGAAATCATTATAGGATTAAATTCGCCAAGAGTTTCCTTAGTTTCTCTCAAAAAAGAAATAGAGTCTTATCTTCTCAACGTAAATGACTTAAGTTTTAAAAATAAAAATAAGCCTATCGCCTTTTTAGCAACGAGTAGTTTAAGCGGATTTAGGTCTAATGAAAAAGTATTAAGTGAAGCCATGTCAAAGGCCTTATATAGTATCGGTCCTTTAAAAAGAGCAGGACTAGAATTTCAGCTTCATAAAGCAGATGTACTTGCTGCTTTAGAGGAAAGAACAACTGTTCTGTTAATTGAAGAGCAGGTTTTAGAAGTTGATTTATCCTGGCGAGAAATTTTGAAATCTTTTGAACTTTCTCAGTATGACCTAGGGATGAATTATGCAATAAAAAATATCAAAGAATATTTAAAACCTCAAATGCAATCAGGTCCATTTTTACAAAAAAGATTTTCAGCTTCAAAGTTGCAGGCCTTCATCGACTGCCCTCGCAAGTATTACTTTAGTTACATAGAAAAGATTGAAAACAGGCCAATGGAGAGATTGAGTCTAGGCGCAGATGAGTTAGGACAAATTGAACATAAGGCCATTGCACAGTATTTTTCTCAAATATCCTTGAGTGCCGAGAGTGTCGATTTGGTTTCACATAAAAAAGTTTGTGAGAACGTATTTAATGAGTATTTATCGGAAGGTCAGCTTAAACTGAATGAGTCTAGCCGCTTAAATTCTTTAAGCGAAGTGCTGCATTATTCTCTCAATGGCATTATCTTTTTATTAGATTTAATCAGAGAAAAAAAGGCACAAAAAATTTCTTTTGAAGTCTCTCTACCTAAAAATGCTTGGGCCATAGAAGGTTCAGTTGATTGTTTATTGACTGGTGTTGATAGCAAGGTGAGTGTTATTGATTTTAAGCGATCGAGTGGCGCTATGGGCTCAAAAGCAGATACAGTGAATTTGAAAAAAATTCAATTATGGGTTTATCTTTTAGTTTTAAGCAGTCATAGCTATGACATCGATACATTCGCTTATTTAAATTTAAGCGATCTTTCAGATGATAAACTTATATTTCGAGATCAAGAAGCTGGCTTAATGATAACTAACCACTTAAATCACGCCCAAGAATTTATCGAGCAAACAATTAATGAAATAAATATGACCGTGGACTTTATAGATTCCCCCCAACAAGTGAAAGTTTGTCATTTCTGTCCAGTAAAGCTCTTTTGCTTAAAAGGAGGAGGGCCTGGATAAGTTATTAAAGTCAAAATCTCCAAATCCAGAGCAGTTACTTGCGATAAATCACTTTGGAGGAAAGATACTTTCTGCTGGAGCAGGTTCTGGGAAAACTTTTGTCTTAATTGAACATATTATTAAAAGGTTTGATCAATTAAGAATTGAAACACCAAAGGAGAATTGGAAAGCAATTCTACCTTTTGAAATTCCTAAAATTGTTCTCATGACATTTACCAAAAAAGCTTCGGGCGAAATGTCTATCAGGATGATGAAGAAGATAGACGAGCTTTGTGATGACGAAAGTAGTGGTGATGTGGAATTTTGGATTATTGTGAGAAGACATCTTACTAAGTTAAATATAACAACCATTTCATCTTTTTGTCACAAATTGATTGCACAAGGATTTTTTAAAAATTTGGATACTGATGTTCAAATTTTAAGTGCTGTTGAATTCAAAAATAAAATCAGCAATCTTTTTAATCAATGGTTTGTTTCTAAAAATAATAGCTTGGGGCAAGTTTTTGAATCGAACTCTCAGGCACTCATAAAAGCAATGATTGAAATCTATCAATCTCCTGAATTAAGGATGATATGGAAAGAACCACTCATTAAAACGTCAGCAGAGGCAGAGCTAAAAGCATTTATAAAAGTCCTTTCTCAAGAATTTCAACTTGAAAGTCTTTTTGAATATAGACTTCCCAGTGATGTAGATAAAAAAGAACAAACGAAAGGTTGGTATCCTTTTTTACAATCTCTGCAAGAGGTAGTCTTAAGTCATGGTTCCATTAGTCATATAAACTTTAAACATTACTTATCCTGGGCCATGAATTCGGGAAGCCTTCCCCGAGAAACAAAGGCAATGACAGATGAGCAAAAGGCAATACTTAAATCTTCAAAAGAATTCGTGAGCAAACTTAGAGACATTGAAGAAGATTTTACCAATTTTATTGATAATTATGATGTGTATTGGAAATGGGTGGAAATCTATCAAGATCTATTTTTTTTCATAGATAGAAATTATTTCCAAGAAAAAGGTTATACCTTTTCTGACCTAGAATATTTTACTTGCCTTGGCTTAAAGAATCAGGGTGTTTTAGCTTCAGTAAAAAAGAATTATGATTATTTTATTGTTGATGAATTTCAAGACACCTCCTCAATTCAGTATGAAATTTTAAAATCATTAATAGGTGAAAAACATAATCAATTATTTTGTGTTGGAGACAAAAAACAAGCGATTTACGGATTTCGAGGGGGAGAACTTCTCGTTTTCTCACAATGTGCAGAAATGCTGGGAAGTAAAAATAGCTTGAGTTTAAAATATAATTTTCGTTCATACGGTAATGTCATTAACTTTAATAATGCCTTTTTTAAACTTATTTTTCCTCTGGGGATAGGATTTGATGGATTTGATTCACACTCGGTCTTAATGGAAGAACAAGAAATGCCAGAATCCAAATCTTCTCTTGGAGAAGTTGTGAAAGTGAAGGCCATGATACAAGGACTTGAAGAAGCTAAAGGAATTGATTGTGATCTTTATGAGGCAGAAGCACTTTATAAAGTAACGAAGGATTTACTTAGTAGAGAGGATATTGAAAGTGTTTGTATCTTGTATCGTCGTTTGAAGCCAAGCTCATATCTTTTGGAAATTTTAGCTAGAGAAAATATTCCCTTTAGCGCACAAGTGAAAGTGCAGTATGGGGAAGATCCTGTGATTAATCTTTTCATGAGATGCCTAGAGCTCTCTTTGAATAGAAATGATGATAAAAAAATAAAATCAACTTATTTTTTGTTAAATAATTTAGTTCAGATTATTGGACTATTTAAACTGAAATCAGAGTATTTAAAAAGAGTGGGAGAAGGGTTTTTAAAAGATTTAGACATTGTAGGACTAAGACTCGCTTTCCATAAATTTGTTTTTAGTCTAGGTCTTAGTAATTCACTCTATCAGGATAATAGTCAGCTTATTGATTCAATTTGCAGAGTGTGTAATGAAGAGCCTGTGTTAGTCTATAATTTGCTTGCTACTGAAAGTGATGAAAATTATTCATTAGAACTCATGAGTGGTCCAAGGGCCAAAAGAATTATTATCATGTCTGCTCATGCTTCAAAAGGATTGGAGTTTGATGCTGTTTGTTTAGGTGGAATACATACTAATGGGACTCAAAAAGGTAAAACAGAGTCGGTTGGAAAGCTGCCCAAGAGTTTTAAGTGGAAAAAAGTATTTAATCAAAAGAATTTTTATAAGTCGCCAATGTACTACATTGAAGCAGATTTAGATAAGGCTAAAGACTTCTCTGAAAGTAAAAGATTGCTTTATGTGGCAAATACAAGAGCAGTTAAATATCTAGCATGGATTGATCTCAATTTGGAAAAAGCTGATAAAGAAGTGGTGCCGCTCTCGACTACAGGAAGTCATTGGATAAAGGCCATGAGGATGATTTCTCATGAAGAAGCTTTTTATACAGAAGTGAAAATGGATCTTCATTCGAGTGAGAAATTCATTTCACAGGATGCTCCATTGATCTTGAAAGATCCCATGGGTCTTCTGGTAAATTCTAAAGACCAAAAACTCGGTTTATTTGCAGAGACGTCGGTAACTAAATTAGCTCAATTAAGCCAGTGTCCTTTTAAGTTTTATCTTTCAAATATTTGCAAAATAAATCCCCCTAATGATAATCAAAAATATTTTAATAGTTTTGATGAATCAGATGTAAGTGAAGAAATAGGTACCAATCACTTCTATTCTACAAAAGAAAGAGGGACAAATATCCATAAGACCTTATCCGATTTATTATTAGATAAATTGGAAGTAACAAAAATTTCTGAAAAAAAGGACTTAGAGAAAATTCTCTGGGCCTACGCTCAAGCAAAAGAAATTAAGCAATCTATGGATGTCATCAGTGAAAAGTTAATTAAGTTTTCATTTTTCGGGCAAATGATTTCTGGAACACCTGATTTAATATTTACTGATGAGAATAATGTAATTGTTTGGGATTTTAAAACAGGCCTTCAAGATGAAAGCTCAGAAGAAAATTATTGGTTTCAATTAATGTGTTATGGATATGCCTATGCCAAACTAAAGCATTTTGGTCCGGAAAAAATGATCCCTTTATCTCTTGTTTATATTGATGAGATGAAAGTTGTCACGAAGACCATGAGTTTTCATGAAATGAATGACATTCTCTTCGAGAATTGGTCAAAAACAGAGTTTCTCAATCAGGTAAATACTCAGCATTGTCAGAAGTGTGAGTACTCATCAATCTGTTGTCATGCCATAAATAGTTGATCTTCTATTGCGACAAGTTCCTCCTGTGTTAAAATAAATTAATATTCGAAAACTCTAGGATTGAGATAATTACAAGCAGGATGCGTATGAAATCAAAAGTATTGGCTTCTTTAGTTCTTTTTACACTTACTTTCACGACCAATTTATTCGCCAGTGAAAAAGATATTTATGAATTTTCTTGGCTTGACCCCGACAAAGAAGTTTTTGTTCTTCAAAATAGGAAGTTCAGAAAATCTGGAAATTTTCACATTAATTTGGGTGCGGGAATGACAACTTCTGGTGCCTTTGTTGATGCCACAACAATTCAAGGTCGAGCAGGTTACTTTTTCACTGAAGATTATGGTTTTGAAATTCTCTATGCCAAAAATTCAGGTAAAGATAATGAAACATCAAAAGGTGTAAGTGCTACTGTTCCAGGCGCGACAACAGGATTTACTCCATTTAGAAGAATCACTCAAAGTTACATTGGTGGATTATTTTTATGGTCTCCATTTTATAGCAAAATAAACACATTTAATTCTATTGTCTATATGGATTGGATCTTTGGTCTTGGTTACGCACAATTAAAAGAAAAAAACAATAAACTTAGGTTCACTCAGGGACAAACGGCCCAAGGAATTGAAACACCAGAAAGTCACACTGGTATTATTTGGCAAGCAGGGCTGAAATTTTATTTAAGTGAAAGTTTTAGTATTAGAACTGACTTAACAGCAGTCCATTACAGTGCAGCCAATATCTCGACATCTGGCAGTAGTTATAAATCAAATTTTGATGCAAGTGCCGCGCTCGGTTACGCATTCTAAAATGTCGGGAGAAAACATGAAGAATTCATTCTTATTAGTCCCTTTCTTGACACTTGGATTAGCTTTTAGTTTTAAGGCAGAAGCTTCAATTCAAGGAGCGAGAAGAATATATCAAAATGGTGATAAGTCTCGTTATCCACAGGTCGCAGCAGAGCTTGTGAAAGATAAAATGTATTTTAGTAGCGTGCCGTTCATTAAAGAATATTTGGCTTCTACTTCTAAAGTAAATGATAATGTAGTAGACGATGTTCTAGACGATATCATTACCAATGTTGGTGTAAAGCAATTTGAAGTTTTGCCAGCTAATATTCTCGAAAAATCTAATGCCCCAACGATAAGATACATTTTGGCCCGCAAGGCTTTTAGAGCAGGAAAGTTTGATTTAGCTTTAAAATATCTAGAAAGAAAAGTTGAAGATTGGCATCCCGTTAAACCATTTGCCCTGCTCTTAGAGGGGAGTGCTTATGCTGTTAGTAAAAGAGAAGATAAGGCTACTTTTATTTTCAAAGAGTGTATAGAGGTCGCTGAGCAACAAATCAAAAAAGAAGAAAATAAAGATCGCCTTCGCCAGCTAAAAATTACGCGTGATTATTGTGTCGTGGGAATTCCTCGTTCACAGTTTGCCACACAAAAATTTGATATAGCCTATTCAACTTACTTGGATTTACCGAAATCTTCTTATATTTGGCCTGAGATTCTTTTTGAGGAAGCTTGGAATAGTTTTTACCTTAAAGACTACAACCGTACACTCGGTAAGCTGGTCACTTATAAAGCACCTGTTTTTAGCTACATTTTTAATCCGGAAATCGAAGTATTGAAGGCACTTTCATATATGGAGCTTTGCCTTTGGGAAGATTCAAAAAAAGCAGTTGAAGATTTTTATACAAATTATGAAACGGCTAATATTGGCTACAAAAAATTCATTGATTCTCTTGGTAAAGACTATAGACAGTATTATTTATTAGTAAAAGATAGAGAGTCAGGAAAATATAGTGAAAATAAAATTCTAAGTTCAGCTCTTTCTTCTATAGGGCGAGATCCTGCTTATTTGGAACTCTTTAATGCTTTTAATAATGGTAAGGATGAAATAGAAAAAATTAAGTCATTACCAAATGATGGATTAAAAGCTGCCTTAAATGAAAATCTTCGCGAATCACTCAATCTTCAAAGAAATTTAATTGGAAGTTACATCAGAGGACAATTACAACTTTATGCTGCACAAGTGGTAAGAGCTTTTGAAGATATGTCCTACATCAAGCTTGAAGTCCTTTCAAAAAGAAAAACCGAACTTTATGATGATGTCACCTTGAGTGGTGCTGGACGAGCTCGCGGTGATGTTTCACACTTAAGAAGAACTGATAAGCAATATTTTTGGACTTTTAATGGAGAGTTTTGGGCAGATGAACTAGGTGACTATGTTTTCTCGCTTAAATCTGAATGTAAGTAATTATGAAAAGAAAATTACTATTTACGTGCATATTATCTCTGTCAATCTCAACGCTTCACAATCAAGCATGGGCCGATGTTGAGCAAAGAAGAGCAGAACTCATTAAAGTACTTGATGAAGAATTAAGAGAAGTCGTTAGGCTTAATAAGCAGATAGGGGCTCAAAGGCCTGACCTAATGCTCCGGATGGCACAAGTTTTATTAGAAAAAGCAAGATTGATTAAAGATCAAGAAACTCAGAAGGTTTTAGAAACGCCAAATGCTGAAAGAGAAAAAATTAGTAAAGAAGATGTTTATAAAGAATCTAAGCGATATTTTGATCAGGCTCAAAAAACAGTTCTCGTTTTATTAAAAAAATTCCCTAATTATAATGAGAAGGGTGACGCCTATTATATTTTAGCCTATAACGCCAAAGAGCTTAAGCAAGAAGAGCAGTCAAAGAAGTTTTTTCAAAAAGCACTGGAAGAATCTAAAAGCGGATCAATTGTTGCTGATAAATCCAGAATTGCTCTTGCAGAGATATATTTCAACAAAGGCTCTTACGATAAATCTATGGACTTGTATGAGGTAGCGCTAAAAAACAAGCGTGACAAGTGGTGGACTAAGGATGCATTTAATCTTGCTTGGTCTTATTTCAAAATGAGCAAGTACGACAAGGCCATTAATTTAATGAATGAGTCTTATGAACTGTCTAAAAGTAATAACTACATCGATATGACAAAAAGTATTGAAAGAGACTTAGCATTTTTCTATACAGAGGCTGGAAAAACGAATGAGGCCATAGCTTTTTATAAGAAAAATGGCAAAAGTGTTTCAGAAGTTATGTTGAAAGTTGGAAGATATTTAAAGACTCAAGGAAAGTTTGCAGCTGCAGAAAAAACACTTGGAGATGCTCTTCAGTATAAAACTAGTGAAAAAGAAGAAATCGAACTTAATGTTGAACTCATCAGTCTTTATGAAAAATTCGGAAGAGATCAAAAGCACTTAGAAGCTAGTCGCGTTCTCACGGCTCAGTTTTCTAAAGGAAATCTAAGTACTGAGCAAATAGATGTTCTAAAGTTTAACGTTGAAAAAATGTCAGCTCTCATCCAACAGCAATTGGTTGCTAAAACTTACGAAAATCAATCTGAAATTCGTGAGAAAAAATCTGAAGCAGCTCGCGAATATTTCATGATGAGTGCCTTACTTAGTCCAGAAAAAGCTCAGATGGCCTATTTTCACGCGGGTGAGACCTATTATTCTATTGGTAAATTTGATAGAGCGGTCCCATTATATGCAGAAGCTATTAAGCGAGCCCAGGCAAATAAAGATAAGAGCACTGAAGCTCAAGCTAGTAATGCGATGATGGTTTCACTTGGTAAAAATGTTAACCAAAAAACGTCTGAAGATTATTTAATACCTGCCTATGAAGGATTTTTATCAGTTAATCCCAAGGGTGAAAAATCTAGTGTTGTTTATCAACGTCTTTTTTCAACTCACATGGGAAAGAAAAACACAGCTGAAGCTGAAAAAATACTCATGAGATATAAAGAAAATTTTCCGCAAGAACAAGAAACTCAAGAAAAAATGCTCGCACAAGTTATGGATACCTACCGGGCCTCTGGAGATAAAGTTGCTTTAAGTAACTGGACCAAAAGAATCGAAAGTGGTGAGTTTAAAGTCAATCCAGAATATGCTCAAAAGGTAAAATCTCTCATTTTGGGAATGCAGTTTGAGAAAGTTGAGCAAGCAAGCATCAAGGGTGATAAAAAAGGTGCTTTAAAGGGCTACCTTCAAATTTATAAATCTCCTGAAACTGACAATGAAGCAAAAAAGACTGCAGCTTATAACATCGCTGTTCTTTTTTATGAAACTGGTGACTGGAAACAAATGTATGGATGGGCCGATAGGGCCGCTTCTATGATGGGCAATCAAGATCTTATTAAATTTGAAAAAGATTTCATTTTATTTACCACAGATCTTTTCCAGAGAAGACAATTTGCTGAATCAGCTGCCTTGAGTGAAAAGGTGTTTGATAAAATTTGCACAAGCACTTCAAAAAATACCAGAACATTTTTTAAAAATGCGAATGTCATTTATTTAGCGGATAAACAATTTGATAAAAGTTTAAATATTTTAGGCAAAGGACCTAAGTGTGGGCTAAGTGGAGATATCGTTCTTCCAGGCTATATGGATCATCTCAATGAGCTAGCGGCTTCAAACAAATGGGGGTCTTTTAATGAAGTCATTAAAAAATTAGAAGCCTCTAAGGATCTTTGGCCTCAATTAATTTATCCTTCTAGTCTCCTTGCGAATGAGTTAGAAAGCATTGGGCGCGTTGAAGATGCTCAAAAAATTAGAACAAAAATGTTAACTTATTTGGATGTAGGCTTAAAGTCTAAAATGGATTTACCACTTGAAGCTCTTGATGCAGTTTCTCTTTTACGTCTAAGTGCTCTGGAAGAACAAGTCAAAAAAATGAATGCGGTTAAGCTGAGTTTTCCTGAGGCCGAATGGAATAAAAATCTTAAGACCAAGTTTGTTATGCTGGATAAAATTACCACTGAAGCAATTTCGATCGCAGAGCTAGGTTCAGGAATTGGAATCGTTAAGGCTTATCGTATATTAGTTGAAGGACATGAAACCTTAAAAAAAGAAATGACATCGTATACACCAGAAGGAAAATCCTCTGAGTATGTGAGTTCATTTAAAAAAGGTATGCAAGGATTAGCAGCTCCTTTAGAAAGACAGGCCAATGAATTCAGAACAACTGCATTTAAAAAAATAGAAAAAGAAAATATCTTATCCAGTGATAATGCCTGGTTTTTAGTGCGAAATGTTCCAGTGATTCCAGAGCATTTTAACGATGTTGGAAGTATTCTTATGGATAAAGCAGGTGGCCAATGAAATTAATAGTATTAATCACTCTCGTTTTAAGTTCATGTGCCTCAAATGAAACAATCACATCAAGTGGCAAACCAAAAGAATATACTAAGCGAGTTGTAAGCTCAGCCGAAGATGATTTTTCATGGGTCGAGCAACTTGATTTTGATAAAAAATCAGAAGAAAAATACCGAGCAGATAAAGATGGATTTGATTTTTCTTCAAAAGACAGTTCGGAAAATGCTCTTTTGCAAGAGTCACTAGTTCTTCTTAGCCCTGCCAAACTTGAAGAAACATTAGGAAAAACAAGTGATCCATTAGTTAAGATCAATGTGAAATGCTATCAGGGTAAATTTGATGAAGCATTTAAAATCGCTGACGTGGAATATGAAAAATTTAAAAATAATACGAGCTATTGGAATCAAATCGGAACTTGTTATTTTTTAAAACTCGATTATGGTAAAGCCATTTTATTTTATAATAAATCAAGAGACCTAGATTCGAAATTTATCCCTCCTGTTAATAATCTTGGAGTGGTTTATCAAAAGCAAGGAAAGTTCCAAAAAGCCTTAGCCGCTTTTAAATTAGCTTCTGATTTAAATAATTTTTCAGTCACTCCAACTTACAATCTAGCTCAGCTCTATTTAAAATTTGGAACTGTTGGAAAAGCTCTCCAAATATTCCAAGGTCTCTATAAAAAGAGTCCCAACGATCAAGACGTAAGTGCTGCTCTCGCAACTTCATTACTAATCAAGGGAGATTATCAAGCAGCAGCTGAAGTTTATTCAAAGTTTAGTAAAGCGGCACTAGCTATTCCGAACATTGGATTAAATTACGCCTTAACTTTAAAATATTTAAATCGTCCTAAAGATGCCCAAACTGTTTTTTCAAACATCAGTAATGCGGGCAATCTTTTAACTGGACCTTTAGGCGAATACGCTGCGAAAGTTGAAACATTTATAAGGAATTAAAATGAAAAGATTAGCGACAATTTCTATTCTCAGTCTCATATCTGCACTCCTATTTGTATCTAGTGCCTACGCTCAAAATGGCCAAGATGTTAAAGATGGAGAAGTTGTGACTACTGGTGGAAAAAAAATCATCTATTCCTATAAGCAATATGAGAAATTTGATTTTGATGATTTAAACATTGAAGGGGATGCGGGGAACCCCAATGATTTATCTATTTCACCTATTCATGAAAAACGCTTCACCAATCGCTTACCTTATAGAAGGTCATTTACAGTTGAGATAAAAAAAGGAATTGAGAGAGTTAGATAGTTCAATTAACGGAAGCCCACTTTTTTTGGCAGCAATTTCGCTCTCATTTTCGAAAAATCATAAACTTAGACTCAACATTCATTCATTTTTCGACTTAAGTGTATAATTACTCTATGGGACTACTAAGTCGTATACCTAATTTAACTGGACTCCAATTAACTCGCATTAAGTTTGCTTTGCTTTTTGCGTTTTCATTATTGCTTGTCCTGCAAACATTGATTGGATTTCAATCCTTTGAAGATTATCTTATAGGCTTAGTTTATATACTTTTTTTAAATGACCTCTATATCAAAGTTAAAAGATCCGATCTATCCCTCAGTCAAGAACGTGTGAAGCGCTCTGTGATGTCGATTATTTTCGTTGTCCTTTTTTCTATGACATTTTTATTAGATGAGTTAAATGTAACAAATTCAATGAGACTTTATCTCTATAAATTAGGCTTTATGCTGTGGGCACAAATTTTCTTACTAGATGCTTTTGTTAATTACCGTCAGACTCAACAAAAAAGCTGGCTCATCATTACTAACATGGCCGTCTTGTTAGTTGTCTTTGGAGCGTTTGCTGTCTAATAATTTTATTAGTAGTTTTCTGGAAATAAAGCGCGTTCAATACCTTCAATGAAAATATGAATACACTTAATATGAATTTCTTGAATTCGATCGCTGATGCTTGATTCTACGATAATTGGCAGATCAACCATCTCTTTTAGTTTTCCGCCGCCTTTACCTAAGAGTCCAACAACCTTCATACCTTTTTTCTTAGCTGCTTCAACAGCTAAAATGACATTAGAAGAATTTCCTGAAGTCGAAATGGCAAGAAGGACATCACCTTTTTTCCCCCACGCTTCTACGTAGCGAGAAAAAACATAGTCGTATCCATAATCGTTTGAAACACAAGTGAGATGAGAAGGATCATTGATGGCCATAGCAGCGAGTGGTTTTCTTTCTTTTCTAAAGCGCCCAGTGAGCTCTTCAGCGAAGTGCATGGCATCGCACATCGATCCGCCGTTACCACAACTAAAAATGCGTCCATCGGCTTTATAAGCATCGACCATCATGGAGATGGCCGATTGAATTTTGTCAGAGTTTTCTTTACTCTCAATGAAAGAGCTTAATGTTTTTTGAGCATCTTTTAATGATTCAAGAATAAACACGGATTAGGCCATCTCTTCGAGTGATTTTTTAATTTCGTCTTTAGCTTGAACACCAACAAGTGTTTTTGAAGCTTGACCATTTTTGAAAAAAATCATCGTAGGGATACCACGGATACCATATTTTTGAGCAAGCTCAGGATTGTCATCTACGTTAACTTTTACGATTTGAGCTTTCTCACCTAATTCACGAGCGACATCGTCAAGAATCGGACCTAAAACTCTACATGGACCACACCATTCAGCCCAAAAATCTACTAGAACTGGTTTGTCTGATTTTAGAACGTCTGCTTCAAAATGCGCTACATCTGTCTTGTTTACTGATCCCATGAGGAACTCCTTTTAGTTATAGGTCATCTTAGCTCAGTTGAAGTTGAGCTGAAAACCTAAAAATGCATTGATGGGCCCTTGTCTGGCTGTCATTTTCTTTGCATTTCCTCTAGTGTGTCACTAAGATTGATTTATGGGTAGAGAATATCGATTGATTTATGGATAGAAAATATCTATTGGAAAAAGCCATCAGAGTTGCCAAACTCACGCGCCTTATTGCCAAGGCCATCGACCTGTTTATTGTGGTGTGTTTTTCTATTTGGTTTTACCCTTTGGGTCTAGTGCTTGGAATTATTTATTTGTCTCTCTGCGACGGAATGAGTAATGGCCAATCAGCTGGTAAAAAATTTATGGGATTTGCTGTCAAGTCGCTTGAAGACGGTGAGCCTTGTTCTTATCGCCAATCTATTGTTCGAAATCTTCCTTTCACTTTGCCGCTTTTAGTAGTTCTCGTTTTGCAAATTGTGGGACTTATTCTCGGTGCAATTCTCGCTGTTGTTTTAGTTGGTTTTGAACTTTATCTTCTCTACAATCTTGACTCAGGTCATCGCTTAGGTGATGTTATGGCCGACACTTCGGTCATGGCCAACGATGACAATTTTGCTGGTGTGAAAAATAGAAAGACAAGTTGGTTTACTTCGAATACAACTGGTTCAATATAGAACCATTTCGAGGAACGGGCCATGTCAAAAAAACGTCTGATAATCGTCGACGTCTCTAACTTTATTTTCCGTGCTTTTTTTGCCATTCGTCCTATGAGTTCTCCAGAAGGGGTCCCGACGAATGCAGTTTATGGCATGCTCACCATGCTTTTAAAGTTGCTTTCAGATCACAGGCCTTCTCATGTTTTTTTAGCAAGAGACACGAAAGGTGGATCTTTTAGAAATGAACTCTACGATGCTTATAAGGCCAATCGCAGTGAACCACCTGAAGATTTAATTCCTCAATTTGCTTTAATTGATCAGCTTATTAACAAAATGAATTTGCCAACTTTTTCCCATAATAATTATGAAGCAGACGATATTATTGGTTCTGCTTGTGTTCAGTGGAAAGAACAATTTGATGAAATTTTTATTGCTTCAGGTGATAAGGATCTCATGCAATTTGTGGGTGGAAATACCAAACTTCTCGATACGATGAAGGATAAAATTTATAGTCCTGCCGACGTTGAAGAAAAGATGGGAGTACTACCAGAGCAAATTGTCGACTACCTTTCAATCGTTGGTGATACTTCAGACAATATTCCAGGAATGAAAGGAATTGGAGCCGTCGGAGCAGCGAAACTTTTAAAAGAGTATGGTACTTTGGATAATATCATTGCTCACAAAAATGATCTCAAGGGTAAAAAAGTTATTGAAGCTTTTACAGAGCATCTTGAGGCGGGATTACTTTCTAAAAAGTTAGTTCAGATTGTTACAGATATTGATTTGGGTCACACACCTGAAGAAACTGCAGTCAGTTTTTATCCAACGAATGAATTGAGTGAATTCCTCCAAAGTTTGGGATTCAAATCTATTTTAACCAAACTCCAAGATATGCGTTTTCAACATCATTTGGGCCAAGAAATAGATAAACGAATTGTTTCAAGTCCAGATGAAGTTTTAGATAGCACACTTTTTAAA